>DASWIG010000106.1:0-4843 GCA_036397835.1 Thermoanaerobaculia bacterium
AGCAGGGACGCCGCCGAGCGCGGCCACGCGTCCCCGTCCCCAGGGTATCACCCTGGGAGCTCGGCCGCCAGAAGTGAGGGAAAAGGGCGCCTCGTTGCATCAACCCGAATAGAGGCTTCGTGGAGGCCCTATGCCATGGGGAGTGGCCTGAATTTGGGAGGACCGAGAATTGAATCCGTTGGAAGCTATTGCACCCTCGCCTTGGGCAATGGGAGACCGACCCGCCCGGCCGGTCGTCCGGCGCGTCCTCTATGATCTGGGAGGAGGACAGCCGATGAGCGAAGGCTCGAGGCCGGCGGACGGATCGGGGAAAACGTGGACCCTCGACGACCCCGCACTGCAGGGCGTGTTGAAAAGGATGGTGGAGGCGCTCTGCCCCGTGTGGTTAGCGGCCGACCACCGCGAAGACGTGCTCCAGGAGGTCTGGTTCCGGCTGGCCCGACACGGCGATCTCCCCGACGGTGCTCGTCGGGAGTTCAACTCGACGTTTCTCTGGGTCACCGCGAGGAACGTCAAGAGAGAAAGAGTGAGGAACGTGGTTCGGCAATTTCAGCGCGAAGTCCCTATCGCGAGCGACGAGCACGACGGTCCGGAGCCCTCCGGACCCGCCGAGTCGTGCTCGCATCCGAATCCGGGACAGGCCGCCGTCGGCAGGGCCATCGGCCGGACGATTCGCGACTGCCTGAGCCGGCTCAGGCCCGAACGCCGCCGCGCGGTGACGCTCTACCTCCTGGGGTTCAAGGTCCCCGAGATCGCCCACCGGCTCGGCTGGACGATGAAGAGTGCCGAGGGCAGGGTCTACAACGGGCTCCGGCAGCTTCGGGACGCTCTCGTGCACGAAGGAGTCACGCCATGAACCTCCCCGACCTCGATCTGTTGGCCGACGCTTTCTCCTCGCCCGAGTGGACGGGGGCGAGGGGCGCGGAGTGCCCGAATCCGGCCCGCGTGTGGGAAGCGGCATGTGGCCGGCTGGCGCCGCGAGACCTGGGCGAGGTGGCTGACCACTTCGCTCGCTGCCCTCGCTGCGCCCAAGAGCTGCGCGCGGCCCGGCGGGTGGCCGAGCAGATCGGCGAGCTGGCGCCGTTTCGGGCGCCGCAGCCGCGACTGCACCAGCTTGCCGAGCGGGTCGGGGAAGTCGTTTCGAGGGCGATGGCCATCGGTCGCCAGGCCAGGTCGGGCGCCGCAGCAGGGACCCCGGCGGCGTGGCGGCCGCTGGCGGTGACGGCCGCCGTGGCCGCTGCGGCCTGCGTAGCGGTCCTGTTGCTCTTGCCGGCTGCGCCGGTCCTCCCGCCAGGGCTCTCGCAGCCGCGCGCCGACGTCGCCGCCGGGATCGTCCCGCTCCTGGTGCCTGACGGCCGGACGTTGCCTCGCGACGACTTCGTGCTCCGGTGGCAGGAGCTGGAGGGCGCTCGCTACGACGTACGGGTGATGACCACGGACCTGGACGAGATCGCCGTCGTCACCGACCTGAAGGCGACGGAGCTGCGTCTCGGCGAGGAGCTGGCGGGGCTCGCGGCGGGCACGACGCTGCTGTGGCAGGTCGAAGCCTACCTGCCGTCCGGCGAGCACGTCCCGTCCCTCACCTTTCGAGCTCAGCTCGAGTGAAGATCGATCAACTCATGACACGGAAAGGAAACGGACGTGAAGAGAATAGAACGATACGAGAGCGCGGCGATCGCGTCGCCGCGGGGGGCTGGCCGCAAGCCGGTCGACGTTCCGCGGGGCCGCCCCGCCGGCACCCCGCGAAACGAAGGAGACCTCAAGCCCTTTCCCCATCCGCCGCCGGATCCGCGTCCGGACGGCTAGGTGAAGAGGCCCCCGATGGCCCGAGCGCTCCTTTGCGCGGCGGCGGCGTTGCTCGCCTCGATGGTCCAGGCGGCCGGAGAGCCGGACTGCGCGCCGGACTTCGTCGAGCAGCTCGGGCGCATCCGCCGACACATCGGGGCTCGGGAGCTCACGGCTGCGCGCACGGAGCTGGACGGGGCCCGCGCGCGAATGGGCGAGGAGGAGTGTCCCCACGCTCGGCTGCGGTTGGACCTCGTCGACGGGCAACTGCTGGTCGACGAAGGCCGGCTGGCGGAGGCGGACGAGCGGCTGCGAGGCCTGGCGCTGCCGCCCGGGGCCTCCTGGCAGGTCGAGACCGAATACCTCTATACCGTCGGCGGCCTGGCCTACCAACTGGGACAGTATCGGCGCGCCCGCGATCAATGGGAGCGATTGCTCGATCTCGACCGCGCGGCCGCCAACCCCCGCCTCGTGGCTTCCGACCTCTACAACATTGCCTCGACCTACGTCGCCGAGTCGACGGGAGAGGAGAGTCGGGCGGCACTCGCCGCCCGGTTTCGCGAGGCCCTGGACGCGTACGAGAAATCGGGAAGCGCGGCGAGCGTCGCCAAGCTCCACGTCGAGCTGGGCAAGCTCCTGGGGGGCACCGAGGGCCGGGCGCACCTCGAGCGCGCCCGCGAGCTGGCGACGACGCCCGAAGTCGTGACCACGGCCTTGGGCGCGCTGGCGGTGGAGCGGCTCCGGGACGATCCCGGCGAGGCGGGGCGGCTCATCGGTCGTGCCCTCGCCGTCGCCGAAACGGCCTGGGCGGGCGGCAACCCCTGGCCCCTGCTCCATCACTGGGCCGACCGGCTGCCGGTGCGCTGGGCCACCTTGCCCCGGCAGGAGGCGATCGCCGACTCTCTCGCGGCCCTGCGCCACATCGAGAACCTGCGCCGCGAGCAGAGCGACCGGGAGGTCCGCGCGGGTCTGTTCTCGGTGTGGACCGAGGCTTATCACTGGCTGGCCGGGCGGCTGCTGGAGGACGCCGGCGATTCGCCGGAGCGACCTGACCTGGCCCTCGCGTTTCACGTCGCGGAGCATTACCGGGCGCGGGTCCTGGCCGACTCTCTGGGGGCCACGCTCTCCGAGCCGGCCGCGGTGGCCGACGGCGGAGCGGCGAACGAGGGAGACGAAGTCTTCGCCCGTCTCGACGAGATCAGGGCGAGCCTGGCGGACGACGAAGCCTTGCTCGCCTTCCAGGTCGCCCCGTGGACCAACGTCTATGGGCGTTTCGCCGGCGGTTCGTGGTTGCTGGCGGTGAGCCGCGGCGGCGCCCGTGCCTACCGGCTGCCCGGGCGCGGCCCTCTGGAGCGCCGGGTGCGGCTCTACCTGGGCCTGCTGGCCCGACGCGGCGGCGTCGAGGGCGAGGCGGGCGGCGACGCCGAGGGAGAGGCGGCGGCGCGCCTCTACCAGGACCTCCTGGCGCCGGCCCTGGGCGAGCTTTCGAGGGACGTCGACAAGCTCGTCCTGGTGCCTGACGGGGAGCTCCACCTGTTGCCATTCTCTTCCCTCCGCGCCGCTGCCGACGCTCCGCCCCTGGCGGCCCGGTATCAGCTCTCCCTGGTGCCTTCCGCCACCCTCTGGCGACACTGGCGGCGCAGCGGACCCCGGGCGCCGGCGCCGGCCGCGCTGGTCCTCGCCGATCCCTTGCCCGGGGGCGTCGCGGCGGCGCCTCTGCGCGCCGCCCTCGGTCCGTTGCCCTTCGCCGCCGAAGAGGGCCGGATGGTGGCCGCGCGCGTGCGCGGCGGCAGTCTGTTGCGGCTCGGCGCGGAGGCCAGCGAAGCCTTCATCAAGCAGCAGGACCTGCGGCGCTTCGGTCTCGTCCACTTCGCCGCGCACGCGGTCGTCGACGACGCCTACCCGGAGCGCTCGGCGGTGCTCCTCGCCCCCGGCTCGGGCGAGGACGGCGAGCTGCGGGCCCGGGAGATCGCGGACCTGGACCTGCGCAACGGCCTCGTCGTCCTCTCCGTTTGCCGCGGCGCCTCCGGCAACGTGCTACAGGGTGAAGGAGTGATGAGCCTGGCGCGGGCCTTCTTCCAGGCCGGTGCCCGCACCGTGGTGGGCAGCCTCTGGCCCCTGGACGACCGCGAGGCCGGGCTCCTCTTCGACGCCTTCTACCGTCAGCTCGCGCGGGGCCGGCCGGCGCGCGAGGCCCTGCAACGCGCGCAGGAGGACCTGCGCGCCGCCGGCTTGCCTCCCGCCGCCTGGGCCGGCGTGGTGTTGCTGGGCGACGGCGCCTGGGCGCCGCTGCCGCGGCCGGGATCCGGGTGGGTCTGGGGCCTGGGGGCCGCGGCCGTCCTCGCCGCCGCCTGGGCCGCAGCGAGGCATCGTCGAAGATTGAGGGAATAATCGTCCCTTCGTCATTAACGGTCGAGGACGCCGGCATCGAGTGACATCGGATGCCGGCGACGTCGAACCATGAACTCTCCATGAGAATGGAAGGGAGAAAAACATGAAAGTAGCGAAAAGGAAGTGGGCCGGAGTCGTCACGGCCGCTCTCGTCGCGGTTCTCGCCGCGCCGGCGAGCGCCACGACGTTGATCCGGGCGAGCCTGGACCACCTGACGGACGGCAACGGCACCGTCGTCGTCGGCGAGGTCGTCGACGCGTATTCATACTGGAACGAGGATGGAACGTTCATCCTCACCGACGTCCGCGTCGCCGTGAACGAGCGCCTCAAGGGCAAGCTCGACGACGGCGAGCTCACGGTCACGATCATGGGCGGGACGGTCGGCGACCTGACCACCCTGATCGTCGGCGGCGCCGAGCTGATACCTGATCATTCGTACGTCCTGTTCCTCGACGAGGAAGACCTGCCGGGCGCCCGCGGCGTCCGCACGGTCCGCGACCACTGCCAGGGCGTCTTCGAGGTCGAGATCGCCGAAGACGGCCTGCGGGCGGTCAGCCAGGCGAACGGCCATCCCCTGCTCCCTGACGCCTCCGGGGCGTTCGACGCGCCGGGCGGCGCGGAGGGTTTCCCGCTCGAGGCCATGATTGAAACCATTCGCGAGCGCGCG
>DASWIG010000107.1:0-7516 GCA_036397835.1 Thermoanaerobaculia bacterium
CTCGCGGCGCTCGGCGGAGACGTCGCGCTCCTCCCCCGGATCGTCCACCAGGTCGAAGAGCCCGTAGAGCTTGGCGCCGAAGTGGATCACCAGCTTGTAGCGGTCGTCGTTGACGCTGCGATACGGACCCATGGCGCTGAAAGCGAGCCGCGCCGGAGCCTCGTCCGACTCGATCACCGGCCGCAAGCTGCGGCCCGCCAGACCGTAGGCCGCGCCGTCGATCCCCAGGTAGTCGAGCAGCGTCGGCACCAGGTCGAGGTTCTGCACCCAGGTGGTGCGCCTCAGCGGCATGGCGAGGCGCGGCAGGCTCATGATCAGCGGCACCCGGGTCTCGTTGTCGTAGACCGTGAAGCAGTGCTTCACGTGGCCGTGCTCGAAGAAGGCCTCGCCGTGGTCGGAGGCGATCACGATCAACGAGCGCTCGAGCAGCCCGCGCGCTTCGAGCCCCTCGAAGAGCAGCCGCAGGCCGTGGTCCAAGGAGTAGACGTCCTCGTCGTAGAGGTCGATCAGGTGCCGGAAGTCGCCGGCGTCGAGCGCCTCGCGGGCCTTGTGCTCGCGGATCAGACGGTCGATGGGATTGGGGTCGCCCTCGGCGATGAACGCGTGCTCGCCCTCGTAGGCCGTGGCGAAGCGCCCCCGGTGCTCGGGCAGCGCCACGTAGGGGTCGTGGGGGTCCATGTAGTGGAGGTAGAGGAAGAAGGGCGAGTCGAGCCGCCGCAGCTCCTTGAGGGCGACCGCCGTCACGCACGTCGAGGGGTACCATTCGCAATGCTCGTCGAAGACGTCGAAGCCGCGCCCGAAGCCGCCGCGCGGGTTGTGCTTCGACGGGCTGCGGCGCACGATCGGGCTCGCCGAGACCGCCGCCGTCGCATAGCCGTGGTCGCCGAGGATCTCGGCCAGCGACGGGATGCCCTCGGGGATGCCGGGCCGCGTCGCCGCGTCCTGGAAGTCGAAGACGTGGCGCGAGGTCAGCAGCGAGTTGACCGAGGGAAACGTACACGCGGACTGGCTGCGGGCGTTCAGGAACTGGATGCGCGTGGCCGCCAGCTCGTCGAGGAACGGCGTCGTCGCGCGCTCGTAGCCGTAGCTGCCGACGTGGTCGGCCCGCAAGGTGTCGGCGAGGATGAAGATCACGTTGAACCCGGGATGGACGAGCTTTCCCGCGGGGCCTTCGCCGGCACAACCGGCGAGCACCGCGGCGGCGAGCACGGCGGTGAATGACGCGGCGAACGGTGCGGCGGGCGGCGCAAGAACGGTGGATCTCGGCATGGCGGGAATCGAGACGCCGGCCCCATGGCCGGCGGCCGAGTATAGCAGCCGGCCCCGGCGCTTGCCCTCGCCGGGCGACTTCCAGTAAGTTGCGCGGCGGCGGACGTCGACCCCGTGGCTCCCGGCCGGAGACCTCCATTGCAGCGGACGTGCGACTTGGGTTTGCGATTCTGCGGGCTTCTCCTCGTTCTCGCGCTGACGGCGTGTACCGGGCCTCAGGCCGTGGAGACCCCGGTGGCGATCGACGACGTCGTCGTCTTCCCGGAGCCGCTGCGCCTGGTGCCCGGCACCCGCTGGCAGGAGCACGGCCAGGATCGCTGGGGCTTCCAGAACCGCGCCTCCCTGGTCGCCTGGGTGCGCGCCAGCCCCGCCGGCGAGCCGCTCGTGGTGCGCCTGCGCCCCAACCGCCTCACCCGCGAGCACCACTTCGCCTTCGAGTGGGACGGCCAGGCCCTCTCTGAAGCCGAGGTCGCGCGGGCCGAGGACGGCGAGCTGACGATCACCGTCGCCGCCGAGCGGCTGGCGCCCGGCTACCACGAGCTGACCCTCGACCGCGACTACCAGCGCGACGCCAAGGCGGTGCGCAACCGCGCCAGGAACGTCTTTACCCGCGTCGCCTATCGCTGCGGCGCGCACCAGGAGACCCTGGCCGTCGACCAGCTCGCGCGTCACCAGGTGCTCGCCCGCTTCCTGCAGTTCCGGGTGCTCGGCACGGACAAGGAGCAGCGCGGCGGCGTCCTCTTCATGGGGCCGGGGCGCCATGCCCTGGCGCTGCCGGCGGCGGCGCGCGGCGTGCTCTCGCTCGAGCCCCAGAACTTCTCGCCGGCGCCGGCCCTCTTCCGCGCCGGCGACGCCGCCGTCACCGTGGCGCCCGGCGAGCGCGCCGACCTGCGCGTGGAGCTGGCGGGCGGCGAGCTGAGGCTGGCGGTCGAGGGCGAGGCGCACGGGGCCTACCTGTGGGGCATGCCGCGGCTGGCGGCGCCGGCCACCGCCGAGCGTCCGCCGATCGTCCTCGTCACCCTCGACACCACCCGCCGCGACGCCCTCGGCCTCTTCAACGGCCTCGCCGACGCGACGCCGCACGTCGACCGGCTGGCGGCCGAGGCCACCGTCTACGAGCGCGCCTTCAGCACCGCGCCCTGGACCCTGCCCTCCCACGCCTCGATCTTCACCGGCCTCTATCCGTCGCGGCACGGCGCCGGCGTCAGCCGTCCGTATCTGGGCGAGGCGGCGACCCTGGCCGGCCTGCTGCGCCGCCAGGGCTACCTGACGGCGGGCTTCTCCTCGGGCGATCTGAGCTCGTCGCGCTTCGGCCTCGCCCGCGGCTTCCACTACTACCGCGACCCCGACCGTTTCGAGACGCCGGGCGGCGACCTCGCGGGCTACCTCGACGCCTTCCTCGACGCCTACGGCGACCACCGCCGCCTCTTCCTCTTCGCCAACTACTTCGACCCCCACGCCCTCTACCAGGCCCCCGCCGCCTGGGAGGAGAAGTTCGGAGTGCCGGCGTTTCGCGACAAGCTGCGCGGCGAGCCCGTGTGGGACGACCTCTTCGCCGGCAAGATGGCGGCCTGGCGCCAGCTCGTGGAGGGCGAGGCCGAGATCCCGCGACAAGCCGTGACCTACCTGCGCACCGCCTACCTGGCCGAGGTGGCCTACGCCGACCACCTGCTGGGGCGGCTCTTCGCCCGCCTGCGCGAGCTCGGGCTCTACGACCCGGCGCTGATCGTCGTCACCGCCGACCACGGCGAGCTGCTGGGCGAGCACGGCTTCGTCTCCCACGGCGCCCGCCTCGACCCCGAGCTCGTCGAGATCCCGCTGATCGTCAAGTGGCCCGGCCAGCGCCAGGGCCGCCGCGAGCGTCATTTGACCTCGCTCGTCGACCTCTTCCCCACCATCCTGCGCGCCGCCGGCGTCGAGCCGCCGCCGAGCGACGGCCGGCCCCTGGCGCCGGAGGGTCGGGACGACGGGCAGACGCACCCGTTCGTGCTGCTCGAGGAGCACGAGTCGGTCGTCCACCCTTTGCCCAAGTACATGAAGATCGCCTCGCACCTCTTCGGCGTCCAGCGCCCTGATTTCCGGCAGTTGGTGTGGAACGACGGCCAGACCTGCGCGCGCCGCAACGGCCGCTGGCGCGCCGAGCGCTGCGCCACCAAGCTCGCCGACGTCCTCGCCGCGATCCGCGCCCAGCTCGGCCCGGTCACGACCGACGACGGCGACGCCGTGGTCGCCGACGACGTGCGCGAGAGCCTGGAAGCGTTGGGGTACATGTAGCGTCCTCCAGCCGCCTCCTGATCTCGTCGACGCCGGCCGCGGACTTCCCGACCGCTTGCCACCAGCCGGACGTCTGCTATGATCGACCCCAGAGACGGGGGCGCGATCGACGGAGCACGAACGTGGAGTCAGCACAACCGCGTCACGCACAGCCGCGATCTGCCACCGGAGGCGGCGAAGGGAGCAGCCCGGGCATGAGCGCCCGGGCCGTCCACGTTGGGATTGGAGGTAAGACCTGCGTCGTCTTAGCCAAACGGAGTCTGCTCCATTCCAAGTCCGGCGTGCAGATTCGTCTTGGTCTTCATGGTAGGGTCCTTTCTCGAGGTCGTGAGTGGCTGGATTGCCCCACGACACACCGATGTATGATGACCCGGTTTGATCGGGGCAGGGTCGACCGCCCGTTCGGCGGAGAGGAGAGAAGATGAGCCTGGATCATCGCGACTTCCAAACCCTGGACTTCGAGGGTGTGCTCGAAGCCACCAAGAAAGCGCGTTACCGCAACCGGCGGTGCGTGGAGGCCTTTCTTGAGCGCTGCCAGGAAGAGGCCTTTCGCAGCCCCCGGAACGCGTTGCCGCTGCTTATCGAAGCCCCGGAATACGTCCAGCGTTGTCGCCCGTCGCTCGGCCGCGATTACCCCGACTTTCTGGTAAGAGTCTATGGAATGTTGGGCAGCGCGTTGACGGGCAGCCAGTCCCTGACCATGGCTTCGGAGATCTTCGAAAAAGGGCGCTCCGTGGAGAACGGCAGCGCACTCGAGCTGGCGGCGTTGGACTGCAGGATCTCTTCGCTCGAAGTTCATCGCGGAAACTGGCAACGGGCCTGGCAGTTGACCAACGATGCCGTACTTGCGTTTGAGAACGATGACGGCAAAATCCGGGACGACAGGTCGCTTGCTACCGCGCTCGTCTGTCGTGGCGTATTCCGGATCTCGGCATATCGACAAGGCGAAGGAACGGACCTTGACGAGGCGATTCGCGACTATCTCCGGGCGCTCGAGAGCAGCCCCCGATGGCTCAAGAAAACGCGTCTGGCCGCGCTTTCAGGTACGGGAGCCGCGGCCGTCAGTATCTGGTTTTCCGGCAAGTCGACCCGCTACGCCAATCCACTGAAGATCGTTGAGATGATGGAACGATTCCGCGCGAGCTTACGGCGAGAGGACATTCCATCCTGCTCTCTCGTCGATGCCCGGGCACGATGGATATTGGGACTTGCACTGTTCAAGCTCATGGGCGGATTGAGCGATTTCGCGGAGAAGCACCTGATCGACGCCCGGTCGGTCTTGATGGAGGTCGGCGTTCCGCTATACGCCGCCGAGCTGACGCTGGACTATCACTGGTGCCTCGTCCACGACGATCGATCGGCCAAAGCGCTCGCCGACTGGACGGCCGTCCGACAATGGATCGACGTGCTCCCGGAGAAATGGCAGGTCGCCCTCGGCATGTGGGGCGACGCGCTGCGCGGCCGGGCGATCGAGGAGAAAGTCGTGCGCAAAGTGTTCGGCGAGCTCCGCGGCATCCGCGACGTCCAGCTCCCGCGGGGCGCCGCTGCCGTTCCCGCCGACGACTCCCGCGAAGTGCTCGGCTGGTGATCTCGCCGCGGCTCAGTCCGAGCGCAACACCATGGCTCCCCGCACGGGTGGGGACGCGAACACGGCGGGCCGCCGGCCTGTCGCTTCGGCGTAGCGATGGTGCAGGCGCCCGACGATGAAGTCAACGTCGCCGGTGCGCACCAGGCTCACCGTGCTGCCGCCGAATCCGCCCCCGGTCATCCGTGATCCGAGCACGCCGTGCTCGCCGCCGAGCTCGGCGGCGATCTCCACCAGCACGTCGAGCTCCGGGCAACTGACCTCGTAGTCGTCGCGCAGCGACGCGTGGCTCGCGACCATCAGCTCGCCCACGGCCGCCCACTCCCCGGCGCGGACGGCCGCGGCGGCGTCGAGGGTCCGCCGGATCTCGCCGATCACGTGCCGGGCCCGCCGCCAGAGGACGTCCTCCAGGCGTCCGCGGGCGGCCTCCAGCTCTGCGAGCGTGGCGTCGCGGAGCTGCTCGACGCCGAGCGCCGCGGCCGCCGCCGTCGACTGCCGCCGGCGCTCGGCGTAGGCGCCGCCGGCGTGCGCGTGGCGCACCCCGCCGTCGGCGATCAGCACCGTCAGCTCCGGATCGGAAAGCGGAAGCTGCTCGATCGCCAGCGAGCGGCAATCGAGCAGCATCAACGCCCCGGCCTCGCACGCGGCCGAGCTCACCTGGTCCATCACGCCGCAGGGCATGCCGGCGAAGCGGTGCTCGGCGCGCTGGCAGAGCAGGGCCTTGTCGAGCGGGTCGAGGGCGTGGCCGGTCATCGTCTCGAGCAGGGTGGCGGCGGCCACCTCGAGCGCCGCGCTGCTCGCGAGGCCGGCCCCCATGGGGACGTCGGAGCGGATCGTGGCGTCGAACGGCTCGGGCGTCACGCCCCGCTCCACGAAACCGGCGACCACGCCCTGCACGTAGGCGGACCAGCCCACGACGCCCGGCGCGATCTCGCCGCGCACCCGCACCGCCGCCGTCTCGCCCACGTCGGCACTGTAGACGCGCGACTCGTGGACCCGCGCTTCGGGCCCGCCGCCGGGCGCCGCGGCGATCGCCAGGTAGCGGTCGATGGCCATCGGCAGCACGAAGCCACCGTGGTAGTCCACGTGATCTCCGATCAGGTTCACCCGGCCCGGCGCCGCCACGATCCAGCGCGGCGGACGGCCGAAGCGGCGGACGAAGTCGCCGGCCACCGACTCCTCGAGCGCCGCCAACCCGGGCGTCGTCATGGCCCCCCGTCCACGCGGCGCAGCCACTCGGCCGCCTGCTCGGCGGTCAGATCGCGTTGCGGCTCGCCGAGCATCTCGTAGCCGACGCGGAACTTCCTCACCGTGGACGAGCGCAGCAGCGGCGGGTAGAAATGCGCGTGAAGCTGCCAATGCTCATTATCAGAGGTGTCGCCGCCGTAGGGCGCGCCGTGCCAGCCCATCGAGTAGGGGAACGAGCACGAGAAGAGACGGTCGTAGCGCCGCAGCAGACGCCCCAGCACCGCGGCCAGGCTCGTCCGCTCGTCCGCCGTCAGGTCGGGCAGCCGCGCCACGTGGCGCCGCGGCAGGAGCAGCGTCTCGAAGGGCCAGAACGCCCAGTAGGGCACCACGGCGAGCCAGTGCTCGTCCGCTTCCACCACGCGCTCGCCGCGCGCGGCCTCGAGCCGGGCATAGGCCGCCAGCAGCGGCTCACCGTGGCGCGCGAAGTACTCCTTCTGGGTCCGCTCCTCCTTGGCGGGCTCGGTGGGCAGCGCGTCCAGCGCCCAGATCTGGCCGTGCGGGTGGGGGTTCGAGCAGCCCATGGCCGCGCCCTTGTTCTCGAACGCCTGCACCCAGCGGTAGGAGCCGCCGAGCGCCTCCGTCTCGGCCGCCCACACGTCCACCACCCGGCGCACGTCCGCGCTCTCCATGTCGGCGAGCGTGAGGTCGTGCCGCGGCGAGAAGCAGACCACGCGGCAGGTGCCGGCCACGGCCGCCGCCTCCAGCAGCCCCGGCTCGGTCGGAGAGATATCGGTGACCCAATGTAGGGGCGCAAGGCTTGCGCCCTCTGGTCGGGGCGGACGCTCTCCCGGAGTCAGGGCCGGGAAGTCGTTGGTGAAGACGAACGTGCTCTCGTAGGGCGGGTTCCTGGCGCCGCCGGCGCGCGGATTGCCCGGACACAGATAGCACTCCGGGTCGTACCGCGCGCGCCGCTCCTCGGCCTCGGGCTCCTGCTGCCCCTGCCACGGCCTCCGCACCCGCCGCGGCGACACCAGCAGCCACTCGCCGGTCAGCGGATTCAAACGGGTGCAAACGCTCTCAATGCAAGCCCTTGGTCTACGTAACTCGTTGACATAAGGACTGTTACGGTACGATCTCCTGATTCTCAGGACGCATCGAGGGGGTTTGGGCCGGAGATATCCTGGGCTACCCTATGCCGCC
>DASWIG010000108.1:0-31084 GCA_036397835.1 Thermoanaerobaculia bacterium
TGCTCCGCGCCCAGGCGTCGGACCTGGGGAGCTGGGGGCTGGTGCCCGGCGTCGTCCTGGTGCTGCTCGGCTTCTACGGGGTGCTCCGGGAGTACTTCGACCTCGACCTGAGCTGGGTCGTCGACCAGTGGCCGATCGCGATCATGATCCTGGGCGGTTGGATGATCTATCAGACGCTGAGGCAGCGGCAGGGCACGGAAGCGTCCGCGAAGACGGACATCTCCGAGATCTGACGGCCGGCGCAATCAGGTCCGACGGGTCCGACCTGTCCGCCGGGTCCGACCCGTCAGACCGCTCAGTCACCCCGACAACATCTTCTCGCGGCGCTCCGCCCGCCCGAACGCCAGGGCGACGAGCGCCGCGATCACGAGCAGGAAGCCGACGCGGTTCTGCAGCGTCCAGGCGAGGGCCTGCGAGGCCTGGCTGTCGGGCAGGGCCGCCCCGTTCCAGAACGGCGAGAAGCGAATCTGGTTGGTGCCGAATCCCGTGAGCACCCAATTCAGGGCCAACACCGCGGCGGCGACCATGGCGCCGGTCACTTCGCTCTTGAAGAGCGTCGCCAGGCCCATGGCGAGCACCAGGTAGACCGTCGCGGCCTGCAACGCGCCGTAGAGGGTCGAGAGGGGGAAGACGGTGAAGAAACCCCAGGCGACGAGGGCGAGAAGCCCTTCGGCCACCAGCAGAATCGCGAAGGCCGCCGCCAGCTTGGCGAGCCACACGCGGTGCGAGCCGCCCGGCACCGTGTAGGCGATTTCCAGGCGGCGGGCGTCGATCTCGCCGGCGATCACCCGCACGCCGAGGAAGATCGCCAGTACCGTCAACGGCAGGCCGATCAGGGTGCCCAGGGCGGACGACGGCTCATAGCTCTCGCGTGACGGAGAGAGGAACAACGTCGCCAGGAACGCCGGCCAAACGAGCGGCACCAGCGCCGCCAGCCAGTAGCGGCGGCCGGCCAGCAGACGGGCCGCGAGCGTACACAGGCGCCAGCGATCCGCCAGCGTCACGCGCCAGCGATCCATCAGCGTCGCGCGCCGGCTCGCCGTCATGCCGCTTGCTCCCCGACCAGCACCAGGTAGCCCTCCTCGAGCGTCGGCTCCGCCGGCCGCGCCTGCGGGTGCGGGCGCTCGTCGCTGAGCAGGCGCAGGCGCGCGCGTCCGTCCGCCTCCGGCACCTGGTCGGTCACCCGCGCCGACGGCGGCAGACGCGCGATCTCGTCAGCCGGCAGACGCGCCTCCCAGACCCGTCCGCGGGCGGCGCCGGTGAGCTCGGCCGGCGGTCCGTCGAAGACCAGGCGTCCGCCGGCGAGCACGATCACCCGCTCGCAGGCCACCGCCACGTCCTCCACCACGTGGGTGGAGAAGAGCACCACGCGGCCCTCGGCGAGGCGCGAGAGCAGGTTGCGGAAGCGGATGCGCTCGCGCGGGTCGAGGCCCACGGTGGGCTCGTCGACGATGATCACCGGCGGCAGGCGCAGCAGCGTGCGGGCCACCGCCACCCGCTGGCGCATGCCGCCCGAATAGCCGCCGATGCGCTCGCCGGCGCGCTCGGCGAGGCCGACCTCCGCGAGCAGACGCTCCACGCGCTCGCCGCGCTCGGCGGCCGGGATCTCGTAGAGCAGCGCGTGGTACTCGAGGTACTCGCGGGCGCTCAGCGACGGCGGCAGCGCGGCGTCCTGCGGCAGGTAGCCCACCCAGCGCGCCAGGTGGAGGCGCAGCTCGTCGAGCGGCACCCCGCCGAGGGTGATCCGGCCGCGGCTGGGGTCGAGGATGCCCGCGAGCTGGCGCAGGAGCGTGGTCTTGCCGGCGCCGTTGGGACCGAGGACGCCGACCATGCCGCGTTCGATGCGGAAGCTCACGTTGACCAGCGCCGCCACCTCCTTGCGCGGCAGGTCGAGGCCGAAGACGCGCCGCGCCAGCCGCCGCCACATGGTGCGCGGGCGGCGCAGGGCGCCGCCGCCGGGGCGCTCCGGCAAGGTGCCGTCCGCCACCCGCCGGGCCGTCCGCCGTCCCCCTTGCACGAGGAGCAAGAGGGCGGCCACGCAGCCGAGGCCGAAGAGCCCGAGCTCCGGTTTGGCGTCCGCCAGACGCGGCGCCAGGTGCGAGCGCCAGGCGAAGGCGGCGAGCGCGAGCCACGGGAGGAGGACGGCGATCGCGCCTTCGATTCCCCCCGGCCTCACCCGGCCGGCGGCGTCGGCGTGGCCGCGGGCGCGGCGCACGTCGAGCGCCAGGCGGCTCGCCGCCGCCGCGGTTGCGAAGAGGAAGACCAGGCGCCAGAAGACCGACTGCAGGGACACCGCGAGATAGCCGAGCCCCGCCGCCACCAGCACGAGCGCGACGATGCGGTCGCGCGCCTGGCGCGGGTCGAAGAGCCGGCCGCCGGCGGCGAGCACCCGGGCGGCGAAGGCGTCGGGCGCGCGCCAGGCCTTGCCGACCGGTCCCGGCTGGCCGTAGACCTTGCGCAGGTGGCGCACCTCGAGCGGCGGCGCGCCGGCCTCGGCGGCGGGCTCCGGCGTCCGCGGCCGGCGCCACAGCACGATGATCGCCCCGAGCACCAGGCCGGCGACGAGCAGCGCGGTGACGAGCTGCCACAGCAGCGACTCGAGGAGACCGGCGAGCACCAGCGGCGTCACCAGGGCGGCGGTGGCCGCCATCCAGCCGAGCACCACCCAGGGCCCGAGGCGCCCGAAGAGACGGTCCAGGCGGCTCAGCAGCACGAAGCCCACCGGGATGAGCAGCAGGGTGAGGATGGTGGAGGTCACCAGGCCGCCGATCACGATGGTGGCGAACGGCGGCCAGATCTCGTTCTCGCGGCCGGTCACCAGCGCCAGGGGCCAGAGGCCGGCGACGGTGGTCGCCGTGGTCATGAACACCGGCCGCGCGCGCTCGCGCACCGCGGCCAGGGCCGCCGCGCCCGCGCTGCGGTGACCGTGGAGCGTCTGCTGCTGCATGCGGTCGACGAGCAGGATCGCCGGGTTCACCGTCAGGCCGAGCAGCGTCAGGGCGCCGACCAGGGCCATGGCGCCGAGCGGCGTGCCGGTGAGCACCAGGGCCCAGGTCGAGCCCAGCAGGGTGAGCGGCAGGGCCACCAGCACCAGCACCGGCAGCGTCAGCGACTCGAAGGTCATCGCCAGCACCAGGTAGAGGAGGAGCACCGCCGGCACCAGCAGGCGGCGGAACCACGACGCCGCCTCGTCCTGCCCCTCGACCGTCACCGCCGTGCCCTGGGGATGGTGGATCCCGCGCACCGCGGCGGCGATCTGCTCCTCGAGGGCGAGGCGCGCCGGGCCGGTGGACGGCGCGTTCTGGCCCAGCCGGTAGAAGACGCTCATCTCGCGGCGGCCGTTGTGGTGGGTGATCGTGGCCGGCGCCGGCATCCGCCTCACCCGCGCCAGCGCGGCCACCGGCAGCACGCCGGCGGGCGTGGCCAGGCGCAGGCGCTCGAGGCCGGCGCGGCCCTCGGCGGGGGCGGCCTCGCGGCGCACGACCAGCGGCAGCTCACGGCCGCTGTCGAGGGTGAAGCCGGTCGGCAGCTCGATGCCTTCGCGGCCCACCACCCGCAGCACCGGCAGCACCTGGTCGGCGGTCAGGCCGAAGGCGGCGAGGGCGTGCGCGTCGGGCACCACGTGCAGCTCCTCGAGGCCGCTCGCCGTCGACGGCCAGGCGTCGGCGACCTCGGGGACAGTCTCCAGGGCGCCCTCGATCTCGCGGCCGAGGTCGGCGAGCAGCGCGCTGTCGGGGCCCGAGAGCACCACCTCGGACGGCCCCTGGCCGAGGAAGCCCGCGAGCCCGCCGTCCTGATCGGCGCCGCCGTCCGCTCCCTCGCCGGGCCGCAGCACCTCGACGGCGCGCAGCTCCTCGGCGGCGCCGCGCACGATCTCGCGCACCCGCGCCACGGTCAGGTCGCTCGGCCGCTCGTCTTCGTCGGCGAGGTAGACGGTGAGCTGGCCGTCGACGCCGCGCGCCACTTCCTGCAGCAGGCTCTCCGTGCGCTCGACGCCTTCGACGTCGGCGACGCTCGCCTCGAGCCGGTCGAAGACCTCGGCCGCGGCGTCGAGCGAGCGGCCGCCGCCGAGGCGCACGGCGATCTGCACCTGGCCGGCGAGCTGGGCGTCCTGGCTCGCCGATTGGACCAGCACCCAGGGCAGGGCGATCGAGGCCGTGAGCAGGACGGCGGCGGCCGCCGCGGCGAGCAGGGCGGCGGGACGCCGCAGGGCCGCGGTCACCAGGCCGCCGAAGAGGCCGCGCACGCGGTCGGGCGGCAGGCGTCCGCCGAGCTCGCGGCGGCGCTCGCGCAGCGCCGCCAGCCGCCGCAGCGCCGCCGGCGCCGCCAGCCGCCGGGCGAGCAGCGGCACCAGCCCCACCGCCACCAGCAGCGAGCCGGCGAGCGGCAGCAGGATGGCCAGCGCCACGATCTCCAGCAGCGAACGGATGATGGCGTCGTCGAAATCGGCGAGCACCAGCGGCAGGAAGACCACCGCGGTCGTCACGCTGGCGGCGACGATCGCGCGCACCGTGCGCCTGACCCCGTCGACGGCCGCGCCGTCGGCGTCGGCGCCGTGCTCGAGGCGTCGCTGCACCGCCTCGTAGACCACCACGCTGTTGTCGACCAGCAGCCCGATGCCCACGGCGAGGCCGGAGAGGGTGATGAGGTTCAGCGAGTGGCCGCCGAGATAGAGCAGCGCGAGGGCCACCAGCAGGCTCACCGGCACCGCCACCGCCACCACGCCGACCGCCCGCCACTGGCGCAGGAAGAGATAGAGCACGAGGAGGGCGACGGCGAAGCCGGAGAGCGCGAGCCGCTGCAGGCGCTCGACCTGGTCCTCCACGATCTCGGCACCGTCGACGCTGATCACCAGGTCGAGCCCCTGGGGCCGCAGCTCCGCGCGCAGCTCGTCGACCTGGCGGCGCAGGGCGCGGCCGAGGCGCACCAGGTTGGCGCCTTCGTCCTGGAAGACCACCACGGCCACCGCGGGTTGGCCGTTGACGCGGAAGAGGATGCGCTCGCGCCCCGGTCCGCTCTCGACCTCGGCGACGTGGCGCAGCAGCACCGGCAGCTCGGGGACGATCCGCGTCTCGCCCAGCGAGATCACGCCGCGGGGTCGGCCGTCCAGGATCACCGCGGTGCGCCCCACCTCGTCCTCGACGCCGCCGAGGAAGCGCAGCCGGTTGACCGAGCGCTGCACCGCCTGGATCACCTGGCCCGGCGCCACGCCCATGGCGGCGCAGCGGTCGGGGTCGACCCGTACGGTGACCTGGCGCCCCGAGCCGCCGCCCACGAACACCTGGGAGACGCCGTTGACGCCGCGGATCCGCGGCGCCACCCGTTCCTCCACGAAATCGTGGAGCGCGTAGCGGTCTTCGCCCCCGAGCACCCGGATCACCATCACGAAGCGGCTCGCCGCCGAGGTGTCCTGGGCCTGAACCGTCACGCTGGTGCCGGCGGGCTGGTCGCGGGCGATCTCGGCGGCGATCTGCTGCAGCTCGAGCTCGCTCACCTTGAGGTCGGCGCCGCGCTCGAAGCGCACCCGGAAGGTGCCGCCCGCGCCCCGCACCTCGCCCCAGGTCTCGGCGATGAACGGCATCTCGGAGACCCGCTTCCCGATCGGCAGCAGGATCTCGCGCTCCACCACTTCGGGCTCGCTGGCGGGCCGGGTGAAGATCACGGTGAGCTGGTCGCCCGTCAGGTCGGGGAAGAGCTCCACCGGGATCCGCTGGAAGGCGATCAGCCCCACCAGCACCACGCCGAGGAAAAACATCGAGGTCGCGACCGGGCGCCGGATGGGGATCGTGAAAGGGTTCATCGCAGGGCTCTACGCATCATACCGCCGTTCTGTGCGGCTGCCCTCCTCACACGTCCGACATGTCCGACCAGTCCGACATGTCCGACGCTGTGCGGTAAGATCTTGGAAGATCCCGAACGGAGAGAGACCATGAGACTTCTGCCAGCCCTGACCCTGACCCTTACCCTCGCCGCCGCGGCGGCCGCCGGCGACGCCCGCCAGCTCGGCCGCGTCGACTTCCCGACCTCCGGCGGACCGGAGGCCCGCGAGCACTTTCTGCGCGGCGTGCTCTACCTCCACAGCTTCGAGTACCGCGACGCCCGCGACGCCTTCCGGGCGGCCCAGCAGGCCGAGCCCGGTTTCGCCATGGCCTGGTGGGGCGAGGCCATGACCTACAACCACCCGATCTGGCTCGAGGAGAGCTACGACGAGGCCCGCGCGGCCCTCGAGCGCCTCGGCCCGACGCCGGAGGCGCGCGCCGCCAAGGCGCCCACCGAGCGCGAGAAGGACTACCTGGGGACGGTGGAGGTCCTCTTCGGCGACGGCGACAAGCGCCGGCGCGACGACGCCTACGCCGAGGCCCTGCGGCGGCTCGCCGAGAAGTACCCGGACGACCTGGAAGCGAAGAGCTTCCACGCCCTGGCGATCCTCGGCACCTGCCACGACGGCCGCGACGCCGCGGCCTACATGCGCGCGGCGGCCGTCGTCGAAGAGGTCTTCGACGCCAACCCCGAGCACCCCGGCGCCGCCCACTACCTCATCCACTCCTACGACGACCCGGTCCACGCGCCGCTCGGGCTGCGGCCGGCGCGCGTCTACGCCCGCATCGCCCCCGACGCCGAGCACGCCCTCCACATGCCCTCGCACATCTTCCTCGCCCTCGGCATGTGGGAGGAGACGGTGGCCTCCAACGTGGACTCGTGGACGGCGGGCGAGCGGCGGGTGGAGCGCGAGGACCTGCCGCCCGACCGCCGCGGCTACCACGCGCTCTCCTGGCTCCACTACGCCTACCTCCAGCAGGGCCGCTTCCGCGAGGCCCGCGAGCTATTGGGCGTCATCCGCGCCGACGCAGAGAAGACCGGCACGGTGCGGGCGCGCGTCCATCACGCCATGATGCGCGGCGCCTACCTGGTGGAGACCGAGCAGTGGGACGCGGCGCCCGCGGGGCCGGACCTGACCGGCCTCGACGTCGGCGCCGCCGCCGTGGACCTCTTCGCCACCGGCCTGGCGGCGATCAAGACCGGCAAGCTCGACGGGGCGCGGGCCGCCCTCGCCGATCTCGACGCGCGAATCGCCGAGATCCACGCCGAGGACGCGCAGGGCGAGGCGTGCCATACCACCGTCACCGCCGGCTACACCCGCACCGCCGGCGTCCGCGCGGGGCCCGCCGAGGCCACGGCCCTGGAGCTCGAGGGCCTGATCCGCCTGGCCGAGGGCCGGCAGGACGAGGCCCTGGAGCTCCTGGCCCGGGCCGCCGAGGCCGAGAGCGCGCTCTCCTTCGGCTTCGGTCCGCCGTTCCCGGTCAAGCCGTCGAGCGAGCTCTACGGCGAGGTGCTGCTCACCCTCGGCCGCGCCGCCGACGCGGGCGAGCAGTTCGAGCGAGCGCTCGCGCGGGCGCCGCGCCGGGCACGCTCGGTGCTGGGCCTGCTGCGCGCCGCGCGCCTGGCCGGCGACGACGAGGTCGCCGCGAAGAGCGCCCAGGAGCTCGCCGAGATCTGGGCCCGGGCCGACGCCGACGTCCGCCGCCGGAACGAAGCGCCCGCGGCGCCTTGAAAGCCCCCCGATCAATGGCCCCACGCCTCCTCGCCGCCATCCTGGTCCTCGCCGCGGCCACGGCAGCCGCGGCCGACGAGCGCCCCAAGATCGGCCTCGCCCTGAGCGGCGGCGCGGCCCGCGGCTGCGCCCACGTGGGCGTGCTCAAGGTGCTCGAGGAAATGCGGGTGCCGGTCGACTACGTGGCCGGCACCAGCATGGGCGCCGTGGTCGGCGGCCTCTATGCCGCCGGGATGACGCCGGCGGAGATCGAGCGCGCCCTGACCCGGCTCGACTGGCAGAGCGTGCTCGAAGACCGCACCGCCTACCGCGAGCTCGCCTTCCGCCGCAAGGAGGACGAGCGCCGCTACCTGATGGACGTCGAGGTCGGCGTCGGCAAGCAGGGCTTCACGCTGCCGGCGGGCCTGCTGACCGGCCAGAAGCTCGGCTTCCAGCTCCAGAGCTTCCTGCGCCCGGTGGCCGACGTGACCGACTTCTCGCGCCTGCCCACGCCGTTCCGCGCCGTGGCCACCGACCTCGAGACCGGCGAGGTGGTGGTGCTCGCCAGGGGCCAGCTCGCCGCCGCCCTGCGCGCCTCGATGGCGATCCCGGGCGTCTTCTCGCCGATCGAGATCGACGACCGCCTGCTGCTCGACGGCGGGGTGGCCAACAACCTGCCCGTGGACGTGGTGCGCGACATGGGCGCCGGCGTGGTGATCGCCGTCGACGTCAGCGAGCCGCTCGCCTCGCGCGAGGAGCTGCGCTCGCTCCTCGGCGTGACCAACCAGGCGATCAGCGTCCTGACCCGCGCCAACATGGATTCCCGCCGCGCCGACGCCGACCTGGTGATCGCGCCGGACGTCGACGAGGTGGGGACGATGGCGTTCGAAAAGACGTCCGAGATCATCGCCCTCGGCGCGGAGGCGGCGCGCCGCCACGACCTCGCCGCCTGGAGCGTCGACGAGGCGGCCTATGACCGCTACCGGGAGTCGCGCCGGGTGCCGCCGCCGTCGCCGGTGAGGGTGGACTTCGTGCGCATCGCCGGCAACCGGCGCGTCGACGAGCGGGTGATCCGCCATCTCGTCGACATCCGCCCGGGGGATCTTCTCGACCTCGGCAAGGTCGGCAAGGACCTCGAGCGCATCTACGGGCTCGCCGACTTCGAGCAGGCACGCTACCGGCTCGTGGAGGAGGACGGGCAGACGGGCCTCGTCTTCCACGTCCGGGAGAAGCCCTGGGGGCCGACCTACCTCCACTTCGGGCTCGAGCTGGCGAGCGACCTCGAGGGCGAGGCGTCCTTCGCCGCGCTCGTGAACCTCAACCGCACCGCCCTCAACCGCCGCGGCGGCGAGTGGCGCAACGAGCTGCGCGCCGGCGAGGACCAGGGCGTGCTGACCGAGCTCTACCAGCCCCTCGATTTCGCCGGCCGCTGGTTCGTGGCGCCGCGCCTGGCCGTCGACACCGAGAACCAGTCGGTCTTCGAGGACGACCGCAAGATCGCCGTCTACGAGATCGGCGGCTACGAGACGGGCGTGGACGTCGGGCTGCGGATCGGCCATCACGGCGAGCTGCGCGCCGGCGCCCTGTGGGGCGAGAACGAGGCCGACGTGGAGACCGGGCCGGCCGAGCTGCCGAGCTTCGACGTCGCCCGCGGCGGCTGGCGGCTGCGCCTGGCCGTCGACGCGACCGACGATCCGGCGATCCCGCGCAACGGCCTGCTGCTCGAGGCCGCCCTCTTCCTGTCGCGCCCGGGGTTGGGGGGCGACCTGCGCTACGAGAAGCTCGGGCTCAAGGCCACCCAGTTCCTGAGCCGCGGCCGCCACACCTGGATCCTCGGGATCGAGGGCGGCAGCGGGCTGGGCAGCGAGGTGCCGTTCTTCGACCAGTTCCGGGTCGGAGGGCTGCTGTCGCTGGGCGGCTACGCGGAAGGGCAGTTCCGCGGACCGGTCTACGGCGTCGGCCGCCTGGGCTATACCTATCGGCTGCTCGGGTCGACGCCCGGACTCGGGAGCGTCTACGGCGGGGCGGTGCTGGAGGCCGGCAACGTGTGGCCCGACAACTCCGCGGACTTCGGCGACCTGCGCCCGGCGATCACGCTGCTGGTGGCCACGGAGACGTTCTTCGGGCCTGCCTTCGTGGGCTACGGGCTCGCCGAGGACGGCGCCAACCGCTTCTATCTCACCCTGGGACGGACGTTCTAGGCCCGAAGACGAGCCGTGCGAGCTCCTCGTAGCCGTCGACGCGGAAGTCCGGCCGCACGCCGCGCCCGGCGTCAGGCTGCGCGACGCCGGTCGTCATCCAGGCCGTCCTGAGGCCGGCCCGGATGCCGCCGCGGACGTCGGTGTCGAGGTTGTCGCCCACCACCAGGACGTGCTCCCGGCGCTCCGGCGGCACGCCGAGGCGGGCGAGGGCGATCTCGAAGAGCGGCGCGTGCGGCTTGCCGATGACCAGCGGCTCGACGCCGGTGGCCGCGGTGATGGCGGCCAGGATGGTGCCGTTGCCGATGTCTTCCTCGCCGCCGCCGGCGTCGATCAGCAGGTCCGGGTTGGTGGCGACGTAGCGCGCCCGCCGCCGGATCGCGTGCACCGCCCGGTTGAGCTTGTCGTAGTCGACGCCGCGATCGAGGCCCACCACCACGTAGTCCGGGTCCTCGGCGACCTCGGCGAAGCCGGCGCCGGCGAGCGCCTGCCGCAACGGCGCCTCGCCGATGACGAAGACGGAGCCCACCGGCCGCAAGTAGAGGGCGGTGGCGAGGGCCGCCGTCACCACCTCGCGCGGATCGCTGTCGATCCCGTAGCCGGAGAGGCGCGCGGCGATCTCCTCGGGAGCGCGGTTGGCGCGATTGGTCGCGTAGACGAACGGGACGCCCTCCCGCCGCAGGCGGCGGATGAACTCCGGCGCCCCCGCGACCGGCTCCTCGCCCCGGTAGACGGTGCCGTCGAGGTCGAGGATGAGGCCGGCGATCTCCACTCAGCGCGTCTCCACCGTGGGCGTCCGGCCGGCGTCGTGGCGCGGGTCGAGCAGGTCGCGCAGGCCGTCGGTGGCCACGTTGAGCGCGATCACCGTGCCCACCAGGGCCAGCCCCGGAAAGACGCCTTCCCACCAGGCCCGCGTCAGGTGGTGGCGGCCGTCGGCGATCATGTTGCCCCAGCTCGGCGCGGGCGGCTGGACGCCGAAGCCGAGGAAGGAGAGGGTGCTCTCGGTGAGGATCAGGCCGCCGACGATGAGCACGGCCTGCAGCAGCACCGGCGGAAAGGCGTTGGGCAGCAGGTGGCGGAAGAAGACCCGCCAGGGCGAGGCGCCGAGCCCGCGCGCCGCGATCACGAAGTCGCGCTCGCGCAGGCTCAGGAGCTCCGCCCTCGTCAGCCGCGCGATGCCCAGCCACGCGACGCAGCCCAGGAGCACGATCAGCGTTCCGGTGCCGGTGGCGAAGAAGGCGACCAGGAGGATCAGCACCAGGAGCGCCGGAAAGGCGAGGATGCCGTCGACGACGCGCATCAGGACGGCGTCGACGAGCCGCGGCCCGAGCGCCGCCACGGCCCCCACCGTGACCCCGATCACCAGCGCGATGGCGACCGCCAGGAACCCGATCAGGAGCGAGATGCGGGCGCCGTGGACGATCCGTGACAGGACGTCGCGGCCGAAGCGGTCGCTGCCGAGGATGAAGAGGCGCCGGTCGGCGACGCCGTCGGCGGTCAGGTTGAGGACGTTGGCGGCGCTCTCCACGCGGCTTTCGCCCAGGCGCTCGATGACCAGGCCGCCGGGCACCCGCTCCACGCGCTCGGCGAGCTGCCAGCCCTCCGGCGCCAGCCGGACCGCGGCCATCGCGGTCATCGGCGGCCGGTGGCGGCCGGACGCGGCGTCGAGCTGCTCGAGGGGGTCGTAGGGGGCAATCCAGGGCGCCAGGATCCCCACCAGCACCACCAGGACGAGGCCGGCGAGCCCGGCCCTGAGCGGCCGGCCCGCGGAGCGCCAGCCTCGCCGTCCGGGCCTGCCGAATCTCATTCGTCAGGCCTCATGCGCGCGTACCCGCGGATCGATCCAGGCGTGCACCAGGTCGGTCATCAAAGTGCTGAGCACGACGATCACCCCCGAGAGCCCGGTGGCGGCCAGCACCACCGGGTAGTCGCGCTCGAGCACGGCGCCGAAGGCGACGCTGCCGATCCCCGGCCAGGCGAAGACGACCTCGGCCACCACCGCTCCCGAGAGCAGGCCCGGCAAGGTGAAGCCGAAGCGCTGGACGAGGGGGCCGGCGGCGTTCTTCAAGGCGTGGACCCAGACGACGCGCCACGGGCCGAGGCCGAGGGCGCGGGCGGTGCGGACGTAGTCCTGTCCGAGCGCCTCGAGCAGCCCGTTGCGCACGAAACGCACCACGCCGCCGCAGCGCGCCAGGCCGAGGACGAGGGCCGGCAGGGCGAGGTGGTGCACCAGGTCGAGCAAGCGCGCCGGCAGCGGCAGCGAGCGGGCGTCGAGGGACGTCATCTCACCGACCGGGAAGATCCCCCAGCGCACGGCGAAAAGCTCGATGGCCAGGATGCCCAACCAGAACACCGGCACCGCGAAGAGCAGCAGCGACAGGCGCCGGATCTGACGGTCGAGCCCTCCGCCCGCGAACGACGCCGACGCCACGCCCAGGGTGAGCCCCAGACCGTACTCCACCACCAGCACGCCGGCGACCAGGACCAGGGTGTTGGGAAAGAGCTCCGCGAGCACCTTGGCGGCGCTGCGCTGGCGGGTGATCGAGAC
Organism: Thermoanaerobaculia bacterium; assembly: GCA_036397835.1. Lineage (GTDB taxonomy): Bacteria > Acidobacteriota > Thermoanaerobaculia > Multivoradales > J023 > DASWIG01. The sequence goes on from DASWIG010000108.1 coordinate 12,278, forward strand.
GCCCCAATCGCCGCGCACGGCCGCGCCGAGCCACCGCGCGTACTGGGTCGCCACGGGCCGGTCGAGGCCGTAGGCCTGGCGCAGGCGCAGGCGTTGCTCGTCGCTCATCTTGGGGTCCTCGTAGATGGTCGTAGGCCCGCCGGGAGCCAGGTAGAGGAAGAAGAACGTCGCGGTCAGGACCACCCAGATCAGGAAGAGGGCCACGCCGAGGCGCCGCAGAGCGAAGCGCAACATCGTTCACGGTCCCGGCCGGAGCCGCCAACGCTCGAGGCCGAAGTAGGGGCTCAGGGCGTTGGGGCTCACGTCCGCGAGCTCCCGGCGGACCGGGATCCGGCGCCACGGCTCGTAGAGGAAGGTCAGCGGCACGTCGTCGTAGAGCAAGGTCTGGAGGCGGTCGTAGAGCGGCTTGGCCGCGAGCTGGTCCACTTGGGCCTTGATCTCGTCGAGCAGGCGGTCCACCTCGGGGTCCGCGTAGGCGCCGAGGTTGTAGCCCTCGTCGATCGAACGCGAGTGGAAGTAGTACGACAGGTCGAGGTCGGTGCCGATCCCCAGGCTGCTGAGGGTCGCCGCGAAGTCGTGGCGGCGCTCGCGGTCCAGCAGCGTGTTGAACTCGAGGGGCCGCGGCAGGGCCTCGACGCCGAGGCGGGCGAGCTGGTGCTGGACCATCACCACCACGTCCCGGCGCAGCTCGCTGCCGGCTTCGGTCAGGATCTCGAAGCTGAAGCGCTCGCCGCCGCGGTCGAGCACGCCGTCGCCGTCGGAGTCGCTCCAACCTTCGGCTGCCAGCAGCTCGCGGGCGGAGCCGGGGTCGTAGGGCCGCGGCCGGAGGGAGCGGTTGCAGGCCCAGAGGTCGGAGGGGAAGGGCGACTCGGTGAGGCGGGCGTCGCCGAAGAGGAGAGCGTCGACGATCGCCTGCCGGTCGATCGCCAGGGTCAGGGCCAGGCGCACCTCTCGCGACGCGAACAGCGGCCGGGCGAGGTTCCAGACCAGCGCGTACGAGCCCCGCGGGAGGTAGCTCGCGAGCACCACGTCCGGATTCTCCCCGAGCTGGCGCAGCTCGGCCGGACGCGCTGCGTCGATCACGTGCGCGGCGCCCGTGCGCAGCAACGCCAACTGGCTCTGCCGATCGGGCGTGACGCGGAAGACGATCCGCTCCGCCCGCGGCAGGTGCGGCTGGAAGTACCGCTCGTTGCGGCGCAACACCAGGCGCCGATCCGGCTCCCAGGACTCGACGGTGAACGGGCCGGCGACGACCAGGTGGTCGAGGAACCAGCCGCCGTCACGGCGCCATGCGGAGAACGGCAGGCGGCTCCAGGTGTGGCGCGGCAGGATCACGCCGAGGTTGGCGTCGAGCAGTTGCGTGCCGTAGGCGCGGTCGAAGTGGAAACGCACGGTGAAGGGATCCACCACCTCGACGTCGCGCACGTGCCGCTTGGCGCCGGCCAGGTGCCAGGCCACCTCGGGATGGGTCTGGGCCTGCCAGGTCCAGCGCACGTCCTCCGCGGTCACCGGCACGCCGTCGCTCCACACCACGTCCCGGCGCAGCTTGAACGTCAGCACCCGGCGGTCGCCGGAGAGCTCGTAGGAGGAGGCGAGCCGCGGCGTCAGGCTCGGCGGTCCCGACTCGTAATCGGGCTGCTCGTCGAGCAGGGTCAGGAAGAGGGCGTAGTAATGGAGCGCGGTGTGGAAGAAGGAAGCGCCGGCGGTCAGCTCGTTGACCCCCCGCATGTCGACCGCCGTGGCCACCACGATCGTCTCCGGCGCGCCCTCGCGCGGTCCGCAGGCCGCGAGCACTGCCGCGACCGCCGCGCCGGCCAGCAGGGCGCGCCGCGGCGTCAAGGCCGGCGATCCACGAGCTCCCACTGCTCGACACCGAAGAACGTGCTGAGCGCGTTCGGCGCGATGCCGCGCAGCTCCTTGCGCACCGGTATCAGGAGATAGGCCTCGTAGAGAGGGGTCAAGGGCAGGTCTTCGCGGAGCAGGACCTGGAGGCGGTCGTAGAGCGGCTTGGCCTCCTGCGGGTCCATCATCCTGGCCATGACCTCGTCGAGAACGCGGTCGACCTCGGGGTTGGAATAGACGCCCAGGTTGTAGCCGCCGTCGATGGCCTTGGAATGGAAGTAGGACGTCAGGTCGAGGTCGGTGCCCAGCCCGAGGGAGGAAAACGCCGCCGCGAACTCGTGGCTGCGCGCCTGGCCGAGGAAGGTGTTGAACTCGACCGGCCGTTGGCTGACCTCGACGCCGATGCGCGCGAGCTGGTCCTGCACCATCACCAGGATGTCCTGGCGCAGCTCGTTGCCGGCGACGGTCATGATCTCGAAGCTGAAGCGCTTGCCGCCGCGGTCGAGCACGCCGTCGCCGTCGGCGTCGCTCCAGCCGGCGGCGGCCAGCAGCTCGCGGGCGCGCCGCGGATCGTGGGGCCACGGCTCCAGGTCCTGGTTGAAGACCCAGAGGTTCGACGGATAGGGCGAGCCGGAGACGTTGGCGAAGCCGTAGTAGAGCGAGTCGATGATCGACTGGCGGTCGATCGCCAGCGTCAGGGCGCGGCGGACGTCGCGGTCCGCGAAGAGCGGGTCGGAGACGTTCCAGACCACGCCGTAGACGCCGCGCTGGATGAACTTCCTGATCTCGATCTCCGGGTCCTTCATGAGGTCTTTGGCGTCGGCCGGGCGGGCCCAGTCGATGGTGTGCGCCGCTCCGGAGCGCAGCAGCGCCAGTTGGCTCGAACGGTCCGGCGACACCCGCAGCACGATGCGCTCGGCCCGCGGAAAGCCGGGCCGGTAGTAGCGCTCGTTGCGCCGAAACACCATGCGCTGGCCCGGCTCCCAGGCCTCGAGGGTGAAGGGGCCGTCGACCACCAGGTTCTCCCGGAACCAGTCGGCGTTGGTCCGCCATTCGGAGAACGGCAGCCGGCCCCAGGCGTGCCGCGGCAGGATCACCCCCAGGTTCGCGGCGACCAGTTGGGTGGGAAAGACCTTGTCGAAGTGGAAGCGGACGGTGTGGAGGTCGACGACCTCGACGTCCCGGATATGGCGCTTGTAGTCGGCGAGCCCCCAGGCCACGTCGGGGTGGACCTGGGCCTGCCAGGTCCAGCGCACGTCCTGCGCCGTCACCGGCTCGCCGTCGCTCCACACCACGTCGTCGCGAAGCTGGAAGGTCAGCGTCTTCCGGTCGCCGGAGAACTCGTACGACTTCGCGAGCTTGGGCGTGAAGGTCGGCGGCCCCAAGTGGAAGTCGGGCTGCTCCTCGAGCAGGGTCATGAACAGGAGGAAGTAGTGGATCGCCGTGTGCAACGTGGTGGCGTCGGCCGTCAGCTCGTTGACGTTGCGCATGTCGATCGTCGAGGCGACCACGATCGTCCCAGGCTCGGCCGCGGCGCCCGCGGCCGCCGCGTCGATTGCCGGCGCCGCGCTCCCCTCGCCGCCGCATCCCCACGCCAGCACGCCGACCGCGGCGGCCACGACCGGCAATCCCGCGACGGACCCGAAACGGAGGGATCTTCTTCTCATGGCCCTATCCTACCTCGGCTGTATCCTACCCGGGGGCCGTCCGTTCCACCCGAAAGCGTCATGCTTGACGGACATGATACCGGCTGCTTCCCCTCGCGTCAATCACAGGCCGTGGTCAAAGTACCTGCGTCAGGGCTCCAAAACAAAAGCCCCGTCCCTCGCGGGACGGGGGCTTCGCGGCGCATACGCCGCGGCGGCTCTGCGGGCGGGAACGTCAGTTGATGTCGATCTGGCGCGGCCGCGACTCCTCGGTCTTCGGCATCTCCAGGGTCAGCACGCCGTCGGCGAACGCCGCATGGACCTTTCCGGCCTCGACGTTGCGCGGCACCCGGAAGGAACGGCTGAACCGGCCGAAGAAGCGCTCGCGGCGATGGTATTGGTCCTTCGCGTCACCGTCGCCGAAGGGACGCTCGCCATGGATGGTGAGCACGCCCGCCTCGAGCGACACGGTGATGTCGTCCTTCTTGAGGCCCGGCAAGTCGACGTAGACGAAGATCGAGCCTTCGGTCTCCCGGACGTCGGCGGCCGGCGTCCACGCCGCGCTCACGTCCTCCTCGCGGATGCGGCTGGCAGCGCCGGTGAATTCGTCGAACATGCGGGCGACTCCCGGGCCGAAGGTGCGGTCCAACAGGTTGCTCGAAGGGGTCCATCGTACGATTCCGTTCATGGTTTCTCCTTTTGGTCAGGTTGTGGGTTCGTGGGTCTTCAGGCGATCTCGATCTGCCGCGGCTTGGCGGCTTCGCTCTTGGGGAGCTCGAGCTTGAGCACGCCGTCCTGGAAGCTGGCCGCCACCTTGTTGCCGTCGATGTCGGCCGCCACCCGGAACGTGCGCGTGAACTTGCCGTACGCGCGCTCGACGCGCCGGTAGCTCTCCTTTTCCTCGTCGTCGAAGCGGCGCTCGCCGCTCACGGTGAGGATCCGGTTCTCGAGCGAGATGTCGATGTCTTGCTTGGTGATCCCGGGAAGCTCGACGAAGAGCGACAACGCGGAGTCGGTCTCCTTGACGTCGACCGCCGGGGTCCACGTGCTCTGGACCACTTCCTCCTCGCCCTCGGCGCGGGCGCCGGCGCGGCGGAAGAAGTCCTCCAGGGCTCGGTTCAAGGTATAGCCGTAAAGCTCTTGGGGCCATCGGGTGCTGGTGCTCATGTCTCCTCTCCTTTCTCCGGCCTCAGGCCGGTCAGGGCGTTGCGTCCCTGTTCATGAGTATTCAACGCTAAGATCGCCTCCCTTTATTCCCGGCGACGCGAACTTTTTGAGTCGCCGACGCTAAGCATGAGCGCAGTACGCTCATATCCTCGCGCCTCGCCGCCGCGCAGGCCGGTGCTATGCTGTCGGCATGGCCTTGCGCGACATGGTGCTCACCTCCCGGCGGCTCGGCATCGCCGTGGCGATCCTCTTCGCGCTCTTCGTGCTCTTCGACATCGCCCTGTTCGGCTGGCTGATCCTCAACACGCTGTCGCAGCGCGAGATCGAGAAGGTCCTCTTCGACACCCGCGAGGAAGCGGCGCCGCTGGCCCGGCAGCTCGTCGAGCAGGCCGAGGAGCTCGGCCAGGACGACCTCTTCGTGGTCATCAGCGTCGCCGAAGAGACCCGGAGATACCTGGGCGACATGCTGCTCAACCGCGAGCTCGTGCGCTCGGTGCGGGTGCGCGACCGCGACGGCACGGTGGTCTACGAACGCAAGCGCCACGAAGAGCTGCCGGTCGACGGCGGCGTTCCGCGGGTGGAGGGCGTTTCGCGGGTGGAGATGGACGGCCTCGGCGAGCCGCCCGCGGTGGAGCTGAACACCGGCCTCGAGGCGGAAGTGCCGATCGGTGACCTGGGCTCGCTGGTGATCGGCCTCTCACAGGAGGAGCTGCAGCGCCGCGTCGGCGTCCTGCGCCGCGATCTCGTGCGCCAGGCGTCGCTGATCGGAGCGATCACCGTCACCCTCCTCGGCGCCGCGTTCACCACGGTGCTGGTGCTCTTCCGGCGCGCCGACCGGCTGGAGCGCCAGGCCGCCGAAGCCGAGCGCATGGCCATGATCGGCGCCGTGGCCTCGGGCCTGGCCCACGAGATCCGCAACCCCCTGAACTCGCTCAACCTCAACATGCAGATGCTCGAGGAGGCCCATGGCCCCCGCGGCGGCTCGGAGCGCCGTCTGCTCGCGATCACGCGCTCCGAGATCAGCCGCCTCGAGCACCTCGTCACCGACTTCCTCTCCTACGCCAGACCGCGGCCGATCGAGCCCGTCAACCTCACCGCGGCGGCGCTCTTCGAGCGGGTGACGGAGGTGCTCGCGGGAGAGATCCGCAAGCACCGGGCCGACGTGCGGATCCGTGACGACAGCGCCGGCGCGACGGTGCGGGTCGACCGCGACCAGATGAGCCAACTGCTCCTGAACCTGGTGCAGAACTCGCTCGCCGCGGCCGCGGAAGCGGGCCGCCGTCCCCACGTCGAGCTGCGGGCCTACCCCGATCCGGGGCGTCTCGTCCTGGAGGTCGCCGACAACGGCTGCGGCATTCCCGAAAAGGAGCGGCCGAAGATCTTCGACCTCTTCTTCTCGACCCGCCGGGGCGGCACCGGGCTCGGCCTGGCGATCGTCGACCGCATCGCCAAGGCGCACGGAGCCGAAATCGAGGTGGAGTCGACCCCCGAGGAGGGGACGAGGATCCGCGTCCTGATGCCGCGCGCCGCCTGGCCGGACGGGGCGCGCTAGCCCGACTCCAGGGCCTCGAAGTCCTCCTCGGTGGCGAACTCGTCGATCTCCTCGGCGCCGCAGGCGGCGCAGAAGGCCTCCGTCAGCTTGCCGTCGGACCACTCGAAGGTGTAGCAGGGGGTCTCGCAGTTGAGGCAGATCAGGTATTCGGGAGCGTCCATGTGTAGGCCCTCGCTCTGCTGGCGTCCAGAATAACACGGACCGTCGAGGCGTCGACCCGACTTGCGGCCAGCGGCCCCGTGAACGCTACGGTATCCTACAAGCCGATGAGCACGGCTCTTCGACCGTTTCAGGCCCTGGGCGGTAGCTGGCGCTGGCTCTTCTGGCGCGTCCTGGTCTTCGTGCTGGTCGTCGCCGCGGGCGTCACCGGCCTCGACGCCGGCGTCGGGATGAGCGAGCGGCCGGGCGTATCCGCCGCGGGCTTCCTGACCAAGGTCTACTACACGCTGGGACTCTTCGTCTTCGGCGGCCTCGACCTGGGCATGCCGCGGGGCGGCCCGCCGTGGGGCCGCGCCCTGCTCTGGCTCACCTACTTCGCGGCGCCGGCGATCACCACCTCGGCCCTCGTCGAAGGCGTCCTGGTGCTCGTGCGTCCCCACGCCTGGCGCTTGCGGCGGCTGCGCAACCACGTGGTGATCGGCGGCTGCGGGCGCCTCGCCCTCCTCTACCTGGAGCGCCTGCGCGAACGTTTTCCCAAGCGCCAGGTATTGGTCGTCGAGAGGCGCACCGACCATCCGCTGTTGGAGACGATGAGCGAGCTTTCACGCACCCAGATCCTCCATGGCGACATCTCGAGCGAGGCCGTGCTCAAGGCCCTGCGCCTCGACCGCGTGCGCAGCGTCGTGTTGCTCACCGGCGACGACCACGCCAACCTGGACGCGGCGTCGCGCATCTGCCAGATCCGTCCGGACCTGAGCCGCCGCATCCTGGTCCACGTCTCGGACATCCGCCTGCTGCGCACCATCGAGAAGCGGGGCATCCTCCCCGAGGTGGCCAAGTTCAACAGCTACCGCTCGGCGGCCCAGCACCTGGTCGCCGACACGCTGGTGCCCCACTTCCAACTCACCAAGCGGCTCGACACCGTCGTCCTGGCGGGCTTCGGGCGTTTCGGCCAGACGGTGCTCGACGAGCTCCAGCACCAGGCCGCCGGGCTGCTCCAGACGGTGGTGATCATCGACCTCGAGGCCGAGCTCAGGACGATGGTCTTCGCCGAGCAGGTGGGCTTTGCCGCCGGCTACCGCCATGAGACCGTGGACGCGGACCTGCGCCACCCGGCGACGTGGCAACGCGTCCAGGAAATGATCGGCGAGCCGGCGGCGCCGCGGCCGGTCTTCATCCTCGGCAGCGGCGACGACGGCGTCAACATCCGCACCGCCCTGTGGCTGTCGTCGAAGTTCACCGACGCCAAGATCGTGGCGCGCTGCTTCGACCAGTCCTCGTTCACGCGCCAGATCTCGCAGGAGTGCGGCTTCGAGATCGTCAGCACCGCGGAGCTGCTGCTGGCGAGCATGCGTCCCGACTGGCTGGCCGCGGACACGCGGTGACCAGGGGGCGATGCCGTAGCGTCAGCCGCACCTTACTCGCCGTCTTCCCGAGCATAGAGCAGCCGGTTGGACGAGCCGCTGCCGGGGCTGCGCACCACGTCCGCCGTCGCGTGGTCGATCACGCAGCGCTCGAGCTCCTCAGGACCGAATTCCGGATGGCGCTCGAGGCACAGCGCCAGCACGCCCGCCACGTGCGGCGACGCCATGCTGGTGCCGCTCAATACCTGGGAGCCGCCGCCGCGGCGCGCCGACTCGACCTCGACGCCCGGCGCGAAGACGTCGACGCAGAGCCCGTAGTTGGAGAAGGTGGCGCGGCGGTCGGCGCGGGTCGTGGCGCCGACGCCGACCGCCTCTGCCACCCGCGACGGCGAGCCGTCGCAGGAGTCGGCGTCGTCGTTGCCGGCCGCCACCGCATGGATCACGCCCTGGGCGATCGAACGGCACAGGGCGGCGTCGAGGGCCGGCGACACCTCGCCGCCGAGCGACATGTTGGCCACCGCCGGCCAGCCGTTGTCGAGCACGTGGCCGGTGACCCAGTCGATGCCCGCGATCACCTGCGAGTCGCGGCCGCTGCCGGCACGCAGCACCCGCACCGGGTGCAGCACCACCTCCTTGGCGACGCCGAAGCGGGTGCCGCCGATGGTGCCCGCCACGTGGGTGCCGTGGCCGTTGTCGTCGCCGAAGCCGCCGGGCTGCGAGCTGAAGCCCTCGCCGATCCGGCCGGCGAAGTCCTCGTGGCCGACGTCGATGCCGGTGTCGATCACGTAGACGTGGACGCCCCTGCCGGTGGCGCCGGGCTCGTAGACGCCGTCGAGGGGCAGCTCGCGCTGGTCGCAGCGGTCGAGGCCCCAGGGCGTCGACGCGCGGGTGCCGATCCGCGGCTCGACGCTCTTGACGCCGTCCTCCTGCACGAAGGCCACCCGCGGGTCCGCGGCAAGGTCGCGGGCCCTGGCCTCGTCCATGCGGGCGGCGAAGATGCCGAGGGCGGGAAAGCGGGCCACCTCGGTCAGGGACGGGGTTGCGCTCAGGGACTGCAGGTCTCCCCCCTCGGTCCCCCCGAGCGGCTCCTCGCCGGCGATCGACGGCCCCGCCGCGGCGAGCACCACGACGTAGCGCCCCTCCTCGGCGCCGGCGATCTCGACCAGGCCGCTGGCCGGGCGCGCCGTGCCGCAACTGAAGGGCGGCAACGGCTCCAGGGCCGAACAGCCCACGAGCAGGACGAACATGCTCGACGCGACGAGAGCTTTCATGATGGCCTCCTTGACGGATTCGGACCCCCCGATTGTAGAACGTCTCCGCGGCTGAATCGTCCTCACGTGTAGGGGCGCACGGCGTGCGCCCCCCCGCGGCCGGATCGACCGGCCGCGGGCGCACGCCGTGCGCCCCTACACCCCGCGAATGGCCCCCGCGGCGGATTTGTGATGGAATGGGGCCACCTGCTGACCTTCCAAGGGAGACCGCTCGACATGAAGAAGACGTGGACGTTCCTGCTGCTGTGTGCCCTCACGGCGCCGCCGCTGCTGGCCGGCGTGGTGTTCGAGGTCGAGACCAAAGACCACGGCGCCTCGCCGCCGCGCGTGGAGACCCACCAGATGTCGGCCGAAGGCCGCCTCCTGAAGATGGAGGTCGACTCCGGCGGCCGGGGCTCGAAGGGCGAAGTGATCTTCCGCGGCGACCGCCGCGAGATGGTGATCGTCGATCACGACGAGAAGAGCTTCTTCGTCATGGACGAGGAGGGCGTGCGTGAGATGGCCGCCCAGATCGGCGCCGCCATGAGCCAGATCGAGGAGGCGCTCAAGAACGTCCCCGAGGGCCAGCGGGCGATGGTCGAGGAGATGATGAAGAAGCGCATGCCGCAGGCGGCGGCCGGCCCCGTGACCAAGGTACGCAAGACCGGCGAGCGCGCCGACCAGGCCGGCTACCCGTGCGTGAAGTACGAGGTGCTGCGCGACGACAACGTCGTCACCGAGCTCTGGGTCACCGACTGGGACAACGTGAAGGGCGGCGGGGAGGTGGCCGGGGTGTTCAAGGACATGGCCGGCTTCTTCGACGACATGATGAAGGCCTTCGCGAGCGCCAGCGGCCCGATGGGCGGCTTCGTCTCGGACCTCGGCAGCGCCGTCGTCCACCACATGAGCCAGATCGACGGCTTCCCGGTGGTCTCGCGGCAGCTCGACGGCGGCAGGGTCGAGAACGAGTCCACCCTGCGCTCGGCCGAGAGCCGCGCCATCGGGCCCGGCGACTTCGAGCCGCCGGCCGGCTACCAGCGGCGGGAGCTCACCCGGCCTTGACCGGCGACGAGGCCGCGCTGCCCGCCGTGGAAGCGCCGCCCTGCCTCAACTGCGGGACGCCGGTGCGCGAGCGTTTTTGCCCCGACTGCGGGCAGCGGCGGGTGGGTCGGATCACCTTCCGCGGCGTCTTCGCCGACGCGGCCCACGCCCTGACCAACCTCGACTCGAGGTTCCTGCGCACCGTGGCGGGATTGACGCAGAGGCCCGGCGCCGTGACGCGCGAGTACGTCGAGGGGCGGCGAGAGGCCTACATGAACCCGGTCAAGTACGCCTTCTTCACCACCACGTTCTTCGTGCTGATGATCCACCTCTTCGAGATCCCGGTGTGGCGGCTCACCGGCAGTCAGCCGGAGAGGTTCATGGCCGTCTTCAGCCTGCTCTCCTACCTGGTCTTCGTCAACGCGCTCGGCGCCGCCGCCGTGCAGCGCCTGCTCTTCCTGAGATCGGGGAGGAACCTCGCGGAGTGCTACGCCTTCGTGCTCTTCTGCTACGGGCACGCGGTGCTGCTCTTCCTCGTCGCGGCGTTCCTCGGCGCCTACGACGGTTGGAAGACGTACGCGGTGATCCCGCTGGGGACGGCGGCCTTGCTGGCCTGGGGGCTCGTCGGCTTCTACGGTACGCGGGCGTGGCGGGCGGTGCCCTCGGCCTTGATCATGGTGGTCGCCTACTACTTCACCGGCGCGCTGATGTCCTTCGTCATCGGCTTCGCTTCACGGCTCTTCTGAGCTTGCCTCGATCCGGACCGTGCGCTCGATCGCGGCCTCGACGCTGGTGAGGCGGCGCCACCAGTTTCACGGGTAGCCTCAGTCGCCGCGCTCAGACCGCCACTCAGCTCCAAGGTCTGACTCTCTTCTAGCCTACCATCTGTAGCGCGGCAAGTGTCCGGGGCCTGGGCCTTACCGCATTCCCCGGCTCTCGCCGAACGTCACCTCGAGCGTCACGCGCTCGCCGTCGCGGACCACCACCGCCTTCACGGTCTCCCCCGGCTTGGACTGGCGCAGCACGAACATGAAGTCGTAGATGTCGCCGACGTCGTGGCCGGCGAGCTCCACCAGGAGGTCGCCGCGGCGCATGCCGGCCTGCTGGGCCGGGCTCTCCTCGCGGGTGCCCGCCAGCAGCACGCCGGGACGGCCGTCGCCGGCATAGTCGGGGATCGTGCCCAACGACGCGCCGAACGAGCGCGAGTCGCCCTGGGGCGGCGGCGGCGCCACCGTCATGTAGGTCAACGGCTCCTCGCGCCGCGACAGCGTCACCGCCAGGTCGGCGACCAGCGAGGCGACCCGCGCGCCGCCGGCCGCGTTGATCTTCTCGGTGTCGTCCGAGGGCTTGTGGTAGTCCTCGTGGGTGCCGGTGAAGAAGTGGAGCACCGGCACGCCCGCGGCGTAAAAGGGCGTCTGGTCCGACGGGCCGTAGCCGTCGCCGCTCATCGAGCAGGCGAGGCGGACCCCGTCGCAGGCCGCGCCCACCAGGCCCCGCCACTCGTCGGCCGAGTCGGCGCCGAGCACCGTCAGCACGTTGCCGCGCAGCCGCCCCACCATGTCGAGGTTGAGCATGGCGTAGACGCCGGCGATCGCCAGGCCCTCCGGCGGCTCGCGGGTGAAGTGCGTCGACCCCAGGAGCCCGGACTCCTCGCCCGAGAACGCCACCAGGTAGACGTCGCGCCCGAGCTCGCTGCGGCGCTCCTGGAGCAGACGGCCGATCTCCAGCAGCGCCGCCGTGCCCGAGGCGTTGTCGTCGGCGCCGTTGTGGGGCTCGCGGCTGTCGGGGGCGAGCGAGCCGCGTCCGCCGAGGCCCAGGTGATCGTAGTGGGCGCCGATCACCAGCGGTCCCTCGTGCTTGACGTCCGCTCCGGCGGCGAGGCGGCCGACGACGTTGTGCGTCGCCCGCAGCTCGCTCTCGAGCTCGACGCTGACGCGGGCGTGGTGGGCGCCCGCGAAGAGCTTCTGGCCGAGCTCGCGCTTGACGACCACCACCGGCAGCCCGGCGTCGCCGCGGGCGTCGACGTCGAGACGGGGCAGCGCCGCCTCCTCGGGCACCTCCTCGCCTTCCTTGACCTCCGGCAGGTCGACGATGACGACGCCGGCGGCGCCGTGCTCGCGCGCGTTCCACGCCTTGTAGCGCAGCTCGCTGTGGCGGCGGCGCACGCCGTCGTCGTCGAACGGCGGCCCGGACGGGGTGAAACGCCTCACCAGCACGACCTTGCCCGTCACCTCGCGGTCGGCGTAGTCGTCGACGCGGTGCTCCTCGGCGGTGATGCCGTAGCCCACCGGCACGACCTCGCCCTCGGCGACGCCGGAGGCCGAGAACGACGCCGCCACGAAGCCCTCCGCCGCCACGGCGTCGCCGTCGACGGCGAGCGCCGTCGCGGGCCCCGCCTCGACGCGGACCGCCACCTCGAACGCCTGGCGAAAGCTGTTGCCGGCGCCCTGGAGACCGATCGCGGCGAAACGCTCCTCGAGCCACGCCGTCGCCTGGTCGAGGCCCTCGGTGCCGACGCCGCGGCCTTCGCGCGCGTCGTCGGCGAGCCAGGCCACGGCGTCGTGGAAGCGCCCGGCCGCGGCGGTGGCCGCCTCGTCCGTGGGCTCGCCGGGCGGATCCTCGATCCAGCGCGCCACGTAGACGTCCGTCTCGCCGGGCTTGCCCTGGTTGCGGTTCGACGAGAAAGCGAGCCACTTCCCGTCCGGCGAGAACATGGGGAAGCCGTCGAAGCCCTCCGCGTACGTGATGCGCTCGAGGTCGGTGCCGTCGGCGTCGACGGCCCAAATGTCGAACTCGCGGGGGCTGGCGGCGCCGTAGTTGGTCGAGAAGAGCACGCGCTCGCCCGAGGGGTGGAAGAAGGGGGCGAAGGAGGCGGCGTCGAGATAGGTGATCTGGCGCGCCTCGCTGCCGTCGGCCTCGGCGACCCACAGCTCGAGCTTGGTGGGACGGATCAGCCCTTCGTCGAGCAGGCGCCGGTAGTCCTCGAGCTCCTCGCCCTCGCGCGGCCGTGAGGCCCGCCACACGATGCGCGAGCAGTCGGGCGAGAAGAAGGCGCCGCCGTCGTAGCCGGGAGCGTCGGTCAGGCGCCTCACGTCGGAGCCGTCGGCGTTCATGCGGTAGAGCTCGAGGTCGCCGTCGCGGGTCGAGGTGAAGACGATCGAGCCGTCGAGCGGGCACATGGTGGCCTCGGCGTCGTAGGCCGCGTTGTCGCTCAGGCGCCCCACGTCGGAGCCGTCGGGCCGGGCGGTGAAGATCTCGTAGGAGTCGTAGAGCGCCCACACGTAGCCCATCGAGAAGTCCGGACGCGGCGGGCAAGCGTCGCCCGCAAGGTGGGTCGACGAGTAGAGGATGCGCTCGGCCTGGGGGTAGAAGAAGTAGGCGCAGGTCGTCCGTCCCTTGCCGGTCGACACCAGGGTCTTCTCGCCGGGCCTGTCCGGGCGCATGCGGAAGATCTGGTCGCACTCGTAGGGCGGCGAGGTGGACTGGAAGATGAGCTCCTGGCCGTCGGGCGACCAGTAGGCCTCGGCGTTCTCGCCGCCGAAGGTGAGCTGGCGTACGTCCGCCAGATGGGCCTCCCGGGGATGGTGGAGGACGCCTTCGGCGAGGAGGGCCGGGGCGAGCAGGATTGCGGCGGCGGCGGCGAAGAGGCGTCGGGACGTCAGCATCGGGAGCTCCGGGGGGTTTCGAGGGGGACGACGCATCCGGCGTCGACGCAGCCTCGGAAGAAAGCGTCGTGACGAATCATACCTCCGAGAGTCATTCGCGACGCAAGGCCACTACCGGCTCGACGCGCGAGGCCCGCCGCGCCGGCACGAAGACGCCGAGCGCCGCCGCGCCGACCAGGACGAGCACCGCCGCGGCCAGCTCCTGAGGAGGAGACGACGACGCGTCCCGCGGGCGTCTTAGCGGATCGTGAAGTTCTTGCCCGTGACCCGGCCGACACAGTTGACCGTATGTTCTCGAGGCTCGCTCCGATAGAGCGGATCAGCCTTGCCGTGGGGGGTGACGCGCAAGATATACCAGCCCGGTTCCAGAGACGAGAAGCTATATGCGCCGCCGGCGTTGAACCGGACGCCTCGACCCGGGAGGAACCGGCCGTCGTGGTCGTGAAGAGAGACGCCGAGATGCCGCAGGACTCCCCGGTTGCCGCTCTCCACGGCTCGGCCCGATATCGAGCACTTGGCGGCTGGACGGGCAAACACGAACGTCTCCCATCCGCGGACGTGGTCGCTGACGGCGGCGAGATGACTGTCCGGCCCCACGCCCGCCCGCACGTGCTTGCCGCTTTGCGCCGACTGGAGCGCGAATCTCCGGTCGTCCAGTCGGATCCACTTGAAGGTCTCCCAGGCCCGAACGTGATCGCTGACGGCGGCGAGATGACTGTCCGGGCCCACGCCCGCGCGCACGTATTTTCCGTTCTCGGTCGAGCGCAAGGCCACTCGGTCGCCGCCCAGCCTCTCCAACGCGAAAATCTCCCAACCCATGACGTGTGAGCTCACGGCCGCCAGGTGGCTGCCGCTGCCGACCCCGGCCCGTACATATTTTCCGCTCTGAGCCGACTGCATCGTGAACAAATCGGCCGCGGGCAGCGCATCGGCGGTGACGATCGACAACAGAACGACAATACCGAGCGTCGCCGCCGCTGCCGCTCTTTGCGGGCTCCGGTTGTGGACTGATCGCTTGAGTCTCATGGCTTGTGCTCCTTCCTGTGCTCGTAACATTGATCAGGCTCTCGTCGCGTTATTCAACGTACGTACCTGCCATTCCTCCTCAAGATCTCGGCGCCGAATACGCCATGAGCTTGAGACTCAATCCACCCTCTCCCCCCGCTGGTCGATCCCGCCCTGGTGGAGGATGAGCGCCTCGGCTCGACCCTCGGCCCCAGTGACGAAGGTTACCTGGGCGTCGACGACCTTGAGGAAGAACTTGGTCTCCGACTCCGGGAAGACCTCGAACCTGGGCTGTCCCGTGGCCTGGACGAAGAGCTGGCCGCCTTCTCGGGTGACGGTGATGGCGAAGCTCGGCGAAAGCTCGTAGCGGCCGACGTAGCGGTCGAGGAGGCTCGCGTCCACTTCCACGGCCGACCGCCTCTCGATCGGCTCGTCGGTCAGGACCGCCTTTTCCGGCTCGTCGGCGCCCTCCGGATACATCAGCATGTGCGTGACCTTCCCCTGGTCGTCCCTGACGAAGACGAAGTGGGTCAGGGAGCCCTCGTAGAAAAAGCCGGTCTCGGAGTGGGGCAGGGCCTCGAGACGCTGGCTGCCGGACCTCATGGTATAGAGGCGACCGTCCTCGATGGTCACGGTGCGGGTGGTGCTCTCGTCGATGCGGTAGACGCCGACGTAGCGGCCGAGGATCTCCGGATCCACCTCGATCCGGCGCCACTCGGGGAAGGGCTTGCCGACGGCGATGGCGGCTGCCTTGCGGGCGACGAGGCCCGGATCGACCGGCGCGCCGTTGGAGAGCACGGCCACGTAGACCCGCTCGTCGGGCACTCGGATGCCGTAGGTGGTGAAGCCGAAGATGCCGCCGCCGTGAAAAACCGCCGGCACTCCCCGGAGGTCTCCGACGGCGAAGCCGTAGCCGTACGTGGTGGCCTCGCCGCTGTTGAGCTTGGCCGCGGTGAACATGCGCCGCCGCGACGCTTCCGACAGGAGCTCGTCGCCGTAGAGCGCCGCGTCCCAACGCGCCAGGTCGTCGACGGTCGAGAGCAGCGCGCCGGCGGCGTGGGGCTGGGTCATGCTGAGGTAACGAGCGTTGACGTAGGTCCCGTCGTCGTTCCGACCGTAGCCCGCGGCCCGCCGCGGGATCAGTTGCGGGCCGCCGTAGTGAGTGCTCTTCATGCCCAAGGGCTCGAAGACGTTGACGCGCAGGAACTCGGCATAGCTGACCCCGGAAACCTTCTCGATGATGGCGCCGAGCAGGACGTATCCCGAGTTGCTGTAGCTCCACCGCTCGCCGGGGGCGAAGTCCATCTCCTGGCTCTTGAAGGCGTCGACGAGCTGCGCCGTGGTGAGGTCCTTGCGGATCTCCTGGTCCATGTAGCCGGGGATGCTGGTGTAGCTGAAGATGCCCGAGGTGTGGGTCATCAGGTGCTCGACGGTGATGGTGTGACCGTGGACCGGGTAGCCGGGCAGGTGCTCGGTGATGGGGTCCGCGACCGAGAGCTTGCCCTGCTCTTCGAGCAGCAGGATGGCGGCGCAGGTGAATTGCTTGGTGATCGACCCCAGGCGGAACACCATGTCGGGCTCGAGGGGGACGCCGAGCTCCAGGTCGGCCATGCCCCGGGCCCCCCGGTAGACGACCTCGCCGTCGTCGACCACGATCATCGCGGCGCCGGGCTCGTCGGCCTCGTAGGAGGTTGCCAGCAGGCGTTCGAGGTCCTCCGCCAGGCCGGCGTAGGCCGCCGCCGGGGCGAGAGTCGCGGTCCACAGGGCCAGCAGGGCGAGGCAGGTCCTCAGTGTCGGGGTCTCGATCTTCATCGTCCATCTCCTCTTAGCTCAGTGACGCCCGCGATGAGCGTCGTCACCTTAAACGAATCGGGGGGCGCGAAGGTTCTGATGCCGCTTCGCCCAGCCGACGCCATGACCGCGCTCCCCTCGCCCCTGGTAGAATCGGAAGGCGTCGCGGTATGATGGCCTGACGGAACCCGAGAACCAGGATCCAAGCCATGGCAACAAGACAGCAAGTCTCCCAGAGCGTGATCGGGCAAGTGGCCCTGAGGATGGCCCGCCTTCCGTACGAGCATCTGCCGCTCGTCCTCCAGTTCCTCGACACGCTCGAGAAGCGCCTACCGCCCGAACCGGAGCCTGCGTCGGTCGATGCGATCCTTGCCGAGGCCCTTGAAGGTGCCGAGCTACTGCGGGACGTACCCCGCGGGCAACTGCTGGCTCGATTCATGGAGTTGGGTGAAGAGATCCGCCAGGAGGTCATTGCCAAGGGCACCGCCATCGACGGGGACTACACCGGTGACTGACCGGCTGCGGGCAGTCCTCGACACCAACGTCATCGTCTCTGCCTTCCTCAGCCGCAATCCTTCCAGCCCTACCCAGGAGCTCCTCCGGCGATGGCGGGACGGCGAGTTCGTCTTGGTGGTCTCCGAGGAGCTCTTGCGAGAAATCATCGAGAAGCTCCTGGAGAAACGTGTCGACCCTGGTCGGGTCCGGGAATTCTCGATGCTGCTCGCACGGTTGGCAGAAAGAGTCGACGTGGCGCCAGGGGCCGTGGAACCGGTGATCATCGACGATCTCGACGATAATCACGTGGTTGCGTGCGCGGTTGAGGGCAACGCAGACTACCTGGTTACCTACGATCCGCACTTCGACCGACTCGGGTCCGAATATAGAGGGATCCGGATCGCGAAAGCTCTCCCCTTTCTCTGGGCTGTTCGTGGGGACGTGCCTCCGAATGGCGCTCCAGGGAGTCCCGGCTCGGAACAAACTTGAGAACTGCGCGACTTCCCGCTCGGTCGGCAAGGCGATGCGGATCTCCTCGGTGAGCCCGAGCTTGTGCCGTCCCTGGCGCAGCTCGTCGTAGACGGCGACCATGGCGCCGTAGGACGCCCGCGGATCGGTGCGCAGGATCACCGGCTTCGTGGGCCTGCCTCTGGACGAGGACGGCCGCGCCCTGGCCGAGCGCGACGCCCGCGGCTCGGCGGTCACGTTCCTCCTCACTCGCCCGGCTCGTCGGTCAGGACCGCCTTTTCGGCTCGTCGGCGCTCTTCGATGCGCTCGGAGACGCTGGCGGGCCAGCGCCAGAGGCACGCTGCTCCAGGATCCTGACGCATTCCTCCGGCGTGAGGACCGTGATCGTCGCCTTCTTGAAGCCGCTCAGATCTCGCGTGACGATCGATTCAGCGTCTACCTGCCGCGCGGCTTCATGGATGACCGCGTCCTCGAAGTCCGCGAAGTCGAGCTCCAACGCCATTTCGAGAACGGTCTGATGGACCGAGGCGACGGCACAGAGAGCCAGCAACTTGCGGATCTCTCTGCGCGTCTGAGCCGCACCGACCGTCTTGGCCGCCAGATAGTGGATCGTGGTGACCGTGGTCGCGCACAAATACCCCTCCACCGATCCGCTCTCCACTTTGGAGAAAAGCCGTGCCGCAGCTCCCGACCAGGGCTCCCGATCGAGGAGCAGATCGAGGACGACGTTGGTGTCGACGAGAGCTCTCAAAGGTATCTCTCTTCGAGGTGCCGGCGATAGTCGCTCTCGTCCACGGCCGCTGCGCGCAACGCCCCTTTGAGCGACCGCACGAGGGGAGTCGTACCCTCGTCGTGAGCAGCGGGCCTGGCAGTCAGCAACGCGAAGTAATCGGCGACGATCTGAGAGAGGGACTTCCCGGTCTTCGCGGCGTAGTCCTTCGCGACCTCGATCAAGTCCTCTTCGAGCCTCAAGGTGAGCTTGGCGTGCATGGGCGTCCTCCGGGGCTGCCGTACATCCTTGAAAGAACTATACGTCAGACAGTTGCCGCGGTCAAGGCTATGATGCCGCTTCGCCCCAGCCGACGCCATGACCGCGCTCCCCTCCCATCCCGTCAGGATCCGCTACGGCCCGGCGACGACCTCCTGACCGAGCTCTACCTCCCCGTGCTCGAACGCGCGGTGCGCTACGACCGTCTCGTGGGCCTCGCCTCCGGCGACGCCCTCGCCCGCGCCGCCGCCGGCCTCGACCGCCTCATCCGGCGCGGCGGCAGCGGACGCTGGCTCTGCGGCGTCCGGCTGACGGACGTGGACGTCGGCAGAATCGACGGCGGCGAAGCGCTCGACGTCGTGGCCGCGGCGGCG
>DASWIG010000109.1:0-6997 GCA_036397835.1 Thermoanaerobaculia bacterium
CTTGGGCCGCTCGCCGGCCGTGATGTGGAGGTCCGAGGCGTTCTGCTCGATCATTTCCTCGAGCAGCTGGCGCAGGTTGACGCCTTGGCCGCTCCCGGCCGCAGAAGCGGACGGGGCGGCTGGCGCGGGTTGCTTGGGAGGTGGATGCGTCATGGGGTCAGCCCGCCGTTTCCTTGACGACTTCTTCCAGAGACGTAATGCCCTTCTTGATTTTCTCGATCCCGTCCATGCGCAACGTGAGCATCCCCTCTTTGACGGCCTGCTCCTGGAGCTCCGCGGCGGAACACCCCCGCAGAATCTGCCGCCGCAGCTCCGGCGACAGCGCCATCACTTCGTACAGGCCGGCCCGGCCCTTGTACCCGGTGCTGTTGCAGGTATCGCAGCCGGAGCCCTTGTAGAAGGTGATGCCCGTGACGTCCGCCGGCGTGAGGCCCAGGGCCTTGAGCTCTTCCTTGGAGTACTGGTGCTCCTGCTTGCAGTCCTTACAGATCCGCCGCACCAGCCGTTGGGCCACGATCAGGTTCACCGCGCTCGCCACGTTGAACGGCTCGATCCCCATGTCGATCATGCGGGTGATCGTCGAGGGCGCGTCGTTGGTATGCAGGGTGGACAGCACCAGGTGCCCGGTAAGCGCGGCCTTGATGGCGATTCCGCCGGTCTCGATGTCGCGGATCTCGCCCACCATGATGATGTTGGGGTCCTGCCGCAGGAACGCCTTGAGCGCCGCCGCGAAGGTCATCCCCACCTCGTTGCGCACCAGCACCTGATTGATGCCCATCAGGTTGTACTCGACCGGGTCCTCCGCCGTCATGATGTTGACTTCCGGCGTGTTGACCCGCGAGAGCGCGGAGTAGAGGGTCGTCGTCTTGCCCGAGCCCGTGGGGCCGGTGACCAGCACCATGCCGTAGGGCTCGCGGATCGACCGGCGCAGCTTGCGGATGGTCTCCTCGTCGATGCCCAGCACGGTCAGCGAGAGGTTCTTGAACTCCTTGTTCATCGACTCCTTGTCGAGCACCCGGATCACGCAGTCCTCGCCGTGGACGGTGGGCAGGATGGAGACGCGGAAGTCGATGGTGCGGCCCTTCAGCCGCAGCTTGAAGCGCCCGTCCTGGGGGACGCGCTTTTCCGAGATGTCGAGCTCCGACATCACCTTGATGCGGCTGATGATGGTCTGGTGGTGGCGCTTGTCGATGGCGTCCATGGCCTGGTAGAGGGCGCCGTCGATGCGGTACTTGATGATGACCTGGTGATCCCCGGTCTCGATGTGGACGTCGGAGGCGCGGCGCTGGATGGCGTTGAAGATCGTCGAGTCGACGAGCTTGATGATCGGGCTCTGGTCCTGGGTGATGGAGCCGAGGGAGAGCACCTCCTCGCCCTCGTCGTCCTGCACGAGCTGGATGCGGAAGTCCTCGGTCGCCTCGTCGAGCACGCGCTGCGCGCTCTCGGACTTCTGCAGGATCTCGGCGATGGCCGCGGGCGTGCCCATCTTGACGTCCAGCGGATGGCCGAGCAGCAGCTCGAGCTCGTCGATCTTGCGCACGTCCGTCGGATCGCCCATCACCACGGCCATGCGCCCGCCCCGCATCGCCTCGGGGATGAAGCCGTAGCGCAGCATGAGGTCGAAGGGCACGCGCCGGAACAGGTCGTTCTGGATCCGGAAGTTGCGCACGTCGACGTATTCCAGCCCGTGCCGCGCCGCGACCTCGCGGCTCTTGGCGTCCTCCGCGGCCTGCTCGGCGGTGCTCGGCCCGTCGCCGCCGACGGCGAGCTCCGGGTCGAGCGCGGCGAGCGCCGCGTCGGCGTCCAGGGGCTCCGGAGTCAGGGTTTGCGTCGAGTCGATCATTGCGGGTCCTTTCTCCGCGTCCTCACCCGCCGATCTGGGAGAACGCGCCGAACATCGGCAGGTAGATCGAGATCAGGATGAGGGCGATCAGGGCGCCCATGATGATCAGCATCACCGGCTCGATCAGCGACAGCAGGCGCTGCAGGCGCGTCTCCACCCGTTCGTCGAAGTAGTCGGAGACCGAGCCCAGCATCTCGTCGAGCGAGCCCGTGGCCTCGCCGACCTTGATCATGTCGATCGCCATGTGGGTGAAGACGCCGGACTGCTCGAGCGCCGCGTAGAAGGCCTGGCCTTCGCGCACGCGGTCGATCGCCGGCCGGATGGCCTGCGAGACGTAGGCGTTCGACACCGCGCCGACGGCGGTCTCGAGCGCCGCCACGAGCGGGATGCCGCCCGCCAGCAGCGTCGACAGCGAGCGGCAGAACTCCGAGAGCGAGAACTGGTGGAAGATGGTGCCCAGGGCCGGCCAGCGTAGCCGGAAACGGTCGAAGGCGACGCGGCCGTTCGGCGTGGCGACCCAGGTCCGGAAGCCGACGACGAGAGCCGCCACCGCGAGGACGATCCACACCAGGTGGTCGCGCAGCCAGAACGACACGCCGAGGGTGATCTGGGTCAGCAGCGGCAGCTCGGCCTCCAGGTCGAGGTAGAAGGCGGAGAACTTCGGCACCACGAAGATCGCCATGATGGTCAGCAGTCCGATCGAGAGACCGATCAGCACCGCCGGATAGACGAGCGCCGAGATCACCTTCTTGCGGGCGTTGATCATCAACCGCAGGTAGCGGATGAAGCGCCGGATCACCGACTCGAGCTCGCCGGAGCGCTCGCCGGCGCGCAGGGTGGCCGCATAGAGCGGCGGAAAGAGGTCGCCGAAGCTGCCGAAGGCCTCGGAGAGCTCTTCGCCCGCCCTGACGCGGTCGCGGATCTCGGTGAGCACGGTGGCGAGGCGCTGATCCTCCATGCGTTCGAGCATGAGGTCGAGGGCGTGCACCAGGGGCAGGCCGGCGCGCAGCAGCGCCGCCACCTCCTGATTGAAGGCCAGGAACTCCTCGGCCGGGATCCGGCGCCGCCGCCCGGGCAGGCTGAGCTTGAACGGCAGGCCGCGCGGCCGCACCTCGAAGATGTGGCAGCCCTGGCGCTCGAGCTCGCGGCGCACCGCGGTCTCGTCGGAGCCGGTCTGGATCTGGCTCAGGACCTGACCGTCAGGGGTGCCGTATCTGCAAACGAATTGCATCGTCTCCTCGTGATGGGCCTGGAGCGCAAGGGCTCAACGTCGGGCCGGCCGCTGCGCGGACGGTTGCCGGCAGGTGATGGCGACCACCAGCGCTTCCTGCGCTCCGGAGTCCTGCGCCAGCGTCCAGGTGAGGGGGCGGTCGAGCCACAGGTTGAGGTTGGCGTTCACGACCTGCTGCGGCTCGAGCTGGCGTCCCTTCACGGCGGGCGCCCGCGTCCTGATCTGGAAGCCCTCGAGGCGCAGGCGGCCGTCCGGCTGCACCTCGCCGGCCCTGAAGCTCACCGTGAAGCGGTCGCCGAGCGGCGAGCTCACGTCGCCGCCCGGGCTCGAGCTGACGCTGGCCTGGGCGAGCAGCTCGAAGTCCTCGTAGCGCAAGAAGCTGGGCAGGGTGCCGGTCGAGGAGGCGCGCAGCACCTGGATCTCGAAACGCAGCTCGCCGGCCGCGGCGTCGGCGGCGAGCAGGGCCTCCGGCAGCGCCGTGTCGGCCGCCGGGGCGCCGGCCGCCGGGGCGCCGGCCGCCGGGGTCTCGGGCATCACGCTGCGGTCGTGGAGGCCGTAGAGCAAGGCCGCCCCCACCGTCACCACCGCGGCGGCCGCGGCCCGGAGCTGGGCTCCGCTGAGAGCGCCGAAGCGGCCCGCGCGCCGCCGCGACCGCGGCACGACGAGCGGCTGGGCGCGGCGCATCGAGGCGACCGCGCGCTGCATGTCGCGCACCTCCTCGGCGCCGGCCGTGAGCTGGGGCAGACGCCGGAAGACCAGCGCCGGCTCGGCGGCGAAGGCGACGGCGCGGCAACGGCCGCAGCCGTCGAGGTGCTCGAGGGCGTGCTCCCACAAGAGCTCGCCCTCGCCGTCCTGATCACGGCGGGCGGTCAGGGTCGACCAGTCGGGGCAGCTCATGGCGTCTCTCCGGTGGATTGGGCGGCGTACTCGGGATAACGCTCGAGCAACGCCTGGCGCAGGATCCTGCGGGCGTTGAACAGGTGGTTGCGCACCGTGGACTCGCGGCAGCCGGCGATCTGCGCCACCTCCTTCGAAGGCAGGCCCTCGATCTCGCGCAGCAGGAACACGGTGCGTTGCTTGTCGGTGAGCTCGGCGGCGAGCTCCTGGAAGATCCCCATCACCTCGCCCTCGCCGAGGCCGGCGAGGTCGCGGCGCGACTGGGAGTCGGCGGCGTCCTGAAGGTGGAGCCGGTAGGGCTCCTGGTAGCGGTGCCGGCTCTGGCGCGCGCGGAGCTGATCGATCGCCAGGTTGGTGGCGATGCGGTAGATCCAGGTGTTGGGGCTCCAGCGCTCGTCGAAGCGGTCGCGGTTCTCCCACATGCGGAAGAACGTCACCTGCACGATGTCGCGGGCCTCTTCGGCGTCGCCGAGGACGCGATAGACCGTCTGCAGCAGCGGCGCCGTCTTGCGGCTGATGAGCTCGTCGAGAGCGGCCTCGTCGTCCTCGCGCAGGCTGCGGAGCAGCTCGCGGTCGGTGGCCTCGGCAAGACGCTGGCGGTGCTCGCTGGCGGAGTAGGCCAGGTGGGGGCGCCGCGGCGCGTCTTCACGTCGTTCTTGCGGGCTCGTCGTCATCTCGTCGTCCGAATCGTCTCGGCGGCTCATCAGCTCTCTTCCGTGGCGTATACGGTCTGGGGGAGCGGCGCGTCTATCCCTGCCGCGGGCTGCGGGCCGCCGGCCGCCGGGACGCCGGCCGCCGGCGCGGAGCTGGGATTATACTCCTCGACCTGATGGGCTGGATCCTCTATCAGATCGTGCTCGCCGCGGGCCTCCTGCTGGCGGCGCCGTGGCTGCTCGCGCGCCGCGGCCGCCACTACCTCGAGACGGTGGCGGGCCGCCTCGGGCGTTTCCCCGCGGCGACGCCGGAGGTGCGGGGCGGCCTCTGGATCCACGCCGTTTCGGTCGGCGAGACGGCGGTCGCCGCCACCCTCGCCCGCCGCCTGCCCGCGACGCTGCCGCTGGTGGTGACCACGGTCACCCCCACCGGCCAGCGGCGTGCCCGCGCGGCCTTCGGCCCGCGCGGCACCGCTGCCACGGTCGTCACACCGGTCGTCACGGCGGTCGTTTATCTGCCGTTCGATTTCGCGTTCGCGCTCGGCCGTTTCTTCCGCCGCTTCGCGCCGGCGGCGCTGGTGCTGGTCGAAGGCGACTACTGGCCCCTGGCCTTGCGCTTCGCGGCCCGGCACGGCGTCAAGGTGGCGGTGGTCAACGGGCGCGTCGGCCGTCGTTCTTTCGCCCGCCTGCGGCGCCTCGGGCGGTGGAGCCCCCGGCTGTTCTTCGCCGCCGTCGCCCGCTTCGGCGTCCAGACCGACGAGGACCGGCAGCGGCTGATCGACCTCGGCGTGGACGCCGAGCGCGTGACGACCACGGGCAACCTCAAGTACGACTCCCCCGAGCCGGCGTGCCTGCCGGAGCTCGAGGACGAGCTGCGCCGGCTGGCCGCGGGGCGGCCGATCCTGCTCGCCGGATCGACGATGAAGGGCGAGGAGGAGAGAGTGCTCGCGGCGTTCGATCGCGCCGGCGGCGGCGCGCGGGCGTTGCTGGTGGTGGCGCCGCGACATCCCGAACGCTGGGAGGCGGTGGCGAAGCTGCTGGCCGACCGCGGCGTCCGTTACCTGCGGCGGACCGAGATCCCCCCTGACCCCTCCGGAGAAATCCCCCCTCACCCCCCTTTTTCACAGGGGGGAACCGGAACGCCGGACGTCGTGCTGCTCGACAGCCTGGGCGAGCTTGCCGGGCTCTACCGCGTCGCCGCGATCGCCTTCATCGGCGGCACCCTGGTGCCCACCGGAGGGCACAACCCGCTCGAGCCGGCGCGCTTCGCCGTGCCGATCGTCGCCGGACCCTCGATGGACAACTTCCGCGAGATGGCGGAGCGATTCAACGACGAGGACGCCTGGCGCCAGGTCGACGACGCCGCCGGCCTGGCGGCGGTCTTGGACGAGTGGCTCGCCGACGCCGACGCGGCGGCCGCGGTCGGCAGCCGCGGCGCCGAGCTGGTGCGCGCCAATCAGGGCGCCCTCGAGCGCACCCTCGCGATGCTGGCGCCGCTGCTCGCCGCGGCCCAGGGAAGGCAAGCGTGATGGAGCTTACGGCGCCTTCACCGCCGCGCTCGCCGTGGCAGTGGCTCTACGGCGCCGCCCACGCCCTGCGCCGGCGCTGGCACCGCGGCCGCGCCGCGCGCCTGCCGCGGCCGGTGGTGAGCGTGGGCAACCTGTCGTGGGGCGGCAGCGGCAAGACGCCGATGGTGGCGGCGATCGCCGCCCACCTGCGCGACGGCGGACGCCGGGTGGCGATCCTGTCGCGCGGCTACGGCCGCCGCGGCGGCCCCGGGGTGCGCCTGGTGAGCGACGGCGAAGGGCCGCTGCTGGGCCCGATGCTGGCCGGCGACGAGCCGGTGCTGCTGGCCGGCGACCTGCCGGGCGTGGCGGTGGTGGTGGGCGCCGACCGGGCGCGCGCCGGGCGTCACGCGCTCGAGCGCCTGGGGAAAGCGCCCGACGTCTTCCTGCTCGACGACGGCTTCTCGCACCTGGCCCTCGAGCGCGACCTCGACCTGCTGCTCTTCCCCGCCGCCGACCCGTTCGCCGGCGGCCGGCTGTTGCCGGGCGGCCGGCTGCGCGAGCCCCTGGCGTCGTCGGCGCGGGCCGACGCGGCGATCCTCACCGGCTACGGCGAGCTCGACCGGACCGCCGCCGGCGCCGCGCTCGCCCGTGCCTTGAGGCCCTACGGCTTCCGCGGCGCCGGCTTCGCCGCCGGCATGGCGCCGGAGCAGCCGCGGTTCGTGACCACCGCTCCGGGTCCCGGCCAGGCCGGCTCGGGCAAGCCCGTGCCTCCGGGGTCGCGGGCGCTCCTGGTCTCGGGCATCGCCCGGCCGCGGTCGTTTCGCGACACGGTCGAGCGTCTCGGGTTCCCGGTCGCCGACCACCT
>DASWIG010000110.1:0-13559 GCA_036397835.1 Thermoanaerobaculia bacterium
TCTCGCGGCCGAGGTCCCGACCCGCGGCGTCGGCGTCTATCCCGGCGATCCCGCCGAGGACTTCTCGCCCACCCTCGTCGCCGCGCCGGCGGGCCGACGCAACCTCGCTCTCAACCGGGCCGCGACCCAGTCGAGCGCCTACGACTACGACCTCGCCGCCCAACTGGTGACCGACGGCATCGAGGACGCCGCCATGCCGCGCTGGAACTCGGTTTCGACCCAGGACGAGGGCGTCTTGCCGAAGCACACCCGGTCGTTCCTCGTGGACGACAACATCGGCAGCACTGTCGCCGTCGACGAGCCCGGCTGGATCGGTTTCGAGCTCGGCGGCGGCGCCGAGCCCTTCGAGGTCGACCGCGTCGAGATCGGGCTGCGCCGCAGCGACTGGCTGGTGCCGGCGTTCGCGAAAGCCTTGGGGCTGCCGAAGCCTCCGAACCGGTGCCTGCTGCAGTTCGGACCTCCGGGGGACTACTTCGGCCCCCCGGACGAGCCGGGCGCCAGAAACGAGGAGGACGGAAGCGTCGAGTGGACGCTCCTCGAGTCGCCGGACGGCCACGAATGGCGGGAGCTCGGCCATGCGTCGACGCTGGTGATCTCGCCTCCGGCGCCGCCGCCCCATGAGCCCGACGTCGCCGATTTCTTCGAGTGGGTCCGCTCCGCCAACCCGGTCATCTGGTCCTTGGTGACGCTCGACGAGCCGGTCCGCGGCCGGCGATACCGGATGCGCATCGAAGACCTCGACTGCAAGGCATGGCAGGTGGTCGAGGCGAGGTTCTACCGCGGCGGCGAGAGGATCAAGCTGGGCGGGCCGCACCACTTCGGCAGCGCCTGGAGGTCCGCCGGGCTCGGCGAGGAGTGGGTAGCCGTCGACCTGGGAGCCCAGGCTAGGGTCGAGAGCGTCGTGCTGCACTGGCTGCGCCACCCGGCGGAAGGAGCCGTCCAGGTCTCGGACGACGGCGAGGCCTGGACCACCGTCGCCGAGCTCTCCGGCGCCGGCGGCGCCGAGGAGATCGCGCTCGCCTCGCCCGTCGAGACCCGCCACGTGCGGATCCTCATGACCCGGCCGTCCTCGGTCGATGGCTACGTCCTCAGCGAGCTCGAGGTCTTCGGCGAAGGCGGCCTCGTCGCCGCGCCCCGTCCGCAGCCCCCTCCGGCCGGCGACGGCAGCCTCCACCTGGCGGGGGGCAATTGGCGCCTGCAACGCGACTCGCTCGTCGCCGGCGGCGGCGAGGAGATCTCCCGGGTCGGCTACGCGGACGACGGCTGGATCGTCGCCACGGTGCCGGGGACCGTGCTCACCAGCTTCTACAACGTCGGCGCCCTTCCCGACCCCAACTTCGGCGCCAACGAGCTCGCCATCTCCGACTCGTTCTTCCACGCCGATTTCTGGTACCGCGACGAGATCGAAGGGCCGAGCCTCGCCCCCGGCCGGCGCGCCTTCCTCGAGCTCGACGGCGTCAACTGGAAGGCCGAGGTCTACGTCAACGGCGCCAGGCTGGGGCGGGTGGACGGCGCCTTCCAGCGCGGCCGCTTCGACGTCACCGACCACCTCCGGCCCGGCGCCAACGCGCTGGCGGTCCGCGTCGAGAAGCCGGCGTCCCCCGGCGCCGCCAAACAGCACACCCTCGCCGACGCCGGCCAGAACGGCGGCGCCCTCGGCGCCGACAACCCCTCGTACCACGCCTCCATCGGCTGGGACTGGATCCCCACCATCCGCGGGCGCAACGTCGGCCTGTGGAACGACGTTCGCCTGACCGTGAGCGGACCGGTGACCATCGACGACCCCCACGTAAACTTCACGCTCCCCCTCCCGGACACCTCGAGCGCCGACCTCCGCCTCGACGTCGACCTCACCAACCACGGCCGGGACCCGGTGACCGGAACTCTCCGCGGCACCTTCGGCGACGTCGCCTTCGAGCAGCCGGTCGAAATCCCGGGCATGTCCGTGCGGACCGTGACCCTCGATCCGTCGACCCACCCGCAACTGCGTCTGCGGCAGCCGAAGCTCTGGTGGCCCAACGGCCACGGCGAGCCGCACCTCTACGACGTCGCGCTCGAGCTGGCGACGGCGGACGGCGTCTCCGACGCCGAATCCTTCAAGAGCGGAGTGCGGCAGATGACCTATACGGAGGAAGAGGTGGCGGTCCCCGGAGGGATGGAGAAGGCTCTGCGCATCTTCGTCAACGGCCGCCGCATCGTCCCCCGCGGGGGCAACTGGGGTTTCCCGGAGGCCCACCTGCGCTACCGGGCGCGCGAGTACGAAACCGCCATGCGCTACCACCGCGACATGAACTTCAACATGGTGCGCAACTGGGTCGGCCAGACCGGGGACGACGAGCTCTACGAGGCCGCCGACCGCAACGGCATCCTGATCTGGCAGGACTTCTGGCTCGCCAATCCGTACGACGGTCCCGACCCCGAGGACGAGGCTCTCTTCATGGCCAACGTTCGCGACACCATCCGGCGGATCCGCAGCCACGCCTCGGTGGCCGTCTACTGCGGCCGCAACGAAGGCGACCCGCCGCCGGCGCTCGACGCCGCCATCGCGGCGGCGGTCGCCGAGCTCCATCCCGAGATCCGTTACTTCCCGAGCTCGATGTTCGGCCCGGTCAGCGGCGGCGGCCCGTACGGCGTGCGGTCGCGCGAGTACTACTTCAAGCGGCGAGCCACCCCCAAGCTCCACAGCGAGCTCGGGATGACCAGCGTCGTCACCCTCGACAGCCTGAAGCTGATGATGCCGGAGGCGGCGCAATGGCCGCTGTCGCTCCACTGGGGCATCCACGACTTCAACCTCTTCAGCAATCAACGCGCCCGGGACTTCGTCGCCATGATCGAGCAGAGCTACGGCGGCGCCGAAGGTCTCGCCGATTGGGTGGCGACCGCCCAGCTCGTCAACTACGACGGCTACCGGGCGATGTTCGAAGCGCAGAGCAAGAACCGGATGGGCTTGCAGCTCTGGATGAGCCATCCGGCGTGGCCTTCGCTCACCTGGCAGACCTACGACTATTACTTCAACCCGCACGCCGCGTATTTCGGCGCCAAGAAAGGCTCCGAGCCCCTGCACTTGCAGTGGAACCCGCTCACCGACGACGTCGAGGTCGTCAACTACGGCGTCGGCGACGCCGGCGGTCTCACGGCCACGGCCCAGGTCCTGCGCTTCGACGGCACGGTGGCGTGGGAGAAAGAGGCGGCCGTCGACAGCGCCTACGACAGCGTCGTCAGCCCCTTCGCGGTCGAGTTCCCCGAGGGGCTGACGCCGGTCCACTTCATTCGTCTATGGCTCCGCCGCGGAGCGGAGGAGATCTCCGAGAACTTCTACTGGCGGGGGACGGAGACCGGGAACTACCGGGCCCTGCGCACCCTGCCGAAGGTGCCGGTGCTGGCCACCACGCGGACCGAGCGCCAGGCAGACGGCTACGTTCTGCACACCGAGCTCGAGAACCGTTCTCGGACGCCGGCGCTCGCCGTGCGCGTGGTCGCCGTGCGCGCCGAGACCGGCGACCGCATCCTCCCCGTCCTCTACGACGACAACTTCGTGCCGCTGATGCCGGGCGAGAAGCGGACGATCCGCACCGAGCTGCTGGCGGCGGACGCGCGGGGAGAGGAGCCGCGGATCGTCGTCGAGGGCTTCAACGTCGCCGCGGGGGGCGAGTAAGGGGAGCTTCAATCGGCCTCGGCGCGGTCCTCGTCGTCGGTGCCGACGCGCAGGGAGAGGGAGCCGCGGATCGTCGTCAAAGGCTTCAAGCTGACGAGAGCATGACCTCGCTGATCTGGAGCACCGGCTGGACGTCGGTGTAGGTGGGCGCGTCGCCGAGGATCTCCTCGGCGTGGAGAGATGCGCAAGCCTGCTGGGTGCTTCAATCCGCCCAGGTCACGTGGCCCGGCTTCATGCCGCCGCAGCCGTTGTGCTTGAACGGCCTTCCGCACCCTCCGGTATAGCAGACGTTGCCGCTGAAGCCGTCGGGGTTGATGAGCTCGATCCAGTCCTTCACCTTGGCGCCGACCTGCTCGGCGTCGTAGCCGTGGCGGGCGATCAGCAGGTGCGAGAGGCCCCAGATCGACAGCGACATGTTGCAGGGACAGCAGCAGGTATAGGCCGTGTTGTCGCTGCAACAGGGCGCAGGGATCGCTTCCAGGGCCTCGCGCTTGACCGCCTCCTGCTCGGCGGTCAGCACGATGGTCTTCTGGAGCTCGATGAACTCCGCGGTCTGGCGCCGGACGTCGGTGAAGGGCACGGGATCGGCGTCCTCGGCCAGGAACGGGAAGGCGGCCAGCGCGATCGCGCCGATGGCGAGGGCGAGGGGCATGCGGACTCGTAGGCTCACGATCTTCTCCTTCGAAGGTCGGGCTCCAAAGCCCTGACCTGCGGAGGCTAACACGAAAGGTGCCGCTCGAGCACCTCGCGGGGGACCAGAGCACGACGCCACTCAACGCAGCGAATTGCCCGAAACCGTGCTACGATACGCCGGCTTCCCGCATCGACGGGCGGAGGGATGTCACGGGCGCAAGCCCTTGTCTCAAGGAGAAGGCCTATGCCGAAGTCGCTCTACCTCATCAACCCTCGCCCCTCGAGCCCCAGCTACTTCGGCGCCGAGGCCTTCGAGCACCACGGCTACCCGATGGCGCAGGCGATCGCCGACCTCGCCACGTCGACGGTCGCCGCCCTGGCGCCGCCCGACTGGACGGTGACGATCTGCGAGGAGTACGTGGATCCGATCGACTGGGACGTCGACGCCGACTTCGTCGGCCTGACCGGCAAGGTGATCCAGGGCCAGCGGATCGCCGAGGTCGCGGACGAGTTCCGGCGCCGCGGCAAGACGGTGATCATCGGCGGACCCCACGCGTCGCTCTCGCCCGGCTCGGTGCGCGACCACTGCGACGTGCTGGTGATCGGCGAGCTCGAGTCGATCGCCGACGCCTTCTTCTCCGACCTCGAGCGCGGCACCTGGAAACGGGAGTACGTGGCCGAAAGGCCCGACCTCGAGACCTCGCCGCTGCCGCGCTTCGACCTCTACCCCAACCGCCGCGCCCTCTCCGGGTGCGTGCAGACCTCCCGCGGCTGCCCCTTCGAGTGCGAGTTCTGCGACGTGATCCAGTACCTGGGGCGCCGGCAGCGCCACAAGTCGGTCGCGCAGATCGTCGCCGAGCTCGACGCGCTCTACGAGATCGGCTTCCGCGCCGTCTTCCTGGCCGACGACAACTTCACCGTCTACCGCAAGCGGGCCAAGGCCGTGCTCGCGGCGCTCGCCGATTGGAATGCCAACCGCCCCGACGGTCCCGTGGCTTTCCACACCCAGGTGTCGATCGACGCCGCCCGCGATCCCGAGATCATGCGGCTGTGCGGCGAGGCCGGCCTGACCCGCGTCTTCATCGGCATCGAGACCCCCAACGAGGAGAGCCTGCGGGAGACCCACAAGCGGCAGAACGTGGGCATCGACCTGGTCGAGCAGGTCGAGGTCTTCCTCGCGCACGGCATCTCGGTGACCGGCGGCATGATCGTGGGCTTCGACCACGACGGCCCCGGCATCTTCGAGCTCCAGTACGACTTCGCCATGGCGACGCCGATCCCCATCTTCACCCTCGGCGCCCTGGTGGCGCCGGCGGCGACGCCGCTCTACGACCGCATGAAGGCGAACGGCCGTCTGGTCGAGGACGGCGGACCCGAGCGGACCATCGGCGTGTGGAGCACCAACATCCTGCCCACGATGATGACCCGCGAACAGCTTTTCGACGGCCTCAAGTGGCTCGGCAACCGGCTCTACCAGCCGGCGGCATTCGGCAGGCGGGTGCTGGCGATGATCGAGCGCATGGGGCCGCAGCTCGGGCCCTTCAAGTCCGGCTACCGGCCGCACCAGGCGCGCGAAGTGGAGGCGCAGGCCCGCGGCGTGATCCGCAAGATGCTCGCCCGCGGTCCGGAGGAGCGGCGGATGTTCCAGGCCCTCTCCAAGGCGATGTCCGCCAAGCCCGAGGCCGGCCCGATGGTCATGAACGCGCTCTTCAGCTACGCGCAGGTGCGCTGCCTCTACGACGCCGACCGCTACTGGGATCCCGAGGTCGTCGACCGGGCGCCGGTTCCGGACCTGATGGCGCCGCCGGCCGGCGTCGAGATGGCGTCGGTCGCGGTGTGACGGGGAACCCTCACCCCTCCTCCCCCTCTCCCAGGGGGAGAGGGGGAGGAGGAGCTTCCTCGGTCCGGCTCCCCTCTCCCCCTGGGAGAGGGGTTGGGGGTGAGGGTTCCGGTCCCCCTGGGAGAGGGGTTGGGGGTGAGGGTCTCTCCTCGAGCGCCTGCTCCAACTTCTCGCGCTCGTAGCGCGAGTCGATCGTCTCCAGCGCCTCCGCGAACGCCGCCGGCAGCGCCGCCGATCTCGGGTACGCCTCGATCAACTCCTCCAGGAACGTCGACAGCTCGTGGTCGGAGGAGATCGACAGGGCCAGCCCGAGGACCTCGGCGGCGAGGGCCGGATCGAGCCGGCGGTGGTCGACGACGGCGGCGAGGGTCTGCCGCAGGGAGTAGTCGGAGTCGATCGTCGCGGCCGCGGTGAAGAACGAGGCCGGCAGCGGACGCTCTGGCGGGTAGGCGCGGGCGAACTGCGCCAGCAGCTCGGCCAGCACCGAGTCCGAAGAGATCGCGGTGGCGGTGG
Organism: Thermoanaerobaculia bacterium; assembly: GCA_036397835.1. Taxonomy (GTDB): domain Bacteria; phylum Acidobacteriota; class Thermoanaerobaculia; order Multivoradales; family J023; genus DASWIG01. Next base: position 6,642 of record DASWIG010000110.1, read on the forward strand.
CGAGCAGGCTCTCGGCCTCGGCCGCCGACGGGGTGCGGCGCACCACGGCGGCTTCGAGCACCCGCGTCTGCTCGTAGTCCGCGCCCACGGACTCCAGGGCCCGCGCGTAGCTGGCGGGCAGCTCGGCGCCTTCCGGCAGGCGCCGCGCTACTTCGATCAGCAGCTCGGCCTGCTCGTGGTCGGAGCTGATGGTGCCCGCGGCGTCGAGCACCGTGTCGAGGAACGACGGGTCGAGCAGCGCCGGTTCGAATTCCGGCTGCATGAGGACCTCCGAGAGCGTGGACCGCAACTGGTAGTCCGAATCGATCGTCCTGAGCGCGGCGGCCCAGGCGGCGCGTGCCCGCTCGCTCCCGAGCTTGGCCGTCCCGACGCCGCCGAGCAGGCGCCCCATCTCGTAGTCCGACGACACCTCGCGGCGGGCGAGGTCGAGGGCGCCCACGAGCTCGTCGTCGGCCGTCGAGCGCGCCAGGAGCTCGCGCAGGTAGAGGACGCGCACGTGGTCGCTGTCGAGCTCCCGGATCTCGGCCGCCACGGCGTCGAAGCCGCCCGCGGCCCACAGCGCCTCGACGCGGCCGTCGGCGTCGAGGCCGGTGGTGCGGTAGAGGCGCGGCAGGGTGTCGGCGAGCCAGGCGCGAGCCTCGTCGTCGAAGTCGCGCGGCACGCGGCCGACCCACCACGAGTAGACGGGCTGGCCGTCGCGCCCGCGCTCCACGTCGAGGCGCCGGGTCTCGCCGCGGCGGCGCTCCTTGATGGAGAGCGAGGCGCCGGAGCCGAGGCGCTCGACGCCGCGGTTGTCGGCCGCGAAGTCGATCTCGCCCTCGAGCTCGAGATCGACGCGGCAGCGGCCCCGCCCGATGCGGATCCGGTGGTGGTCGCCGCCGCCCCAGTGGGCCACGGTGGTGCCGATGAAGCTCCAGCCGCAGTCCTCGTCGTAGTCGGAGTTGGCCTCGATCACGGCCACGATCAGGCCGGCCAGGAGAAGGCCGATCAGGATCTGCGGCACGGTTCCGTTCCAGGGCCTCTTGGGTGTGCTCATCGTCCGAGTCCTTTCGCGTCCATACCCTGGGGGACGGAATCAGGCGGCAAAAGGTTCGCGCGGGACTCGGTGTCCCAGGCGGTAGCTGCGATCCTACCGAGTTGAGGTAGATTGGAGAGGTGAGCAGGCAACTTGAGCTTCGGGATCTACTCGTCTCGCTCTTCACGCCGGAAGAGCTCCGACGCTTCCTGCTCCACGGACCCGACGGGGAGGCGATCCTGCGCTCCTTGCCGGAGAGCACCTCGTTCGCCGAGCTCGCGGAGGCCTCGGTCGAGGCGCTGGAGCGTCGTGGCCTCGTCGACGAGCGCTTCTTCGAGCGCATGACGCAGGCGCGTCCGCGACGGGTGAAGGACATCGAGTCGGCGTGGCGATCCTGGCTGAGGGGAGAACGTCGAGTTGAGCAACCTAAGGCAGAGTGGGACTTCTTCATAGCTTATGCCAGGCCGGATCGTCTTCTGGCGCGAGCGCTGTCCGATGAGCTTAAGTCGCTGGGATGCCGCGTCTTCCTGGATCGTGACGAGATAGCCCCCGGAGACGACTGGATACAAGCTGTGCATGAAGCGCAGCGGCATAGCCGCGTCACGGTCGTCCTGCTCTCCTCCTCGACCGGTGCCGCCTTCGCTCAGCGTGAAGAAATCGCGACCGGATTCTCTCTTGTGCGCGACGCGAGCTTGGGGCATCGGGTCGTACCTGTCTTCCTTGAAAAGGTGCTTCAAGTCGAAGGTCTCTATGGCTTGATGAGTCTAAGCGGACTTTCGGTCCAAGAGGACGGTGGTCTCAAAGGAATCGCGCTAAGGCTTCGAAGAATGCTCGAGACCGCGGTCTCGCACGAGGCGAGCCTTCAAACGGGCGATCAAGAGCTCACCAAGCTGGCGCGTCGCTTCTTTCGCGCTGCGGGACGAGAGGTCGGAGAGGGTAATAGCCGGAACGGGCTCACTGTCCTTCTTCCGGGGCCCATGGAGAGCGTCTCCGAACCGGAAACGGTAGAAGTCTGTGGCGAGCCGCGGCCGAGCCGGGTCGATGTCCGGAAACTGGCTTCGCGGCTCCGACCCGGTCTCATTGGATACTTCGTCCACCGAGGTGAGCTGCCGCTCGACACGGAAGAAGCACTCAACACACTGCGCGTGCAGGGTCAGTCCATCGTACCGCTCTCCGAGCGGCTGATGTCGACAGCCCTTCAGGACGCCAATGCTTCTGCCGTCCTCCACTCGATGTCCCAGCAGGGACGCGGTGGTGACGACCTCTTCCGCACGCGGAATGCTCTGGTCGATCGCCGATTCCTCTTTGGCCGCTCCGAGCTACTGGCGCGCATCGGCAGTGCCCTGGGCCGTGGCGAGCAGATACTCCTGACCGGCAATCGCAAGATCGGAAAGACGAGCTTTCTCAATATCCTGCGTCAGGATCTCGAACAACCGGCCGCCGTCATAGATCTTCAGCGTTATGACCGAACAAGGCCCAACTGGGTGGAGAAGCTGTTCCACGAGATCGTCGCTGCCTATGACCGCTGGGGCGGCAATCGTTTCAAGGACTGGCCCGCGGAGCCTGGGAACGAGAATCCGGCTGATGCTCTCGAGTTGGAAGGAATGCTCGGTGAGCGGCGCCGCTGGCACGCCGAGCGAGGGCCACTCTCGCGACTCGTCGTCATTCTCGATGAGCTCGAGCGTCTGCTCCCCCAGCCTGGGGAGGCGGATATAGCGCGTTCGTTCATCCGTGGCATGGGCGCGTTGAGAGCCCTGGCCCAGGGAGGTGATCGTTTCGTATCCATCATTGCCGCCGACCTGCGCCCCACCGCCAATCGGCGCAACCGCTTGACGAATGGTACGAATCCGTTCTTCGAGTTCTTTCAAGAGATGCCACTGCCACTACTCGCCCGCAAGAGCGTCGACGAGATGATCGGCACCATCGGTCGCATGATGGGAGTGGGGTTTGTAGAAATGCACTTTCTGGAGGAGCTTTTCGATCTCTCTGGCGGTCATCCGTTTGTAGCGCGCACGCTGGCAAGCGCAGCTTACAAGCAGCGCAGAAGGCAGGACAGGTTGCTGCTCGATGACCTGCACGAGGGTCTCGCGGAGCTGGAGGACGACGACGTGCTCGGCAACTTCTTCGACGAGAACTTCTGGTTACCGCTCGACGGGGAGGAGCGACGAATTCTCGCCGCGGTGGCCAGCGGCGAATCTCCGAATGGAAGCCCCAAGGCACGAGCCTCACTCAAGCGCCAGGGACTCGTCGACCGCAGCAGGATACCTATTGCTGCTTTCGCCGATTGGATCCTTCGCTATCAGGCCGATAGCGCGATGAAAGCGGCGACCGGCTGATGATGAACCCGTTCATCCACTCGCAACTGTTCCTCGGCCGGCAGCGTGAGCTCGAGAGGTTGCGTCGAAATGTCGCTCATGGCGAATCGACGCTCCTCATCGGCGGGCGCCGCGCCGGCAAGACCCGGCTTCTCGCTCAGCTCGACGAACGTGATAGAGCGATCGCGCGCACCGACGTAGGAGAGTGGACGCTCGGGGACGAAACTTTGGCGATCCGGGCCTTCGGGAGGGCGTTGGAGGTCGACTGTTCGACACGCGACGAGCTCTTCGACGCATTCCGTCGTGCGGGTCCTGTAGCCCTGGTCATCGACGAAGCCGACCGCCTTCTCGGCGAGCCTTGGGCCGCCGGGCTCCTGGCGTGGATGCGCTGGCTCATCGGTCCCCATGGGCTTGGGCCGCAAGTTGCGTTCGTACTTGCGGGAGGCCCCGTCCTGAGCGGCTACCATAACCCGGAGGACAACGCGTCGCCGCCCTTGAATCTCTCCGAAAGACTATATCTTCGTCCGTTGGATCGCCAAGCCTGTCAAGCCTTTATCGAGGTGGGCGGTGTCGGGATCGACCTCGAGGCGCTGATCCGGAAGGCTGGAGGACATCCGTGGCTTCTCGAACGGATCCTGCGGGAAGTCGTCGACGGGCAGGAGTTCGAAGAGGCCGTCGAGATGACCTTCGAGCACACCCACGAGTCCTTCTCGGTGTGGCGGCGACAGTTGGGCGAAGATGGCGTAGCGTTCCTGCGCGCGCTGCCGGAAGAGGGTGTCCCTTGGCGAGCGTTCTCCGATGATCCCGCGTGGACGCCGCACCACACTGCGATGATCCGTGCTCGGCACCTCTGCATGATCCGCGAGGGCGTCGTCGAACAGGAGCGGCGCTATCTTCCTGGGCCAGCGCTGTTCCTTGCCTGGCTGCGCAGTGCTCCGGCGGAACCGGAATGGGACCTGGCGATCTCATATGCGTCGGAAGACGAGCCTCTGGCCCGGGAGATCACTCAAGGGCTGCGCAACGAATTCCGGGTGTTTTTTGCCCCGGAGCACGATGCCTGGATGTGGGGCAAGGACCTCAACCGGGCGCTTCCTCACGTCTACGGCGTCCAAAGTCGTTTCGTGCTGGTCCTGTCGACCGCGGCTTACGTCAGGAAACATTGGACGCGTATCGAGTTCGAAGCCGCACGGGCGCGCGAAGGGCGGCTACTCGTCGTCAACCTCGGCGAGCTGCCTCCTGACATGCCGCAAGACGTGGTCTATCGAGAGGGATCGTTGGTCCAGACCGTTCGTCTGCTCGACGTTCTGCGAGAAAAGTTGCACCCAGACGATTGAAGGCTACTCTGGATCGACGTCAGCGTCGGCGGTTGAACTTCCTCGCCAAGTCGTCGACTGTGGAAGGCTGCCGCGGCGATGGCGGACGCGGCGGCGCCGCCGGACGCTGCTGCGACGGCCGCCGCCCTCCGCCCTCGCCCTTGCCGCCCCGGCGCTCGGTACGCGGACGCCCCTCCTCGGGCGAGCGCATCGACAGGCCGATGCGCCCCCGCTCCTGGTCGACCTCCAGCACCCGCACCCGCACCACCTGCCCCACCTGGACGACCGAGCGCGGGTCCTCGATCCAGCGGTCGGAGAGCTGCGAGAGGTGGACGAGGCCGTCGCGCTTGACGCCGACGTCGACGAAGGCGCCGAAGTTGGTCACGTTCGACACCCGGCCCTCGAGCTCCATGCCGGGCTTGAGGTCCGCGATCGAGGTCACGTCGTCGCGCAGCTCCGGGGTCTTGAAGTCGGGACGCGGGTCGCGGCCCGGACGCTCGAGCTCGCCGCGGATGTCGTCGAGCGTGAAGCGTCCCAGGCCCTGCTCGGCGTCGGCGAAATCCTCGAAGCGCACCCGGCGCACCAGCGCCGGGTTGCCCACCAGCTCCCCGGCGGCGACGCCGAGCTCGCCCGCCATCCTCTCGACCACCGGGTAGCGCTCCGGGTGGACGGCGGTGCGGTCGAGCGGGTGCTCGCCGTCGCGGATGCGCAGGAAGCCGGCGGCGAGCTCGAAGGTCTTGGGGCCGAAGCCGCCGACGTCGAGCAGCGTCTGGCGGCTGCGGAAGGGACCGTTGGCGTCGCGGTGGGCGACGATCTTGCCGGCGAGGCGCTCGGAGAGCCCCGAGACCCGCCGCAGCAGCGACGACGACGCCGTGTTGAGCTCCACGCCCACCCGGTTCACCGCGCCTTCGACGGCCGTATCGAGCTCGCCGGCGAGCGCCTTCTGGTCGACGTCGTGCTGATACTGGCCCACGCCCAGCGACTTCGGGTCGATCTTCACCAGCTCGGCCAGCGGGTCCTGCAGGCGGCGGGCGATCGACACCGCGCCGCGCAGCGACACGTCGAGCTCCGGCAGCTCCTCGCGCGCCACCGCCGAGGCCGAGTACACCGACGCACCCGTTTCCGGCACGATCGCCACGATCACCTTCTCGAGGGAAGCGGCATGCACCGCCTGGCGTGCGAAGAGCTCGGTCTCGCGGCTCGCCGTGCCGTTGCCGACCGCCACCGCGTGGACCCGGTGGCGGCGCGCGAGCTCCACCACCTTGGCCGCCGCCTCCTCGACGCGCACCTTGGGCTCGACCGGGTAGATCACGTCCGTGGCCACCACGCGCCCGGTGCCGTCGACCACCGCGAGCTTGCAGCCGGTGCGAAGGCCCGGGTCGAGCCCCATGACCGGCACCTGGCCGATCGGCGACTGCATCAGCAGCGCCTCGAGGTTGGCGCGGAAGACGCGGATCGCCTCGGCCTCGGCGGCCTCGCGCAGGGCGCCGCGCACCTCGTTGGTGATCGACGGACGCAGCAGCCGCTTGTAGCCGTCCGCCGTGGCCTCGGCCACCTGGCGTCCGCAGGGGGTGTCGACCGGCACGCCCCAGCTCCGCGCCAGGCGTGCGCTCTCGGCCTCGTCGTCGATCCTGAGGTCGGAGACGAGGAAGCCCTCGCGCTCGCCGCGCAGGATGGCCAGGAGCCGGTGGGACGGGATCTTGCGCGCCGGCTCGGAGTGCTCGAAATAGTCCTTGTAGACCTGGCCTTCCTCCTCCTTGCCCGAGAGCACGCGGACCTCGAAGTCGCCCTGGGAGGCGAGCGTCTGGCGCAGGCGGGCGCGGTGGACGGCGTCCTCGGCGAGACGCTCGGCGAGGACGTCGCGGGCGCCGGCGAGGGCCGCGGACGCGTCGTCGACGCCCTTCTCAGGGTCGACGAAGGAGGCGGCGAGCTCCTCGGCCGACGCCTGCGTCGAGGCCGCCGCGAGGAGTCGGTCGGCCAGCGGCTCGAGGCCGCGCTCGCGGGCGATCTGAGCGCGGGTGCGGCGCTTGGGCTTGTAGGGCAGGTAGAGGTCCTCGAGCTGCTGCTTGGTGGCGGCGGCGCGGATCGCCGCCTCGAGCTCGGCGGTGAGCTTGCCCTGCTCGGCGATCGACTCCAGCACGGCGTCGCGGCGTTCGGCGAGCTCGAGGTAGTAGGTCCGCTGCTTGGCCAGAGTCTCGAGCTGCGCGTCCTCGAGGCCGCCGGTGGCCTCCTTACGGTAGCGGGCCACGAAGGGCACCGTGGCGCCCTCGGCGAA
>DASWIG010000111.1:0-1649 GCA_036397835.1 Thermoanaerobaculia bacterium
GCACACCAGGAAGTGGATCGCGTCGTCCACCGCGATCCCCAGGGCGACGCCGGCGATCATCACCGTGGCGGGGTCGAGGGCCAGGTCGAGCCAGCCCATGGTGCCGAGGGCGAAGACGATGGGCAGCAGGTTGGGCAGCAGGGGCGTATCGGGGGCCAGAATCGACCCAGGCCGCGACCAAAGGCGGACGCGCTCATGCGGGCGAGAGACACCTCCCCATCGGATCTGAGAAGGAGGGACGATGAAGGACTTCTTTACCGGCTACACGGCCAACGACGAGCCCTGGGCCGTGTGGATCGCCTGGCAGCTCGATCAGGCCGGCTACCGTGCTATGAGCCAGACCCTTCAGGCTCCACTCGTCCAAGAGCCTCGTCGGTTGCCAGTTCCAGCTCGGCCAACTCGGTCTCTGTAAGTGTTCGGATCCTCTTCTTCAGCGCAAGCCTCGGAACGGCTCGCATCTGAAATGCGAGCGCCACCGAGTCTTCAGGAAGACCGCGCGATGACGCTTTCACGATCGCCGTCCCCGCCAGATCCGCGCGGTCCATGTTGGTCGTCAATGGCACGACGAGGACCGACTGGAGAGCCCTCGTAAGCGTCTCGCTCTGCCAGACTACTACAGGTCGACGACCGGTCTGTTCACGCGGGCGGTAGGGTCCGAGATCTGCCCACCAGATCTCGCCACGTCTCAACTATGGTCCTCCGCGTCCAGAGCATCGGCCCACTCGCCGAGCCCCTGCTCGGCAAGAGTCAGATCCTCATCGGTTGCGGACTGAGCCAGCCGATCCAGGTTCCAGCGTCTCGAATCCGGTCGACGGACCACGATCAACCCAACCCGCTCCCCAGGGCTGAGCGGCAGGGGCGTTTCGGGTTTGAGCATGCCTTCCTCGTAACGGGCCTCGACGGTTCGCATGATCGTATGGTACTACATTCTCCCCGGAATAGTCTTCACAGCCCTGGAGGCCGACGCCTGTCGCGACCTCGCCACGCGTCCGACCTGGCGACGAATTCCAGCGAGGCTCCCATGGCCTCGAAAGGACGCCCGAGGGAGCCTGCGAGGCGGCCCCACCAACGTCCACGCGAGAGGATCCGCCGAGGGCTACTCCACCGCGATGATCTCGGGCACCAGCCGCCCCTCGTGGACGGTCAGGCGCGCCATCGTCAGCGGCAGCTTGAAACGCCGCTGGCCAACCGCGCCCGGGTTGAGCAGCAGACGAGCGCCGCGCCATTCCAGCTCCGGCCGGTGCGAGTGCCCGAAGACGACGACGTCGGCCTCGTGGTACCAGCGCTCGGGCACGTCCTCGCGGCGGTGGGTCATGCGCACGGCCAGGCCGGCGATCTCGCGTCCGATCGTCGACGGCAGACGGGCGAGCTCGCCGCTGACGTCGACGTTGCCGCGCACCGCCAGCACCGGGGCGATCCGGCGCAGCTCCGCAAGCACGCCCGGGTCGCCGACGTCGCCGGCGTGAAGGATCAGCTCACAGCCTCGCGCCTCGTCGAGGACTCGCGGACGCAGGAGGCCATGGGTGTCGGAGAGCACCGCGACGCGCATGCGACGTCATTGTAAACGGCTGGTCCGGTCCCGGCGAGGTCGGATCACCAGCAGCGCCGGCAGCAGCACGAGGTCGCCCACCAGCGCCGCGCCCATGGTG
>DASWIG010000112.1:0-28707 GCA_036397835.1 Thermoanaerobaculia bacterium
GCACACCAGGAAGTGGATCGCGTCGTCCACCGCGATCCCCAGGGCGACGCCGGCGATCATCACCGTGGCGGGGTCGAGGGCCAGGTCGAGCCAGCCCATGGTGCCGAGGGCGAAGACGATGGGCAGCAGGTTGGGCAGCAGCGAGAGCAAGGCGTAGCGCAGGCTCCGCAGGAGCAGGCCGAGCACCGCCATGATCATCAGGAACGCCAGGCTGAACGTCCGGACCTGGCTGTCGACGAGCCGCTCCTGCATGTCGACCAAGAGCGGCACGATCCCCGTCAGGCGCGGGCGCCAGCTCGGATCGACCTCGCGCGCGAGGAGGCCGCGGACGTCTTCGACCAGGCGCTGGTGCGCGGTCGACCCCATGGGCCGCGCCAGCACGCTGAGCCGCAGCTCGCCGCCGGCCTCGAACGCCGCCAGCTCCTCGGCGTGCTCCGCCAGGGCGCCGCGGGCGTCGGCGAGGGACGCGTCGTCTCCCGGCAGCCGGCCGTCGCCGCGCGCCCCGCGGTGCGCCAGCTCGACGAGGTCGACGATCGACAACACCCGCGCCACGCCGTCGTGCGCTTCGAGGCGTTGCTCGAGCGCGTCGAGACGCCGCAGCACGTCGAGGTCGACCGCCGTGATCCCCCCCCCGATCCCCCCCGAGGGGGCCGGAGGCGTCACCACGATCTCGAGCGAGTAGGTGCCGGTAAAGCCGGGCAGCACGCTGCGGTAGGTCACGGCGATGGGGGCGTCGCGGCGGAAGAACTCGATCGGATTGGCGTCGGCCCGCAGCCGCGGGATGGCCGCGGCGAGCGCGACGCCGAGCAACGCGGTCACCGCCACCACGAGGCGCGGACGCCGGTCGAGGCGGGCCAGCGCGTCGAAGATCGGATGGTGCTCGCGAAACCGCGGCAGCTTCTTCCTGAGGCGCAGCCGCAGGGCGATCAGGGCCGGAAAGAGGAGGAAGTTGGTGGCGAAGCAGAGCAGGATGCCGAGGGCCGCGAAGAGCCCCATGTCGCGCACCGGGCGCATCGAGCTCGCCAGCAGCGACGCGAAGCCCAGGGCGGTGGTCAAAGCGCTGAAGAGGCAGGGCTTGAAGAGCTCGCGCACGGTCCGGCCCACGGCGTCGGCGGGGGGCGTCCCCTCCGCCAACTCCCGGTGCCAACGGGCGAGCAGATGGATCGAGGTCGACAGCCCGAGCACCCACACCAGCGGCGGCAGCGCCACGGTGACCATGTTCAGGGAGCTCCCTGACAGCTCGAGGAGCGCCAGCGTCCAGACGATGGCCGTCCCCACCGAGACGAAAGGGATCACCACCCCCGAAACGCCGCGGAAGAGCACCGCCAGGGCCGCGGCCGAGAGCGCGAAGACGAGCGGGAAGAGCCCGCGCGCGGCCCGTTGCGCCGTCCGGTTGAGGGCGGCGTTCAGGACCGGCGAGCCCGCCAGGCGGACGTCTTCCGCGGGCGGCGCCCTGCGGATCGCCGCCTCCACCGCCGCCACGACGAGCTCGCGCGAGTCGCCGCCGGCTTCGAGGTGGACCCAGGTGGCGGCCCACCGGCCGTCGGCCGAGATCAGATAGCTCGAGAACAGGCGGGAGCCGCGCAGGTCCCCGCGGAAAGCCTCGACGCCTTCGAGCGCGTAGAGCCGCGAGTAGGCCTGCGCCAGGTCGTCCACCCGCGCGACGCCCGCGATCTCCTCGAGCTCGAAGCGCAGGTCGGTCAGGCCTTCCAGGAACGGCAGGTCGACCTCGGCCGGACAGGGATAGACGAGGAGGACGAACTCCTCGCTGCCGAAGGTGCGATGGAAGTCCTGATAGTCGCGGTAGGCGGGGCGGCTACGGTCGAGCCACACCTCGAGGCTGCTGTCGACCCTGATGCCGGTGAGGAAGGGGACGGCCGCCAGCGTCAGCGCGACGACCGGCGCGCACGCCAGCAGCGGGCGTCGCAGCATGCCGGCGTCTTCGTCTCGAGGGTCGATCGGCGCCATGACTGAGAATAGTACCCGCCAGGATGAAGGACGGCACTGGCGGACGAGCCGCCAGTGCCACTCACGCTTCAGCTCCGCGTAGCGAGGTTCGGAGATCTCAGTCAACCCTCGACAAGGGTCACGGTCTAGAATCCTCCTGATGGCCACGCCACGCCTGAAGCCAGACCGGCAGCGGACTGCCCTCGGAGCCGAGGCTCTTCAACGCTTCTGCGCCGCCGTGACGGCCAAGATGACGCAGGTAACCGCCGGCGAGCCGGAAGACCAGTTGCGCGGTCCCTTCGAGAGCTTCATGGAGGACGTGGCCGCCGTGCTGGGGTGGAAGGTCGTCTGCACAGGTGAAACACCGTTGCCCGACCGCCTGGGCCGACCGGATTACGCGGTTCACCTGAACGGACTGCTTGCCGGGTACGTCGAGCTCGAGGCCCCTGGAGTCGGCGCGAGGGCAAGGCGCTTCAAGGGCCGCAACCGCGACCAGTTCACGCGCTTCTCGGCCATCCCGAACGTCCTCTATACCGACGGCAACGAGTGGGCGCTCTATCGAAGCGGCGAGCTCGCGGACAAGGTCGTCCGCCTCTCGGGCGACGTTGCCATCGATGGGAAAAACGCCGCCACCTCGCAGGACGCCTGGAAGCTCGAGCGCCTCTTGCACGAATTCCTGCCGTGGGAGCCGATCCTTCCTTTCGACCGCAGGGGCAAAATCGACCTCAAGGGCTTCGCCGCGCTTCTGGCCCCCCTATGCCGGATGCTGCGCGACGACGTGGCCGACGCGCTCAGGGACTCGGCTTCGCCCCTCGTGCAGCTCGCGAAGGACTGGCGACAGCTCCTCTTTCCCGATGCATCGGACGAGCAATTCGCCGACGCCTACGCGCAGACCGTGACCTTCGCCTTGCTCCTGGGCCGCAGTGAAGGGGCGGATCCGCTGACCCTCCACAGCGCGGAGATGGCCCTCGCCGTCCAGCACAACCTCCTGTCTCGGGCGCTGCAAGTTCTGACCGACGACAGAGCGCGTGCCGAGATGGCCACCTCGCTGGGCCTGCTCCTGCGCGTGATCGCCGTGGTTCCGCCTGCTACCCTCGCCGGCCCCGGCGACCCCTGGCTCTATTTCTACGAGGACTTTCTCGCGGCCTACGATCCGAAGTTGCGCAAGGACGCTGGGGTCTATTACACCCCGGTCGAGGTCGTGCGCTGCCAGGTACGCCTGATTGACGACCTGCTCGTCAATCGCCTGAACAGGCCCATGAGCTTTGCCGACCCCAAGGTCGTGACGCTTGACCCTGCCGCCGGTACCGGGACCTATCTGCTCGGCGTCATCGAACACGCCCTTGAGCGCGTGAAGGCCAACTATGGCCCCGGTGCCGTGGCCGGCATGGCGACTGCTCTGGCCGCCAATCTTTACGGCTTTGAGCTGATGGTCGGCCCCTACGCTGTGACCGAGCTGCGAGTGAGCCGTGCATTGCACGACCACGGCGCGGAGCTGCCGACGGACGGCACGCGCGTTTATCTCACCGACACGCTCGAAAGCCCCTACGTCGAGCCGCCTCAGCTACCGCTGTTCCTGAAGCCCATCGCTGAGCAGCACGCCAAGGCGCTCGCGGTCAAAGGCAAGGTCCAGGTCATCGTCTGCCTGGGCAATCCGCCCTACGACCGGCATGAGGCCGCCACCGCGGACAACAAGGCTCGCACGGGAGGGTGGGTTCGCTGGAGTGACGGCGAAAACGGCATGGACGCCATCTTCCGCGACTTCGTGGACCCCGCCACAGCCGCAGGTCATGGCGTCCACGTCAAGAACCTCTACAACCTCTACGTCTATTTCTGGCGCTGGGCGCTCTGGAAGGTCTTCGAGCACGAGACTGGAGACGGTCCGGGCATAGTGAGCTTCATCAGCGCGTCAAGCTACCTCGACGGCGACGCCTTCGGTGGGATGCGCGAGCATATGCGGCGCCAATGCGACGAGATCTGGATACTCGACCTCGGCGGCGAGGGCCGCGGCACGCGCAAGAGCGACAACGTCTTTGCCATCCAGACTCCGGTAGCGATCGCCGTGGCCGTCCGTGCGAAGAGGGCGGAGACGGACAAGCCCGCCAGGGTCCATTTCACTCAAGTCGAGGGAACGCGCGACGCCAAGCTGATCATGCTCGACACGATCACCGACTTCTCGAAAGTGAAATGGCAGAACTGCCCAGACGGTTGGCAGGCGCCCTTCCGCCCGGCGGGCAGGGGAAAGTACTTCAATAGGCCATTGCTGTCCGATCTCCTGCCATGGCAGCATTCCGGGGTGCAATTGAAGCGGACGTGGCCGATTGGTCCGGACATCGAAACGCTTCAACGGCGTTGGCGGGGTCTTCTAGCCTCCGAGAGCAGGTCAGAGGCTTTTCGTGGAACAGGCGACCGCGAAGTCTGGGGGAGGTACTGTGTGCCCTTGACTGCGAAGACCGATTCCACGCCTATCGCCAAACTGCCGAAGGACGCTCCCATGCCGGAAGTCCGGAGATACGCTTACCGCTCCTTTGACCGCCACTTCATTATAGCAGACGGGCGCCTGATGTCGCGCGCCCGCCCTGACCTTTGGCGCGCCCATGGTGAACGGCAGGTCTATCTTACGACCTTGTTGAGCCATCCGCTCGGGCAAGGACCAGCCGTTACCGGCTGTGCGGAGATCCCAGATCTTCATCACTTTCGCGGATCGTATGGAGCAAAAGAGGCGCTCCCCCTTTATCGCGTCGCCGACGCGAAGGAGCCGAACATCCTGCCCGGCCTGCTTGATCTGCTCGCCAAGGAATACGGTCGCAAGGTTACGCCAGAGGATTTCCTGGCCTACGTCTATGGCGCGCTGGCCCAACCAGCCTTTACCGCGCGCTTTGCGAAGGAGCTTGAGACCCGCGAGCTCCGCGTGCCGATCACCAAGGACTCTTCGTTGTTCGAGAGAGTCCGCAAGGTCGGTGCGCGACTGCTCTGGCTGCACACCTACGGCGAACGCTTCGTACCCCAGAACAAGTCGCGCGGCCACGTCCCGGTAGGAGCGGCCAGGTGCACGAAGGCGGTCCCCGGTAACGTCGACGGCTACCCCGAGGCTTTTGAATACAATGGCGCGACGAGCACTCTCCACGTAGGTCGAGGCGAGTTCGCTCCGGTCTCCCGCGAGGTCTTCGAGCTCGAGGTCTCGGGCCTCAGGGTCGTGCAGTCATGGCTCAAGTACCGCATGAGCAACGGTGCGGGAAAGAAGTCATCGCCGCTCGACGACATCCGTCCTGAGCGTTGGACAGGGCAGCTCACGACGGAATTGCTCCAGCTTCTCTGGATTCTGGAAGCGACGATCGAAGGCTATCCCGCACAGGCAAAGCTCCTCGCCGCAGTCGTCGAGGGGGACTGCTTCCAATCCGAGGAGCTGCCCAACGTACCCGTAGGGATACGCGAGCCCCCCAGGGAACCAGACGTCAATGGCAGTCTGTTCGAATGAGCGAGAGCATGAGCCTGCCTGCCCTACGAGAGGCGGCAACCGGGCGCGGGAACGAGCCGTCCCGGCGCCCCGGGTTCCTGCTAGGGTAGGCCGCGGACGGACGAAGCATGACCGGCGAAACCGACGAGCCCGCGTCTATCCTCACCAGCGAAGAGCCGGCCGAGATCCCGCCCGGCGTCGAGGCCGTGGAGGCGGCGATCGGCCACCGCTTCAGCAACGGCGAGCTGCTGCGCGTGGCCCTCACCCACCGCTCGTACAGCAACGAGCGAGGCGAGGAGGAGAACTACGAACGCCTCGAGTTCCTCGGCGACGCGGTGCTCGGGCTGGTGACCTCGCACTGGCTCTTCGACCGCTACCCGGCGCGCGCCGAAGGCGATCTCGCCAAGCTCAAGAGCTTCCTGGTCAGCGCTCCCGCCCTCTCCCGCGTCGCCGAGGAGGTCGGCATCGGCGCCCTGCTGCTGCTCGGCGTGGGCGAGCGGCGCTCCGGCGGCCACGCCAAGGCGTCGATCCTGGCCGACGCCTTGGAAGCCGTCTTCGGCGCCGTCTACCTCGACGGCGGACTCGAGGCGGCGCGCGCCGTGATCCACCCGATCCTCGAGCGCACCGTAGGGGAACGGTCGCGCTCCCTCCACACCGACGCCAAGACGGTGCTCCAGGAGCAGGCCCAGGCCCGCGGCTGGGGGCTGCCGGTCTACCGCCTCGCCGACGAGTCGGGGCCCGACCACCGCAAGCGCTTCACCGTGGAGTGCGTCGTCGAAGGCGAGGAGGCCGGCCGCGCCGAGGGCCGGAGCAAGAAGGCCGCCGAGCAGCGCGCCGCCGCCGCGGCCCTGGCGCGGCTCGACCTCGGTCCTGGCGACGCTTGACCTCGGTCCGGGGGCGCCATAGCATCCACTCTCTTCTCGGGAGCCGGTGTTCCCGTCTTCCCCGGAGCCGTTCGACGTGGCCGTATCCGTCCGACACCTCAAAGAGCACGGCGGCGAGACCGTGACCATCCGCGGCTGGCTGGCCAACAAGCGCCGCAGCGGCAAGATCGCCTTCCTGCAGATCCGTGACGGCAGCGGCTACGTGCAGGCCGTGGTCAGCCGCGCCGACGTCTCCGAGGAATCCTGGGAGGCGGTGCTCGCCGTCACCCAGGAGTCGACGGTGCGCGTCACCGGCATCGCGCGAGTCGACGAGCGCGCCCCGGGCGGCGTGGAGATCCAGGCCACCGACTTCACCGTGCGCCACTTGACGGAAGACTTCCCGATCGCCAAGAAGGAGCACGGGACGGCGTTCCTCATGGAGCACCGCCACCTCTGGCTGCGCTCCTCGAAGCAGCGCGCGGCGCTCAAGGTGCGCAGCGAGGTCTGCCAGGCGATCCGCGACTTCTACTACGAGCGGGAGTTCGTGCTCATCGACTCGCCGATCCTCACCCCCACCGCCTGCGAGGGCACCTCGACGCTCTTCGCGACCGACTACTTCGGCGACCGGGCCTTCCTCGCGCAGTCGGGCCAGCTCTACCTCGAGCCGGCCTGCGCCGCCTTCGGCAAGGTCTATTGCATGGGGCCGACGTTCCGCGCCGAGAAGTCGAAGACCCGGCGCCACCTGATGGAGTTCTGGATGGTCGAGCCGGAGGTGGCGTTCATGGACTTCGAAGGCGTCGTCCAGCTCGCCGAGGACTTCGTCTGCTACCTCGTCAAGCGGGTGCTGGAGCGCTGCCGGGAG
Organism: Thermoanaerobaculia bacterium; assembly: GCA_036397835.1. Taxonomy (GTDB): domain Bacteria; phylum Acidobacteriota; class Thermoanaerobaculia; order Multivoradales; family J023; genus DASWIG01. The sequence continues at coordinate 7,130 of DASWIG010000112.1, forward strand.
GACCTCGCCACCCTCGAGCGCGACGTGGCGAAGCTCGAGAAGATCGCGCCGTCGTTCCCGCGGATCAACTACGGCGAGGCCATCGAGATCCTGGCGGCGAAGGGCAGCGCCACCGCCTGGGGCGACGACTTCGGCGGCGAGGACGAGACGATCCTCGCCGAGCACTTCGACCGTCCGGTCTTCGTGACCCGCTTCCCCGCCGCCATCAAGGCCTTCTACATGCAGCCCGCCCCCGAGGACGACCGCTTGGTGCTCGGCGCCGACCTCTTGGCGCCCGAGGGCTACGGCGAGATCATCGGCGGCAGCCAGCGCATCCACGACCACGACCTGCTGAGGCGCCGGATCGAGGAGCACGAGCTGCCGCTCGAGGCCTTCCAGTGGTACCTCGACGTGCGCAAGTACGGCACCTTCCCCCACAGCGGTTTCGGCATGGGCATCGAGCGCTTCGTGGCCTGGATGTGCGGCGTGCCGCACCTGCGCGAGACCATCCCGTACCCGCGGATGCTGTACAAGATCTACCCCTGATTCAGCCGTCGAGTCGGGTATCGACCCGGCTGACCTCGGCGTCGGGTCCGCTTGTCCGCAGACTCTCCCCCAACACCAGCGCGCGGGCGAAATGGGCGTGCGTCCGCGCACGCGCGAGGCGAAGCGAGCCGTCAGGTACCCCCCTTTGAAAAAGGGGGGCAGGGGGGATTTCCGGAGGGACGGCTGACGCCGTCCAAATCCTCCCCCCGGCCCCCTCCTTTCACTAAAGGAGGGGGAGAGGAGCCGGGCGCTCAAGATCCGAACGGAAGTCGAGCTGGTCCCGACGGCGGCCTTGGCGGAAGACGCCGGGGCCCTCGTCGATGAGCGGAAATGGTCCCGATAGGATCACGAGCGTACAATGGCCCGGCAGATGGCACGACGACGCAAGTCCAGAACGACGAAGAAGGCTCGCGAGCTCGATCCCGAGGAGGTCCTGGCGGGCCGCCGGTCCGTGACTCCCGAGGACCTCTTTCGCCTGATCCACCAGGTCAACCCCACCGGCCTGGGTCATGACCGGGACGAGGAAATACGCCTCTACCGGCAGAAGTCCGATCTCCAGAGCCGGCTGATCCGAGAGCACAGTGAGATGCTCGCGCTCCGGCGCGGACCCGGCGACGGCGTGGTGAGCCTTGTCCACCGGCTGGGACAGTTCGACGCCTGCCACGCGGTCGTCGACGAGCTCGAACCCGACGCCCGGTCGTGGGTTCGGCACCAGTTGGATACCGGGGACTTTGAGAGAGACTCCGGGGTCTCCAACGACTCTGACGCCCCGTGGGGCCCGACGACGCAACGGTGCCGGCGCGAAGAGCCGGCCCGGGCGCGAACGGAATTCGAGGGCGACGGCGCCCCTACTCTCGACGAGCTAGTCCGGCGGGGCCGGAACGCCATGCGCGATTTCGACTACGAGGCCGCCGAGCAGTACCTGACGCGGGCCCTGGAACGAAGCCACGGAGCCGTGGACGCCGCCTTGCCCTTGCTGGAGCTCTGGGTGGGCGTCCTGGGGATGGATGGCGAGGCCCTGGAAGCCGAGCCCCGTCTGTCCGGCGAGGCGAAAGCCCATCCCACGGCGCGGGCCCGGCTCGCTCTCGCCGCCGCCCGGCTGGGCCGGGACGAGCACGCTCTCGGGCTCGCTCGAGGCGTCGAAGAGAGGCACGCCGCCGCGGTCTACGCCGCTCTCACCGCCCAGGCGACCCGGCGAGGTCAGGCGGACGTCGCCGTCGGTTACCTCGCGGAGGTGAAGTCGCGCGAATCCACCCACCCGGAGATCCCGGATCTCGAACGCGGCATCGCCGACCTCCAGGCCCGGAGCGCCCGTCCGGCCGAGGAGGAGCTCCTCGAACGTTACCGGCGCGAAGGACCCGAAGCCGTGGAGCACGACGCCCGAGCTCTCGTCGACCGGTGGCCTGAAAGCGAGGTCGCGCGGCGCGTCTTGCGTGAGGCCGCGGCTCGGCGGCGGGAGCGCGAGATCGCGAGCTGCCTCGAGCAGGCTCAGAGAGCTCTCGGGCAAGAGCGTTTCCACGACGCGGCGCGACACTTCCGGGAGGCGATCGAAGCGGGATGTGAGCGGGAGGACCTTCCGGCCCTCGCCGAGAGGGCCGAGACGACGGCGCGCGAGCGCGAGGAGCAAGAGCTCTTCGAGAGAGTCGTCGGCCGCTTCGAAGGGTCGGCGGACGCCGCGGAGGCGCTCTCCGCCTACCTGTCGCTGCCCAAGGATCTGCGACCGCGGGTTCGAGGCAGTGTCGCTCACCCGGCCCTCGGCTGGCTCGACGAAATGGGGGCTCCGGCGTCGGGCTCGAGGGCCAACGCTGCCGTGGCCGCGGCCCTGGCTCTCGAGCAGGCGGGCGAGAGCCTGAGCCGGGGCTACCCGCGGGACGCCGTCGACCTCGTCTCGACCCACATGCGGCTACTGCGTCACGTCGAAGACGCTCGGCGATGCCTGGAGGCCGCGGAATCGAAGCTTTCCGTAGAGCGGCGCGAGGACGCCCGGAGGGCCCTCGGGAGAGCCCGAGAGGCCGCCGAGGCCGGCGAGCTCGAGGTGGCCCGACAGCATCTCAGTGACGTCGACGTGGGCGAGCTCGCGGCGGAGGATCAGGCGAAGGCCGAGGAGCTCGCGGCTCTCTTGCGCCGGGCGGAGTCCCGCGAGTTCCTGGAGCGGGAGCACGACCACCACCTCGCCAACGGCGACGTCCTGGGCGCCCTCGAGCGCGCCGAGAGACTGGCGGTCACCGCCGAGGCCGGTGACGAGCTCTGGCCCCGGCGCGTGGCCGAGCTCCGCGGACGGATCCGCCGCGACTGGCGGGTCGAGGTCTCGAACGAGGCCTCGCCGCTCGACGGGCTCACCGACTCTTTCAAGACCCTTCTGAAAGAGGAGCCCCAGATCTGGCTGGACGACGAAGGCCGCAAGCTCGTCCTCGCGAATGCCTGGGATCGATGGCTCTTCGTTCGCGTGATCGACGTCGAAAAGAATCAGGTCGTATCGCGCGTCTCTCTTCGGACCCCGGAGCGCCTCGGAGCATACCTGCCGCCGATCTGTCTCGACGGGGACCGGCTGCGGATCGTCGGCAGGCAAGGTCATCTCCTCGAGCTCGCCTGGGAGAGCTGGGACGTCCTCCGTTGGTTCCCCTTCAAGGGGCTTCTCCCCCCGGGAGAGAACGTCGAGCAGGAAGCCCTCGTCCCCGCAAGCCCCTACCTGTGGATCGCGAGCGAGCCACCGCGAACCATGGACCGAAAGCTCTTCGTCATCGACACGCAGACCGAGCGGATCTGTCGCAAGGTCCCCGGAGACGTCGTTCACCCCCTCATCTCCCCGCACGCGAGCGTCGTCATGGTTTTCGGCTTTCACGAGGGGGCGAAGTTGTACTCGGTCCGGGGAACGCCTGATCGGGAAGTCCGGCTTCCGGCTGCCCACGAAGTCCATTCCATCGCCGTCAGCCCGGACGGAATGGGCGTTTGGCTCCTGGTGGTCCGAGCCGACCTCGACGAGGAACGCGTCGAGCTCGTCGCGCTCGCGCCGGCGGCGGACGGCGCCCTGGAAGTCCGGCGCCGGCTGAAAATTTGCGAGATCTTCGAAGACGAATATCCCCCGCTCGCCACGCTGCAAGGCCGAGGGCTCGGATTCGTCCTGGCCGGACTTGGGGACCTAAATGAAATCCTCGCTCTCGCCGACGGGGGCGCTCCGTCGGAAAGCGACCTCGAGCAGAGGGAATTTCGGCAGCTCTTCCGCGTGGAGGCTCCCGACGACACGCTCCTGGTTCAGGATCGGCAGGGCCGGCACGCCCTGGCTCTGACCCTGGAGTCCCGGGGCGTCCGGATCTGGCCTCTCGGCCCCGAACCGCCGCTTCCCGAATTCACGGACGAGCTCTCGGTGCCTCGCTCCATACGCTACATTCCTCGTCTCGGCCCTCCGTTCTTCTGCGACACACTCGGCGAGAAGGACCTCCAGAAGGTCCAGGCCATCGCCCGCCAAATGCAGACATTGGGTCCCGAGGTCGTGTTTCGCAATTATGAGGAGACCTACGCCGACGACGTGGGGGTCATGGTGTGGGTGTGTCACGCGGGGAAACGAACGGCGCCCGAGGATCCCGACTGGCAGGAGCGAGCCCGCGAGCTGGCCCGGCGAGATCCGAGCCATCCGGGAGCGGCCATGTTGACGGCGGACGAGGCGGCCCGGCGCGGAGCCTGGAAGGAGGTCTTCGAGCACCTGGATGCGGTCGACCCCGCGGGGCTCGACGAGAGCCGCCAACACCACTTCCAACACCTTCTCGGTGTGGCGCTCCTGCACCTCGACCGGCCCGCCGAGGCGCTCGCCGTCCTGGAACGAGCCGGCGGCGAGCTGAGCTTGTGCGGTGTCGCGGCCCTCACTCAACTGGCGCGACTGCTTTCCGGGCCTCCGAGCTTGGAGGAACCGGGTCTATCGGGGGTGTGCCGACTCGTCACCATGATCCGCCAGTTCGACCGGGACCTCGCGGCGGGCGACCATGAAGCGGCCCGCGCCGCGCTGGAGCGTCCGCTGCTGTGGCAGGCCGGCGAGCTCCAGAGCGCCGCCCGCCTGGCCGAGATCTACCTCCTGAAGCCCGAGACGGACCTTTTCCGCAAGCGGCAGGCCCTGGCCTTCTTCCGCCACGTGTACGATCCTGGAAACGAGTCACCCGACCTCGCGCTATCCGGCTTGGCTTGGGAGGCTTCGCGCCTGGAGGAGGTCGCCGAGCGGGCACGGGTCTGGCTCGCGGAGTCGGTCCGGTGATTTCAGGTCACGCCGCCGTCGGTCTGGTGGCCCTCCTGGCAGTCGCGGCAACGATTCTCGGCCGAATTGGGCCGAACCGGCTGTCGCTGAGCGGGTCGCATTGCGGACGACTTTCGGCAAGTGCCGAAACCTGTCCGGAGTCGTTGCCGGCGGGTGCTGGCAAGTGCCGAAACCTGTCCGGACTCGTTGTCGACGGGTGCTGGCAAGTGCCGAAAACCGTCCGCAGGCGTTGTCGACGGGTGCCGGCAGTTGCCGAAAACCGTCCGCACGCGTTGCCGACGGGTGCTGGCAAGTGCCGAAAACCGTCCGCGGCACTTATGGCCGCCGCTTTGCAGGTACAGGTAACGCTCAATATTGCTTATGAACGTTACTCTGCAGGTGTCAACCGGCGTCCATAGAGCTCATGGACGCCGTTTTGCAGGCGGCACCCGGCGTCCATAAAGCTCATGGACGCCGTTTGCGGGCGGCACCCGGCGTCCCTAAAGCTCATGGACGCCGTTTGCGTGCGTCGGTGGGCGCGGCTCGAGAAGGTGACGACGACGGGGGTAGGGTCGTGCACCAGGACCGTGAGCTCTACGGACACGTCGCGAACGCCTGCGTGTCGCGCACCGGCGTGTACGGCTGGCCCAGCGCGCTGTCGTAGCGACGGCTGGCGCCGGTCTCCGTGTCGACCACGAGCAGGCTCGTCTCGACCTCGGTCAGGCCGGCGGCGAAGACCCAGAAGCGCTGGAACGGCTCGCGGCAGGCATCGAGCACCTTGACGAAGAGCTCCGGGTTGTCGGGGCCGAAGAACCAGAAGTAGCCGGCGTCGTCGACGAGGGCCACGGCGCGGCCGAGGCCGCTCTCGCCGTTCCCCGTGCGCCAGGACACCGAGACCTCGAAGCGTCCTTCGTTGAGACAGAGGTGCTGAGCGTCGGCGACGCAGGGCTCGCCGCCGTCCGGGGGATCGGCGCCGCGGAGACGATAAACCGTGCCCTGGGCGGTGAGCCAGAGCTCGCCGCCGGCGTCCTCGCCGAAGGCGGTCAGGCCGGGCAGGGTGAAGGGCAGGGCGATCGGCTCCCAGCCGCCGCCGCGCGGCGCGGCGGCCCATACCTCGCCGGTGCAGAAGTCGCCGTAGAGGTAGCGGCCGGCGAGCTCCGGGATCGCGGCGCCGCGGTAGACGTGGCCGCCGATCACCGAGCAGCGCTCGCCCGCGTGGTTGTACTCGATCACCGGCGGCGTCCAGCCGGGGTCGCCGCAGGGCGGCAGCGTCGCCGGGCAGCCGCGACGGTTGTCGAAGCAGAAGGTCCCCTCCATCACCTTCCAGCCGTAGTTGCGGCCGCCGGGCGAGCCGGCCTCCTCGCGGTCGATCTCCTCGCGCCGGTCCTGGCCGACGTCGGCGATCCACAGGTCGCCGCCGGCGCGGTCGAAGGAGAAGCGCCACGGGTTGCGCAGCCCCAGGGCCCAGATCTCGCCGCGCCCGACGCCGACGAAGGGGTTGTCCTCCGGCACCGCGTAGTAGGGCGCCGCGTCGGCGCCGGCGTCGACGTCGAGGCGCAGGATCTTGCCCTCGAGGCTGGCCAGCGACTGGGCCGCGCACTCGGGGTCGACGACGTTTCCCTGGCCGGTGCCTTCGCCCGTCGAGACGTAGAGGAAGCCGTCGGGCCCGAACGCGAGCTGGCCGCCGTAGTGCAGGCGTTGCTGCTTCGGGATGCGCAGCAGGATCGCCTCGCTGGCGGCCGTGGCCCGGTCCGGGTCGCCCTCGCGCAGCTCGAAGCGGGAGACGATGGAATCGCCGGTGCCGGCCTCGGTGTAATGGGCGAAGACGAAGCCGTTGGCGGCGTGGTCGGGATGGAAGGCGACGCTGTAGAGGCCGAGGCCGGTCTCGGACGTGCGGTGGCGGACGTCGAGGAAAGGGCGGGGCAGGAGGGCGCCGTCCGCGACGATCATCACCCGGCCGTCGAGCAGGGTGACGAAGAGCCGCGCGTCGCCGGCGTGGGTCACCGCCAGCGGCACCGGAAGGCCGCTGACCACCGCTTCGACGTTGACGGCGTCGAGCTGGGCGAGGGCGGGCCACGGCGCGGCCGGGAGCGTCGCGAGGAGCGCCAGGGCGGCGATCCCGCGCGGCGACGGCGTCAGTTGGTTCCTCGTCATTCTGCCAGACTCCCAGCACCGACTTGCCGAGGCGAGCATATCACTCGCGCCGTGATATCGTGAGCGGATGAGCAAGCCGCTACCGACGTCCCATGGGCCATTCCGGGCCGACCAGATCCGCTCCGGAGACCCCTACGAGCTCTCGGACGGCCATGCCATCCATTGCATGACGACGGGCGGCCGCGGCTCGCGGGCGAATCTCCTCGGCGGCTCGGTGCTCGAAACGGATCCGGCGGTCGAGGAAGCCGGCGTCGACACGGGCTACTCGCCCTCGTCCGAGCTCCTGCGGGCTCCCGACGTCGCGGTGGGTAACGTCCCCGACGTCCCGGGCTGGGTTCGGGGCGCGCCGCCGCTCGCGGTCGAGTACGCGGACACCGGGCAGGACGAGGCCGACTTGGCGAAGAAGATCTCGGAGCTCCTGACAGCCGGCACGAAGCACGTCTGGGTGGTGCGATTGGTGGGGCCGCGCCGCGTGGAGGTCTACGAGCCCGGAAAGGCGATGAGGATCGTCCAACAGGGAGAGGAGCTGACGGCTCCGGGCGTCCTGCAGAACCCGGTCCCCGTCGAAGCGCTCTACGATCGCGACGCTGCGCACCGGGTCACCTTCCGGAACCTCCTGCAGCGTCAGGGCTACCGGGATCTGGACGAGGTTCGGTCTGAAGGAGCTCATGACGGCCAGATCCGGGCCTTGCGCGGTTCCGTCGTCGACGTTCTGGAAGCGAGGGGCCTCACGGTGGACGAGGCGAGTCGGGCTGCTCTCGAGAGTAGCCGGGATCTCGGTACGCTGCGGCGTTGGCTGGCGAAGGCAGCTACCGCGGCTACGTCGGAGGACGTTTTCAGGTAGGTGCATGCACCTGCGCCCGGCGGCGCCAGATTCCGAGCACCGACTTGCCCACGCGCCAGCCGGTCAGCGGATCCAGCCGGCGCGACAGGGTGGTCATCCAACGGTCCCAGAAGAGGATCTGCCGTCGGCTCGGCATCGCGCTGCGCAACAGCAGGCGATTGCCGAGGGAGGCTCGCCGACGTCTTCGAGCTCGAATGGGCTTCGGACCCCCAGATCTCGCCCGACGGCGGGCGCGTGGTCTACGTGCGCAACTTCATGGACGTGATGCACGACCGGCGGCGCTCGAACCTGTGGCTGGCGACGGCGGCGGGAGCGCCCGCCTCACCCAGCTCAGAGAGCCGCCCGCCGACCCCGCCTGGTCGCCGGACGGACGCTGGATCGCCTTCACCATGCTGGCGCCGCTCGACGTCGAGCCGTTCGTGGAGCTCCCCGAGAAGCCCGCGGGCGCCCAGTGGGCAGCTCCCGCGGTGACGATCGACGAGCTCCTCTACCGCGCCGACGGCGCCGGGTACCTCAAGGTGGGCAACGACCCCACCATGCTGCTCACCGGGGAGGCGGACCACCGCACGCCGACTCGGAGTCGGAGCAGCTCTACAGGCGCTGAAGCTGCGCCGGGTGGACGCCATGCTGGTGCGCATTCCCGGCGCTTCGCACGACATCGCCGACCGTCCGAGCCAGCTCATGAGCAAGGTAGCCCACATCCTAGCCTGGTTCGAGCGTTACCGGGATTAATGCCGAGCGACCGCGTCGGATTCCTAGCGGCCGCAGAGCGCGAAGTCGGACGAGATCCTGGACGAGCCGTGATGCGATTGAGCCACAAGAACACGACCGCCTGATCGTCCCCAACAGGGGACGGAACCCGACGGACGAGCGAGAATCGCGTCCGTGACGCGCTCGTCGCCCTCTGGACGTAGGTCAGGCAATCCGGAGCTGACGGAGGCGCTGAACCTCGCAGACGGCCTGGCGCGCTCGCCGGCGTCGATCGCCAGCTTCCTGGAGGCGGCCGGCGCGGCGGCGCTGGAGCTGGCCGGCAAGATCCTGGTGCGTCGGAGCTGACCGCCGTCCCGGCTGGGAGCGCAGGCGGGACGCCTGCGCTCCCAGTATCCGCTAAGTCGTTTCCGAACAGGGGGCCTGCCCACCGTCGCCGGAAACTCCGGCGTCCCGGGCCGCCAGCGTCTCTCAAGCTCCGGCGGGGGTAGGAGCTACGGCCAACGAATGCGTGGGGATCTTCTCGACTTCGTCGCCCAAAGCCTGCTCAGCGTGCCACAGGTCATAGCTCTGCTGCATACGCAGCCAAAGCCCCGGACCGTTGCCGCAAAACCTCCCGAGTCGGAGAGCCATCTCCGGAGTCACGCCGTGTCGTCCAGCCATGACCCGGTGGAGCGTCTGCCGGCTGACCCGGAGTTGGCGTGCCGCCTCGCTGATCGACAGACCCAGGGCCGGAATGACGTCCTCCCGCAGCAGCTCCCCCGGATGGACCGGAGGACGCCGGGGTCGTTTCGTGACTAAGAGCTCTTCAGCCATCGGCTTGCTCCTTCCTCCGCCCGGCGGCGCCGTGCTCTACCGGGACGCTGGGTTCTTCATCTTGTCCAGATTCCGAGCACCGACTTGCCCACGCGCCAGCCGGTCAGCGGATCGAGCCGTCGCGACAGGGTCGTCATGAAGCGGTCCCAGAAGAGGATCTGCTCCCGGCTCGGCATGGCCCGCCGCAGCAGCAGGCGGTTGCCGAGGGAGGCGAGCAACCCGACCGAGTCCAGGTAGCGGCAACGCTCCAGGCGCAGCTCGGGCGGGGCCGCCGCGGTCAGGGCCCGGCGGGTGTAGCGCCGGCGGTGGCCGATGCGCTCGTCGAAGGGGGTGAAGAGCCAGGCGTGGGCCGGCGCCAGGACGATCAGCCGGCCGCCGTCGCGCAGGTGTCGGGCGGCCGCAGCCAGCTCGGCGCGGTCGTCGTCGACGTGCTCGAGCACGTCGACGTAGAGGATCGCGTCGAAGCGCTCGCCGGCGTCGAGGTCGGCCACCGTGCCCCGGCGTACCTGGCAGGCGGCGGGCAGGGAGGCGAGGTCGATTCTGCCGGCGAGCTCGGCGTCCGGCTCGAGGCAGACCCACCGCCGCACGCCGTCGCCGCAGAGGGCGCGGGTGGTGGCGCCCATTCCGGCCCCCACCTCGAGAACCTCGGCGCCGAAGTAGGGCGCCATCTGCGCGCGCAGGTAGCGCTTCCAATTCTCGGCCAGCGCGAAGATCTCGAGCTCCGAGCCCACGTAGCGATAGTCGGCGGCCGGGGCGCTCACGCGGGGTCCCCCGCCTCGGCCGGCAGCGGCAGCTCCGTGACGCGGCGAATGAAGTAGCAGTGGTCGCGGATGGGGAGGAAGGCCATGTTCTGGCGTCCGGCGAGGATCACGAAGACGAAGACGGCGGCGATGGCGGTCGCCTGCAGGAGGATGAGCAGACCCGCGACGAGCGCGCCGGCCACCGCCGGCACCGCCTGGGCCACGGGCAAGTAGGACGGCGCGGCGAACAGCGCCCCCAACGTCAGGGCGAGGAGCACGCTGCTGGCGATGAGCAGGCGCACGCCCACGACGTCGCTGAAGACGGCGATGGCGGTCAGCCCGTGGACGACCAGGTTGACGAAGCGCATCTTCGATTCGCCGGCGATCCGCCGGGCGCGCGTCGTGGGCACCGAGAGATAGGGGATCTTGGCCTTGAACACCGCGGCCGCGTAGTGGCTCCACAGCTCCGAGACGACGACCAGCCGCTCCAGGCACGCGTAGGGGACGACGCTGTAGTTGCCCACCTTGACCGGGATCCCGGTGAGCACCCAGTGGGCGCCGCGGTAGAGCTGGTAGAAGAGCTGGAAGACGAGACGCTCGGAGCGGCGCCAGCGTTGCGCGAAGACGATGTGGCGGCCGCCCGCCTGCGCGCCGGCGGCGAGCAGCCGCGGGATGTCCGCGGGGTCGTCCTCGCCGTCGGCGTCCATCACCACCGTGGTCGCTCCCGGGAAGCTCTCGTGGACGTAGGCGAGGCCGATGGCGATCGCCCGCTGATGCCCCAGGTTGCGCCGCAGCGCCACCAGCCGGCCGCCGGCGAGGACGGGATCGTCGGGCCAGGGGAAGGCCGGCGGCGCCGTCGACGCGTCGTCGAGGACGACGACCGTGGCGCGCAGGTCGGCCTGTGCGAGCACGCCGGCGATGCGCTCGAGCAGCGCTCCGAGAGCGTCCCAGTCGTCGTAGACGGGCAGGAGAATGACGAGATTGTCCTGGGGCACGGCGGTCGCGATCCTCGAGGCGGATTCTAGTACAGCCGGAGGGTGGTATCCTGCGCCCCGGTGCCTGGTCCGAGCCACCCCTGCGAGCCGCCGTGGCGCCGAGAGCTGGCCGCGATCGGCGTGCTGCTGCTGCTTGCCGCCGTCTATTTCACGGTCCTGGAGCTGCGCGAGCCCTATTACTTCCTCTGGGACGACAACGCCAGCTACCACCTCCCTTGCCACGTCTACACGTTCGACTCGGTCTTCGGCCACGGCGAGCTCCCGCACGTCAACTACCACCAGTACCTCGGCTACACCTACCTGGCGAGCGGCCAGCCGGCGGTGCTCTATCCGCCGCTCTACCTGGGCCTGGCGATCGCCCGGCTGGGCTGGGGCGACCTGCGGGCGGTGGTCGACGTGTTGGCGATCCTGCACCTGGTGGCGTCGGCGCTGGGGATGTACGCGCTGTTGCGGCGGCTCGGTCTCGGGCGCGCGGCCGGCGTCGCGGCGAGCCTGCTGTGGATGACCCTGCCGTTCCTGGTCGTGGTGTCGCGGAGCTGGATCGTGGTCGCCTACGCCGCGGCGTACCTGCCGTGGAGCCTGTGGCTCGTCGAGCGTCTGCTGGAGCGGCCGTCGGCGCCGCGGGTGCTGGCGCTGGGGGCGGTCAAGGCGCTGCTCTTCTACCAGGGCTACGTCCAGTACGCGGTGCTGTGGGCGATCTTCGAGTCCGGCTATCTGCTGCTGCGCCTGCTGACGGGCCGCGACGGCGCCTGGCGCCGGCAGGCCCTCGCCTACGCAGCGGCGCTCGCCGCGTCGGCGGCCCTCGCCGCGCCGCTCCTGCTGCCGATGGCCCTGGCCAAGCAGGCGTCGGCGCACCGGGCCGGGTCGCTGTCGTTCGCGGAGCTGGTCTCCAACTCGCTGCCGGTGGCGGCCTTCCTGGAGGCCCAGGTCTTCCGCGTGCAGCCGCGCGCCGTCCACCTGGCGACCGGCGCGATCTTCTACGTCGGCCTGCCGAATCTGCTCGCCCTCGCCGCGCTTGTGGTGGCGCGTCGGCAGCGCGCGTTCGCGATCGCGGCCGCGGTGGCCCTGGCCGCCCTCGTCCTCTCGACCCGGGCCTTCGGCGTCGCCTACCACCTGCCGGTCCTCTCGAGCTTCCGCTGGCCCTTCAAGTCCTTCCTCATCGCCGCCTTCTTCCTCGTCGTCGCGGCGGCCGGCGGCTACGGCGCGCTGCTCGCGTCGCGGCGCCGCTGGCCGCAGGTCGTGGGCGTCGTCCTGCTGGCGGCGGCCGTCGCCGGCAACCTGGCGATCGTGCTCTCGCCGTGGCTCGACGCGCCGTTCGGTCCCAATCGCGTCGACCGCGACGTCGCGGCCATCCGCGCCGAAACGGCCCGCCGCTTCCCCGTCGACCAGGGGCGGGCCGTGTCGATGTGGATGACGCCGCTGGAGCGTCATCTCGACCGCCTGCTGGCCTTCGACTACGCGACGCTGGCGGGCGCCTACCACCTCGGGGGCTACGAGCCGCTGATCGCGCGAGAGAACCTGGAGCTGGCCCTCGGGCTCGACTACTCGAACATCTTCCGCCACGAGCTGACGCGCGAGCGGCTCGACCACCTGAGCTCGTGGAGCGTGCGCTTCCTGGTGCTGCCCGAGCGCTCCGCCTTTCCCGGCTTCGCGCGCCTGCGCGCGAGCCTCGCTCGTCACTCCCAGTTGCGGCCCGCCTACCGGGGCGACGGCATCGAGGTGTGGGAGAACGCCGCGGCGCTGCCGTTCGCCTTCTTCGTGGAGCCGGAGGTTTCCCCGGTCGACGTCGAGTGGGGGCCGAGCTGGGTGCGTCTCGCCACGGCGGGCCGCGGCGGCCTGCTGCGGCTCAACGTGGCGCCGCTCGAGGGCTACGTGTGGACGGCCGACGGCCGCGACATGGGGCCGGTGGCCTACGACCCGGGGCGTCACCTGGTGATCGAGGTGCCGCCGGGAGCTCGCGCGGTCGAGGTGCGCTACGTCGACGTCCCCTTCCGTCTCGGGTGCGCGGTCCTGCTGGCGTTCCTCGCGGGGACGGCGGCGGTCTGGACGCGGCGCCGGTGGCGGCGCTCTATGGCTCCACGTTGATCACTGTTTGAAGCTGACCACCACCGTCGTCCACATCCGGATCGGCACGCCGTCGGAGCGGGCGGGCCGGAACTTCGCCTGGCGCGCCGCCTGCGTCGCCGCGTCGTAAAAGCCGTAGGGGTCGGGCTTGTCGATCACCGGCTGGGCGTCGATCACCTTGCCGTCGGCGTCGACGTGGACCTTGATCAACACCGTGGCTTCTTTGCGGTGTTGCCGCGCCCGCGGCGGGAAGACCGGCTTCGGCATGCTGAGGCGCTCGGGCGGCGTGACGTCGGGCACCGCCGGCGCCGCCGGTGCAGGAATCGAGGGCGGCGGCGCCGGGATCGTGTCCAGGGGGCTCGACGCCTCCGCGACGTCCTCGGTGACGAGCTCCGCGGGCTCGACCGGCGGGGGAGAGGGCTCCGCGTTCGGCGGCGGCGAGTTCGGCGGCGGCGCGGCCGGCGGGGGCGCGGCCGGCGCCGGTGCCGTCGGCTCGGCGTCCGGGGTCTGCGCGATGGGCGGTGGCGCGGAGGGCGGTGGCGCGGAGGACGGTGGCGCGGTCGGCGGCGGCGCGGCGGCCGGAGGTGCGGCGGCGCTGCGCAGGGCTTCCGCTTCGGCGGCGCGGGCCTGCTCGAGCTGCTCGCGCAGCGAGCGGATGTGCTCGTCGTACTCCGAGGCGATCTGGTCGCCCACCGTCTGGGCGCGCTCGCGCACCAGCCGCTCGAGCTCCTCCTGCGCCATCCGGAGCTCGCTGGAAGCCGGCGGCGGAGGAGGCGGCGCCGCCTGAACCGGCGGCGGCTCGGGCGTCGAGCCTCTCCCGAGCAGCAGCCAACCGGCGCCCGCGGCGGCCACGACCACCGCGGCCAGCACCGCCACGAGCGCCATCCTGGAGCGCCGCGGCGGCGGCCTCACGGCCGTATCGGACGCCGGCGCCGCGGCGGGGAGCGCGGCGGCCGTTGGGGGTGGGGCGCTTCCCGAGAGACCCGGCCGCGGGATCGCGTCCGCCGTCTCCCCCGGCGCGGGCTCGGCCGCCTTGGGGGCGAGGTCGAGCTTCTTCTCGCCCGCGATCTCGTCCTTCTCGGCCTGGATCTGGCGGCGGAACAGCTCGTGGATGAAGAAGGCGAGATCGAAGTGCGTGGTCCGGATCTGCTCGAAGGCCATCCAGTCGGTGAGCTGGTGGTGCCAGAAGCCGGCGTGGGCCGGCCTCGCGGAAGGCTCTGCGAGGCTGTTGCGGAGGAGCTCGGAGAGCCCGGTCGGCAGCGGCTGGCCGTCGCCCAGCCGGGCGCTGGCGAGGGCGCCGGCCTGGGCCGCGGCGCCGGCGGGCGGCGGCTGACCGAGCAGGAGGCGCCACAGGATCGCCCCCAGGGAATACACGTCGTCGGCGGCGGTGGGCGCCGCGCCGGAGAGCACTTGCGGCGACAGGTACGCCCGGGTCTCGCCCACCCCCCCGGCCGCGGCGAGGCGGGCGAGATAGGGGCCGACCTCGAGCCCGACGAGCTCGATCTCGCCCTCGCCGGTCATCCGCACGTTGTGAGGCACCAGGAAGCCATGGCACGGGCGCGCGCCCGGCGCGTCGATCTGGTGGAGCACGGTCAGCCCCTTGGCGATGCGCTCGACGACGAGCAGGGCGTGGTCGCGCTCGAGCTCGGCGAACGCCGCCTGGGCCGCCGCCAGGACCTGGAGGAGGTCCCAGCCCGTGGAGTAGTCGTAGACCACGTAGGCCACGCCCCCGACCTCGCCGCCGCCCACGGGATAGGTGAGGCCCGGCGCCTGCACCCTCTGGCTCGACTCGAATTCGTGGAGGGCCTCGGCCAGCTCCGCGGTCCGGGCCTCGGGGATGCTGAAGGTCCGCAGGAAGAGGAGCTCGCCGACCGCGTTGCCCTCGACCCGTCCGGCGCGGTAAGTCGCCCCGAGGGGATCCTCGGAGAGCTTCTTGAGCAGCAGGAAGTCACCGAAGCGGGTCGTTCCGTTCATGGGTGGGCTCCTTCTCTGTCGGCACCTATGTAATCGCGGATCCTCACAGGTGTCAATCGGCCGCTCCGCGGCTCTGGCGGCGTCCAGGGTGCGCCGCTGTCTGGCGCTGCCTACCGCTCGACCCAATAATTCGGCGCTTCTTTGGTGATCACGACGTCGTGGGCGTGGCTCTCCCTGAGCCCGGCGGCCGAGACGCGCAGGAACCGCGCCTTGGTGCGCAGCTCGTCGACGGTGGCGCAGCCGGCCAGCCCCATGCCGGAGCGCAGGCCGCCGGTGAGCTGCTGGATCATCTGGTGGACGCTGCCCTTGTACGGCACCATGCCCTCGATGCCCTCGGGGACCATCTTCGCGAGCTGCACGTCGCCGTCCTGGAAATAGCGCTCGGCGCTGCCCTGGGCCATGGCCGAGAGCGAGCCCATGCCGCGGTAGGCCTTGTAGGTGCGGCCCTGGTAGAGGATGGTCTCGCCCGGACTCTCCTCGGTGCCGGCGAAGAGCGAGCCGATCATCACCGCGTGGGCGCCGGCGGCGATCGCCTTGGTCACGTCGCCGGAGAACTTGATGCCGCCGTCGGCGATCGCCGGCACGCCGTGCTCGGCGCAGGCGCGCACGCAGTCGGTGACCGCCGTGATCTGCGGCACCCCGGCGCCGGTGACCACCCGGGTGGTGCAGATCGAGCCCGGCCCGATGCCGATCTTGACGCCGTCGGCACCGCGCTCGATGAGGTCGCGCGCTCCCTGCTCGGTGGCGACGTTGCCCGCCACCAGCTTCACCTCCGGGAACTCTTCCCGCAGCCGCGCCACGGCGTCGAGCACGCCCTGGCTGTGGCCGTGCGAGGAGTCGACCACCAGCAGGTCGGCCTTGACGGCCACCAGGGCGCGGGCGCGGTCGAGGTCCTGGCGGCCGGCGCCGACCGCCGCCGCCACCCGCAGGCGCCCCAGCTCGTCCTTGCAGGCGTTGGGGTACTTGGTCATCTTCTGGATGTCCTTGACCGTGATCAGGCCGCGCAGGTTGCCGTCGTCGACGACCAGGAGCTTCTCGATGCGGTGACGGTGGAGCAGCGACTTGGCCTGCTCGAGGGTGGTGCCCGGAGGCACCGTGACCAGGCCCTCCTTGGTCATCAGGTCGCTGATCGGCCGCTCGAGGTCGGTCTCGAAGCGCAGGTCGCGGTTGGTGAGGATGCCCACCAGACGTCCCTCCTCGTCGGTCACCGGCACGCCGGAGATCCGGTAGCTCGCCATGACGTCGAGGGCCTCGCGGATCCTCTGCTGCGGCCGCATGGTCACCGGGTCGACGATCATGCCCGCTTCGCTGCGCTTGACCTTGTCGACCTCCTCGGCCTGGCGCTCGACGGAGAGGTTCTTGTGGATCACGCCGAGACCGCCCTCCTGGGCCAGGGCGATGGCCAGGGCCGACTCGGTGACGGTGTCCATGGCGGCGGAGATCACCGGGATGTTGAGGCGGATGCCGCGGCACATCTCGGTGCGCAGGTCGACGTCGTTGGGGTGCACCTTCGAGAGGCCGGGCACCACCAGGACGTCGTCGAAGGTGAGGGCCAGACGGGGGGCCTGGGGAGTGGACATGAAGCGTTTCGTCCCTGGAAGCAGCAGTCTCGGGGGGTCGGGGGCAATGACTTGCCGCTGCCAGGATAGCACGGCGCGGCGGCGGATATTCAAACCCGCGGCCGATCCCGCGCATCTCAGAGAGCGAGATGGAGGCGCCGTCCTGCTACGATGGGGCTCGCGAGCGGAGGACTCCGATGGGAGCCGAAGTAGAGGAGCCTCGGACGAACGAGTCTCGGATCGCGCCTCAGGACGACGCGTCGTGGGTCGAACGAGCCCAGGACGGCGACGTCACGGCCTTTGAGGAGCTCTACCGGCGCCACGCCGGACGCGTCTACGCCCTCTGCCTGCGCATGTGCGGCAACGCCCAGGAGGCCGAGGAGCGGACCCAGGACGCGTTCGTGCGGGCGTGGGAGAAGCTGGGCTCCTTCCGCGGCCGCAGCCTCTTCTCGTCGTGGCTCCACCGCCTGACGGTCAACGTGGTGCTGGGCGGCTGGCGCCGGCAAGGCCGGCGGCGCGACCGGGTGGTGCCGTTCGACGAGGCGGCGGGAGAGCCGCCGGAGGCCGCGGCGCCGCCGCCGTCGTGGGGCGACGCGGTCGACCTCGAGCGGGCCGTCGCCGCGCTGCCGGCGGGAGCCCGCACGGTCTTCGTGCTCTACGACGTGGAGGGCTACCAGCACCAGGAGATCGCCGAGATGACGGGGCTGGCGGTCGGCACCTGCAAAGCGCAGCTCCACCGCGCCCGTCAATTGTTGAGAAAGGCCTTGGAGTCATGAAAGAGCCCGAATGCGACGACGTGACGCTGCAAGACTTCGTGGACGGCTGGCTGGACGCGGCGCAGGAGGGCCGGGTGCGCGAGCACCTGGCCGCCTGCGCCCGCTGCCGCGCCGAGGAGCGGCAGCTCCGGCGCCTGCTGGCGCGGGTGGCCGAGCTGCCGCGGACGGTGGCGCCGCCGCACGACCTGTGGCCCGGCGTGGCGGCGCGGCTCGGCGGGCGCCGGGCGTCGCCGCCGGCGGAGGTGGAGACGATCGAGCGCCCGCGCCGGGCTCGATCGTGGAACGTTCGCCGGTGGGTCCTGCAGACCGCGGCGGCGATCGTCTTCACGGCGCTCGGCGCGGCGCTGGGCCGGCTGATCCCGGACGCCGGAGAGACGACGGCGGCCGCCGTCCGTCCCGCCTCCTCCTCCGCCTTCGCGGCGGCGGAGACCGAGTACTTGCGAGCCAAGGACGCCCTGTGGCTGGTGGCGGCGAGCCGGCGCGACGAGCTCTCGCCGGTGACCATGGAGATCGTGCGGCGCAACCTGGTGCTCATCGACGAGGCGATCTGGGAGCTGCGGCAAGCGCTCGCCGCCGACCCCGGCAACCCGCACCTCGAGAGCCTGCTGCTGGCGCAGCACCGCCGCGGCCTCGACCTCCTGCGTCGCCTGAGCGCGAGGTCGGCATGAGGAGGTGCTGGCGCGCGTCGGCCGCTCTCCTGGCGGTGCTGGCGCCGCTCGCCGCCGGCGCCCAGACCGAGGTCGAGCGTCGGGTCCCCGCGCGCGCCGAGGGCACGGTGGAAATCGTCAACGTCGCCGGCTCCCTCGTCGTCTCGGGCTGGGACCGCGAGGAGGTCGAGGTCACCGGCACGCTCGGCCGCGGCATCGACGCTCTCGTGGTCCGAGCCGTGCGCGGCGAGGTGAAGGTCGAGGCGGAGCCCGGCCGCAGCGGCCACCAGGGCTCGGCCCACCTCGAGGTCCGCGTGCCGCACCGCAGCCGGGTCGCGGTGGAGACCGTCAGCGCCGAGGTGTTGGTGGCGGGACTCGAGGGCGAGCTCGACGTGGAGTCGATCAGCGGCCCGGTCGAGGTCGAGGGCGACCCGTCGGCGGTCGCGGTCGAGACCGTGAGTGGCGACGTCACCGTGCGCCGCGCCCGCGGCCGGGTGGCGGTGGAGACGGTCAACGGCCGGATCACCATCGAGGGTGGACGCGACCTCCGAGCCCAGTCCGTGTCGGGGGCGATCGTCGTCGACGGCGCCGGCGAGGTGGAGCGCGCCGAGCTCGGGGTGGTCTCCGGCCGCATCCTCTTCGCCGCCGCCCTGGCGCGCGGCGCCGAGGCACGCCTGTCGAGCCACAGCGGTGCGGTCGAGGTGGCGTTGCCCGGCGCGTCGGCGGCGCGGTTCGACGTGTCGTCCTTCAGCGGCCGGATCACCAACGAGCTGGGCCCGCCGGCCGAGAAGGCGGGGCGCTTCACGCCGGAGCACAAGCTGGTCTTCGGCTCGGGCGACGCCCGCGTCCACGTCGAGACATTCAGCGGCAGCGTCACCCTCCGCAAGCGGTGACCCGTCCCCGAAGCCCTGGGCCGGCGGCCGCCCTGATCCGCGGCCGCGGCGCGTCTCTGGACGGCCCCCCTGCCGATTCCGCTTATAATCGGCAGACTTGAAGGACGACACCCAGAGCCCGACCATGGTGGAGCGAGGAGACCGCGACCCGGGTGCGCGCCCGCCGCTCGACGCCGGCGCCACCACGCACCTGCCGACGCGGCACGCCAGCGTGCCGTTCCGCACCTTCCCGTCCGCCGAGCCGGAGCCGGAGTCGCTGCCCAACCGCTACGAGATCCGCGACGTCGAGGACCGCCGTCTCCTGGTCTGCCGCGAGGCGCCCGGCGTCGGCGTCGCGATCGATCCGGGCCACGCCTTCTCCGAGGTCGAGGCGCGTAAGCTGGGCGAGCGCACGGTGCTCCTCGACGGCGCCGGCACCTTCGGTCCGCTGATCGACGACACCCGCAACCTGTACAACCTCGACCACCACGAAGGGTGCCTGCGGGCCTTCACCCTGGCGACCTGCGAGCAGGCGCTGCTCATGGTGCTCAAGGGCCTCGAGCTCGACAAGGGTGACTGGACCGTCTACGCCAACCAGCCCGACCTCGATACGGTGCTGGCGATCTGGGTGCTGCTCAACTACCGGCGGGTGCGCGACCTCGACGCGCGCGCCCGCGACTCCATCCTGCCCCTGCTTCGGCTCGAAGGGGCGATCGACGCCAACGGCTTCGAGATCGCCGAGTACTGCGGCCTGCCTCAGGACCGCGTGGCCGAGGAGAAAGCGCGGCTCGACCGGCTCTTCGAACGCGAGCTGGCCGCCAAGAACCAGAGCTGGGAAGGGGTGGACCTGGTCGGCTACACGCTCGACATGCTGCTCGAGATCGACACCATGGTCTACACCTCGGGCGACTTCAGCGACTACGCCAGCGTCGAGCAGGAGTACGGGCACGTGGCGGTCGGCGGCGACAAGGTCGCGGTGGTGTGTCGGGACAGCTCGGGAATCTACGAGGTCGAGAAGCGGCTCAAGAAGGTCTGGGGCGACCGCCTGGGGCTGATCGCCCTCGAGCGAGCGCCGGGCCAGTACACGCTGCGCCTCTCGGCGGCCCTGTCGGGGATCGTGCTCGAGGACGCCTACGAACGGCTCAACCTGCTCGACCCGGCGGTCGACGGCCGGCCCGCCGAGAAGCGCTGGGGCGGCTCGGACGACATCGGCGGCTCCCCCCGTCCCCAGGGCACGGGGCTGACGGCGCGCGAGATCGGCAAGATCCTCAAGCTCACCTACCAGCCGGCGCGGCCGTGGTATCGACTGAAGCGCTTCGCCACCGCCGCCCTGTGGACGCTGATCCTGGCGGCGGCTTCCGGCCTCGGCGTGGTGATGAGGCGGCTGCTGCTCGAGGTCCCGGAGCCGGAGGTCGTGCCCGCCGTCGACCTCATGGTCCTGAGTGCCGTCTCGGGGGTGGGAGCGTGGCTCCTGACCTATCGGCTCTCACGCGGCTGGACCTGGCTCTTCGGTTGGCGGAGGCCCGCCGGCGAAGACTACCTGGCCCTCGTTCCCGCGGTGCTGCTGGGCGCGGCGGCCGGGGGAGTCTGGGTGCCGCCGGAGATCTCGTGGACGGCGGAGCCGCTGGCGATGGCGGCCGGCGCGATGATCTTGACGGCGCTGTCCCTGTCGCTGTGGTTTCCCGGGCTGGCGCACGGTCTGCTGGTCCTGGAGGCCAAGATCCAGACCGTCGGTGGGCCGTGGTTCGTTTCCCGTCCGGCCTGGTTCGTCGGAGCGCTCTACGCCGTCGTCACCTGGACTGCCTCCTACTTCGGCGTGGTGGCCGGCCAGCCATGGGCGCTCGCGGCTCCTTGGGAGGGCCTGACCGTGGCCTTCGGCGCCTTGCTGGCCGGCGTGGCTCTGGCGATGATGCGCGAGCGGTCGCTGAGCATCTGGCCGGCCGTGGGGAGCCTCGCGGTCGGCTGCGTGGTGAGGATCCTGATCGACGTCGTCCGCGGGGTCGGTTGAACGGAGGCGTACTCGCGGCCGCGAGATGTGGTACGCTGCCGCCGCGGCGACGGGGAGGGGCGGCCCTCCACCGTCGCGCACCAAGCCCCCATCGTCTAGCCAGGTCCAGGACACCAGCCTTTCAAGCTGGCGACACGGGTTCGAATCCCGTTGGGGGTACCACTCCGGACGCCGGGGGCTCGGGCGTCCGTAAGATGCTGAAGATCAAGGCGGTTGCGGGGGTTCCAAACCCGGTTTCCTGGCTGTAGCTCAGCCCCTCCGGGAAGACCAGGCGCTGGAAGCGCTGGCGCTGGTCCAGGGACGACTCCTCCCAGATCCGGTCCGCGCGGTCCAGGATCTGGGAGCAGAAGGCGAGGGCACCCTCGACGTCCAGCGACTCGATCTCGGTCTCCTGGACGGCGAGCTCGGCGAGCAGCAGCTCCTCGTCGAGCTCGGCGCGGAGGCGCTCGTAGGTCTCCCGGTCGACGGCCGACTCGTAGACGTACGCCTTCACCAGCTTCTCCTTCCGCTCCGCGATCCGCGCCAGACGGTCGCGCTGCTGCTTGCGGTCGGTGTCGGCCCGGGCGGTGTGCTCGCGCCACACGTCGAGGACGATCGCGCGCCACAGCTTCAGGAGCTCCGGCTCCGGCCGCAGCCCCTTCAGCAGCTCGGCGAAGTCCTGCTCGAGCGTCGCC
>DASWIG010000113.1:0-2624 GCA_036397835.1 Thermoanaerobaculia bacterium
CGTGGCGGCGACCAAGGAGCTGCTGCGAACGGCCGGCGCCGCCGATCCGGCGCGTTTCGTCGAGCAGGCCGCCGGCGTCTTCGCCGACGCGCTGCTCGGTGAGGAGGGCCAGGAGGGCCTGCACGCGTTCGCGGCCCGGCGGCCGCCGCGCTGGGCGCCGGCCAAGGACGAGTGACTATTCGTAGCGCAGGGCCGTCACCGGCTCGACCCGCGTGGCCGCCAGGCCGGCACCCACACTGCTGCCACTTGAAATCGGCCGGCCCCTGACGACACTATCTGTCCAGGTAGCGGCGGCATCCGCCGCTCGAGCAAGCCCAGCCAACCGTCGACTGAAAGGGGATTCAGGATGAAAGACAGAATGCGAGACCGAATGACCACTGCGTTGCTCTCCCTGGCGGTCGTCTCGTGCGTGCTCCTGAGCGGCTG
Source organism: Thermoanaerobaculia bacterium (assembly GCA_036397835.1). Lineage (GTDB taxonomy): Bacteria > Acidobacteriota > Thermoanaerobaculia > Multivoradales > J023 > DASWIG01. The sequence goes on from DASWIG010000113.1 coordinate 427, forward strand.
CGGCTCAGCCACGGACGCCAAGACGGAGATTCCGCCCGGCGACGGCGAGAGCGGCTCGGGGGCTCCGGCGGCGATGAGCGCCAGGCTTACGATAGAGGCATGGCACGCCTGACGACCTACACCGACCTGCGGGCACATCTCAAGGACTACTGTGACGCGGTCGCAGAGTCCGGCGAGCCCCTCGTGATCCAGCGCCGCAACGGTGCCCACGTGGCCCTCGTGAGCCTCGAAGAGCTGGCCGGCCTCGAGGAGACGGCTCATCTCCTCCGTTCGTCCGAGAACGCCCGCCGGCTCTTCGAGTCCATCGCCGAGACCCGGTCGGGCGGTGGAGTGGCGCTGACCGTGGAAGAGCTGCGGCAGAGCTTCGGCCTTGATGAGTGAGCCCCAGGCCGTCTTCTCCTCCGCCTTCCTTGACGACCTGATCGGGTGCGTGAGTGGCGGTCCCCCGGACTTGTCGGAGGACACGGGGGGGAAATACCGCGATCTCCTGATCAGGAAACGGTCCACATGATCCTGGTGGACGCCGGTCCCCTCGTGGCCCTGATCCACGCCGACGACAACCACCACCGGCGGTGTGCAGAGACGTTCCAGGCACTGGGCGAGCCGCTGGTCTCGGTGGGCGTTCCTGGAGGAGTACCGGTTCGCCGCCGATGCGCTGCAGTCGGGCAGGCAGGAGGCCATCGACTGGTTCCCGGAGGGCAGCTATCGTCCGCGGTTGCCATTCCTGGGGTGAGGGTTCGCGAGCGAAGCTCCGATCGGGACGCCGCCGGCTAGCGTCCATGGTAGAGGTGTCTCTCGCCGCATGTGCGCGTCCGCCTTCGTCGCGGCCTGGGTCCGATTCTGCCCCGCGATACGCCCCGATCCCGCCCTGGCGCACTCCGGTCCGCACCAGCGTCGTCAGCGACGCCTGGGATTCCGGGAACGAGGGCGAGACCATCTGGTAGCCCGTCGCCGGGATGACGGTGATCTCATCGTCGCGGCACTTTCGCAGGTAGGCCCGCAGCTCCCGGTGGTGGTACAGGAGCTCGTCGACGTTGACGATAATCACCCAATCCGCCCGTCCCCGGCTCTCTTTCCAGCAATTCTCGAAAAGATCGCGTTCCGACTCCACGAACGAATCCGGGTCGGCTCTCCGAAAGGAGCGTAGGTCCACCCTGGGATGATCCTGCAACAGGTCCCGCGAGCCGTCGGTGGAGCCGTCGTCGAAGATCACGTATCGGCTCACGACAAGATCGTAATGACGGAAGAAGTACGGCAAGAGGCGCACTTCGTTCCAGCAGATCGTGTACAAGTCGATCTTCATACTGCGCGGCGCGAATCCGAGTTGGCCTGCCCACTCGACGACCTGCCGGATAGTACCGGATAGACGGCAGGCGGTGTCGAGCGCGGGATCCGCCTGCTCAGGTACTCATGCGCATTCAGCAGGCGAATCGGCTCAGGTCCGCCGGATCAAGTCCGGAACAGGCGGCGCCGGCCGTCGTCCGGAGGGCGAGCGGCTTCTCCAGGAGCCGCGCTCGACCGCCGTTGCCTACTGCCATGAGCGCCAGGAACCGCTGTCGGCCCCTGCCACCTGCCGTCCATGAGCTCCAGGACCAGGAGCTCTCGACGCACCTCACCGAGATCAGCCGGCAGCGCCGCCGGGGCCAGAAGGCCGCAGCCGCGAGGCGCCAGGCCGACGAAGACTTCGATCGGTGCTACCAGTTGATCGGCAGGTCCACCGCGGCGGACTACCACATGGCGGGCCTCGAGGCCGAGGCCGAGCGCGTCCGCCCGCCGCGGCGCCGCGGCGGCCGCGAGGTCGAAGACGAGGAGCCGGTCGACGAGACCGGCGACGACTCGGAGACCGAACCGGACGCCGGAACCGGAGACGTCGAGCCGACGGATCCGGACGCCGGAGGGGAGACGCCCGGCGTCTCCCCTCCCGACGACACGCAGGCCCCGTAGCGGGGAATCCCCCTTTCCCAAGGGGGGAAATCGACTGACGTCTGACCGTCGCTTGGCCTCCCCGGTTCGCCGGGGAGGCCATTTTTCTTCTCCGAGGTCTTGCCTTTCCTGGAATCGTGTGGTATAATAGTACCAGGGACGTATGTCCTTCGCATCCAGATCAGCTCACCGAGCGGCCCTGGCCGGACGGGCTCCGGAGGACGATTCTGGCCGGGCCAACGAAGAAACGGAGGTGAAACCATGGACTACTGCTG
>DASWIG010000114.1:0-15991 GCA_036397835.1 Thermoanaerobaculia bacterium
CTCGGGTTGGCGCGCGCGGTGCATTCACGCTCGCGGCATCGACGTGCGCCACGTGACCGACGAAAGCCACGGGGGCTACGTCGGCTCCTTCATCGCCGCTCTCGACGTTCGGGACCGTTTCCACGGGGAGCGTGGCATACCCATCCCGTGGCAGATCGAGGCGATCGTGGACGGCGAGCGCTTGGCGCCCGAGGTCGTCGCCGGGAAGCGGTCGATCGTGGTGCACTGGCAGGGGCAGCAGCACGTCGTTACCGGACACGATGCGGAGGAGATCGCGACGGAGATCGCGTTGGACCTGTTCGTGGAGTTCCTCGACAACCTCCGGAGTCTTCAGTGATCTTCGCGCATCGTTTCGACTGAGCGTCGCGCTCGCCTGGGTCAGGCCGAGCGCGGGCTCGAGGAACGCCAGGTCGTGGGGAAGAGCACGATCAGCAGGCTGGCCTGGTCGACATCGTTGCCGGCGCCCTGGCGCAGGGTGCCTACCGCGCCCTTGAGGCTTCCTGCGTACCACTCGGTGTCGATCTCGTGGCTCGTAGATGCGCGCGTAGTCGTGGCCCAGCTCCGCCGCTTTCGCCAGGATCTCGGCGACCAGCGGCGCCTCGCTCGCCGGCTGCACCTCGGAGGCGATCTCGGTGGCCGACAGGTAGCTCGGCACCACCGCCGGCTCGAGCACGGGCGAGCGGCCGGGCAGGTCGATGTCTGGTGAGGATCCGATGCTCGGTCTGCTCAGCCGCTGGTTGGACTGGCGAGGCGCTCTCGTCGTGGTCCGACCCCAGACCTTGATCCGTTGGCAGCGCAAAGGCTTCCGGCTCCTCTGGCGGTGGAAGTCCCGGCCAGGACGACCGCCCATTCCACCGGATCTTCGAGGGTGGATCCGAAAGATGAGCCGCGAGAACCCCCTGTGGGGAGAGGAGCGCATCGCCAACGAGCTGCTCGCCAAGCTCGGCCTCAGGGTCTCGCCGAGGACGGTCAGGAGGTACATGGTCCCGAGGCCCCGATGCGGCCGGAGCCGCTACGACGGCCAACGCTGGTCGACTTTCCTGCGCAACCACGCGCCTCACGTGATCGCCGCCGACTTCTTCACCGCGGGACGCCGCTTCCAGGATCTCGGTATGGACGCGGATCGCCTCCCGGCTCCGGTTGGCCGCCGGCGACGCCATGGCCAGCGGAATCGTCCTCTCCAGGTAGTAGCTATCCGGCTTCTTGTCGAGCTTGTGTTTCTCGCGCCGCCGTCCCTGCCGCCACGTAGACCTTGCGGGCCAGCCGATCGACCACGATCGCCGACGCCGGGCCGGGCAGCTCGATGCGGCCCACCTGGGTCACGGCGGCGCGGTCGGTGGCGACGTAGATCAGCAGCCAGCCGGCGGCGTTGGTCACCAGCACGTATTCGTGCGGCTCGGCGGTGCCGTCGCCGTCGGTGTCCATCGGGTAGGCTGCGGCAACGGCCAGGCCACCGACTTGGATATCGCCGTCGACCTCCGTGCAGTGCGACGACACGATGGCCCGTTCGCCTGGGTCAGGCCGAGGCCGGCCCCGAAGTGCGCCAGGTCGTGCTCGACGACGCCCGTAACGTAGCGCGCCGGCAGGCTCGAAGCGCGGAAGAGGGCGATCAGCAGGCGTCGACGACGTAGGCGAGCGTCGTCGTGTTGCCGATGGGGTCCTTGATGCGCTCAAGACGCCACGCACTCTCGCCGGAATGCTCGTAATGCCAGCGGTTGCCCGACTTGGAGTAGAAATCGAAGCTCCGGTCCTCGGGGTTGGCCAGCAGCGTGCCGTGGTAGCCCCGGAGCGGACGCAGTCCTCCTTCGGCGTCGTCGACGAAGCGTATGCCCGAGCCGTCGCCGCCGATCAGGATCACCTCGCCGCACGGCGTCACGATAATACGTGACTGGCTCCAGCCCTGGCCAAGCCGGCCCGGGTCGGGTCCTGGCTGCCGTTGCTCGAATAGGTGCGCTGAAAGGCGAGCGCCACGCCGCGCCCCACGACGACCAGGGGTGGCCTCCGAGTCCAGTGCGAGCTCGACGACAGTTCCTATCTGCCAGGACGCAAGGTCTCCAAGAAGGAATTTGCGGCTATCAGAATCCGGCGCGACGAGTTTCATGGAGATTGGAATTATACTGTCCTGCCCTCACCGCCCAACGCCCTAAGTGGTACACTTATTACGTGACGTGCCCTAAGCTCCGACGGCAGATTCTTGCGCCGACGCAAAGCCGATAGTGGTCAGGACCACTCAGTTGCACGACTGTCGCTTCCCAGGCCGACTATACGCTCCCCGAGGAGCGCTCCGCTGCGCCGCCCAGGGCCAGACGTGTCTCAGAGCCAATTCATCGCGGTTTGTTCCTCGATCGTCGTCCGACAAGCAACCAGACCCAGCCCCACATGCCAAGGCCGACCAGGATCGGCACAAGGCTCTTCAGCCCGGCAAGGGTGCCTCGGACCTGAAAGACCTCCTCGCCCAGGAGCGCGCTGTCCATCTGGCTCGTACAGAGGTCGTAGCCGTAGAGTGAGGCAACCGCCAGCGCCGAGAGGCCAAGAATCGTTCTTTGGGCGAGCAAGATCTTCTGGATGTAGCTCCTGGAAGCCCCCCCCTCGCGGTTCTCCTGATCCCGAAGAATCCGCAGCCACCGGGGCAGCGTCGTCACCACGAGCAAGATCTCAGCCGCGGCCGCGAAGACGCAGATCCACCACGGCCAGGGAAGCACGACCTCGATCCAAAGCTCAGTCATCGCCCACCGCCACCTAGCGCAAGCTGAAGGCATGGATCCGCAGTTGCTGGCGCTCCGAATCGACCAACTGGGTGCCCCGGATGGCACAGATCCCGCCGGGAGCCATAAGAAACGGGCTCCCCAAGGGACACCCCGTGACCGGCTCGAAGAGCTCGAAAGGCTGCCAGACGCTCGGACCGGGCACGCCGGGAAGCACCTGATGGCTCAAGAAGCCGATGGCATGCCCCAGCTCATGGGAGAGCGTATAGGGGTTATTCACCGCGTCTTGATCCATCACGACCCCTCGCCAAGTGGCGCCCAGACCATCGCCGCCTCCGAGCCCGAGGACGCTCATCGGGTTGTAGAAACTCGCGATGAAGACGATCGGTACGCCCTGGTTCTGCTTGGAGAGTGGCTCCAACAACTGCGTAAACTCCTCGGCAGTGCCGAGATTCATCAAGGGATTGATCGAGCTCTTCCTTTCAATCGGGCCCCAGGTCAACGCCAGCGTCGCCCTTCTGCCCAGGATCGACCGCGTCTCGCTGAGCTTAAAGTGAACCTCGGCATCGGTCCACCTCGACCCCGTCGCAACGATCGGACGGAGCCGTACCGGGATCGTCCAGTCGGTCCGCGCGGGAATGTTGGCCCAGTAAATGAAGCCGATCGTGGCGGCGAGCCCGACGATCGCCAAGCCGACCCGCAATCCTATAGCACTGACACCGAAGTGCCCCGACGGATCGACCCGGTTGACCGGGTTGGCCTCGGCGTAGAGATACCGGTGCAGCGTAGCCGGACGCCGGGGGCTGCTGGGCCAGGGGTCCCGCGACAGGAAGACACCGAGGCTCGGGTTCATCCACCGCGCGCGGTGGTGGGCCAGGGCGAGCTCGGAGTCGAAGTACTCGCCGGCGAACCCGAAGGGATTGGCGCTCGTTCCCGAACGGTCGACCAGGTTGCCAAAGGCCTCGTAGCCGTAGCGGTCGGTGAGGGCTCCACTGGCATCGGTCAACGCTCGGATCGACCCCAAGCCGTCGGGGTGCACCGTGTGGGCGGCACCGTCTACGAAGATGGCGAGCAGACGCTCTCCGCGAGCGTAATGGGCCGTCAAGGCGCCGCCCTCGACCTCGGCTAGGAGCTGACTCAGGACTTCGGTGGTGTCGGCCAGCAGGGTCCGGGACTGGGGCGGCTCGCCCGCACGCTGGACCGTCCTCCCTACCCAGACGCCGTCGCCATCGTAGATGTTGGCCACCTTGGAGCCGTCGGGCAAAGTGGCGGAGACGAGACGGCTCTCGACGTTCCAACCATAGGTCGTCGTCCCCGCGGATCCGACCCTGGACACCAGGTTGCCGTCGATGTCCCAAGCGTAGGTCGTGGTCGTCCCCGAGTGGGTCTCGGACAGCAGACGGTCGCGCTCGTCGTACTGCGACGTGATCAGCTCGACACTTCCGGCACCGTCCAACCGTTCCTGGGTCAGGCGGTTGCCCACCGCGTCGTAGCTGAAGCGGTGCTCGAAGAGCAGGGCGTCGGCGGAGTCCGTCACCCGCTCGGCGGTCAGCCGGTAGAGAATGTCGTAGGTCCACGAACGCCGGGTGCCATCGGCTTCGAGGACACTCTGCCGATGGCCTGTCGGGCCCAGCGTGTGGTCGTAGGACTGGATCACAGCTCCATCCGGCGCCGTCGTCTCGAGGCCGATCAGGTGACCGTTGGCGCTGTAAGACCTGCTGGTCGTGACCCCGTTGGGTTGGGTCAGGGAGACCTCGCGGCCGAGGGCATCGTAGGTGGTGGTCGACACCCCACCGCCGGCGTCGGTCACGCCGGTCAGCCGGCCGAGGGCATCGCGGGCGTAAGCCGTCGTGAACAACCCGAGCCCTCCGCTGGCAGGGTCGCCCAGGTCCAGCATCAGGGCCGTCCGCCGGCCCTCGCTGTCCCACTGGTTGTGGAGACTCCAGCCATCGGGATAGGTCATCGACGTGAGTCGGTCACGGTTGTCGTAGGCATACACTGTGATGCCGCGCCCATCGGTCATCGTGGCGCGTTGGCCGGACGCGGTGTAGGTGAAGCGGACGCTCGTGCCCGCAGGATCGGTGCGCTCGACCAGGCGATCAATCGAGTCGTAGGCAAAGGTGGTAGTGGCGCCGCTCGGGTCGGTGTGGGCGACCAGGTTTCCAGCGAGGTTGTAGGCGAAGCTCTCCGCAGCGCCACCAGGTAGCTCTCGCCGGATCTGCCGACCCACCGGGTCAAGCTCGCTGCGGGTGCTCCGGCCGTTGGCGTCGATCTGCTCGATCCGGTTGCCTTGTTCGTCATAGCGGTAACGGGTCCGGCCTCCGAGGGCGTCCAGCACCTCGGTCAGACGCCCGGCGTCATCGTAGGAGAGCTCCGTGCGCACCCCGGCGGCATCGATCTCGGCAACCGCTCGGTTCAGGAGATCGTATTCGGTCCTGGTTTGGGTACCGTCGGGCAGGTTGGTTTGCACCCGGCGGCCAGCGGCATCGTAGACGAAAGTGGCGGTGTTGCCGAGGGCGTCGGTGATCGAGGCCACGTTGCCGCCGGCGTCGTAGGCGGTGACCGTGCTGTGGCCCAAGGGGTCAGTGGTGCTCGTCTGCCGGCCTGCGGCATCGTAGGCATAGCTCGTTGTCCGCCCCTGCGTGTCGGTGTCGCTGATCCGACGACCCGCGGCATCGTAGGCGCTCCGGCGGCTCGTGCCATCCGGATACCGGGTCTCGATCAGTTGCCCGGAAACGTCGTAGACGAAAGTAGTGGTCCAGCCGGCACGATCGGTCACGGTGCTCAGACGCCCCTCGTCGTCGTAGCCAAAGACGTCGCGGGTGCCATCGGCATAGGTCGTCGACGCGTGAAGTCCCCGCGTGTCATAGGCCATGGAGGTGACCCGACCCAGTGCATCGGTCGTCGTCAGGACGCTACCGAGGGCGTCGAAGGTGCTCGAGGTGACGGCGCCGCTGGGGTCCGTCGAGGTGACCACCCGGCCCAGGGCATCGAAGGTATACGTCGTGACAAGGTCTCGGAGGGAGCCATCCGACAGCGTCTGCTGGCGCGTTCGGGCGATGGGGTTTCCAATGGAGTCGTAGGTGGTGGTCGTCGTCACCCCAAGAGGATCGACGACCGTCATCGGCTGACCCGCGGCATCGTAGGCCGTGGACCGCGTGTTCCCCAGAGCATCGGTCACCGACAGGCGGAGCCCTCGGGAATCGTACGTCATCGACAGGACACCCCCCAGCGCGTCGGTGATCGAGACCGGGTTGTTCTGAGCGTCGTAGACGAAGGTCGTCACCCCACCTCGGGCGTCGGTGACGGTCACCGCGTTGCCACGGCCATCGTAGGTAAAGCGGATCGTGTTCCCCAGAGGGTCGATGGTCTCCATAAGGTCGCCCGCGGCGTTGTAGCTGTTCGTCGAAGTGTTGCCGAGGGGGTCGGTCTCGGACAGCAACCGATCCTTGGCATCGAACGTCCGGAGGGTAACCGACCCATCCCCGGCCACCTCGCGCACGAGGTTTCCACGTTCGTCGTACTCCATCACACGCACCTGTCCCAACCGATTGGTGAAGACTTCCCGTCGACCGCCGATGTCGTGCTCGAAGGTCAGAGGCCTTCCGTCGCCGTCGATCATCCTCACCATGCGACCCTCGTCGTCATACTCGACCCGAACCGCACGGACCCCCAGCGCGTTCTCGGTCTCTTCGAGGTAGTGTCCTGCCGCGTAGGTGAACCGGGTTACCGACACGGCGCGATCGGTGAAGGCGACGAGATCGCCGCCCACATCGTAGGTGTAGACATTGGCGTTGCCGAGCGGATCGACGATCCGCGTGATGTGGCCGTCGGCGTCACACTCGAAGTCCATGCCTTGGCCGCTCGAATGGGAGATGCCCTCGTTCGTGATGTCGAGGCGGTTCCCGTTGGGGTCTTCGAGATGGGTGACACCCTCGGCGAGATTGAGGTGGAAGATTCGACCGTCGCGCGTCGTCAGCTTGACGTCCTCGGGGACGAAGGTCTCCTGGGTGTCGGCGATCACCACCCGGTCGGAGCCGTCGGCGTAGAACACCCGGGTATCGCCGAGGATATCCAAGGTGGCACCGGGGCGAGGAGCATCGACGAGCTCGAAAGCCGCGTCGGCAAAACAACCGCCAAACACGGTCGCTGGGCTCTGCAACACCAACCGGAACTGGTAGATCTCCTGATCGCTGAGGCGAATCGTCGTGAGGTGGCGCTTGGACTCCTGGGTCGAACTACACGGCAAGCCAAAAGGGCCGCTGCCCGGCAAGATCTGCCAACCGTCACCGGGCGGGCGGTTGTTGCGATACGATCCCTGACGGATGTCCAGGGTCCAACCGTACCCGAAATCACCCCGGATCGACCGCCGACGACTGTCGTAGGTGCGGACGATCTCGATGTCAAGGCCGGAGAGCGGGATGGCCAGATCGACGAACGACAACGTGAAGTGGCCGATCTTCATGTTGCCCTCGACCACGGCCGAGATCTTCCGCGACGCCGTCTGCCCCGCCGCGTCCCGGGCCGTCAGTACGAGGTCGTAGAGACCGTTGAGCAGCAGCGTCGGATCAAACCGGGCCAGCGTCGCATTCGCGAACGACCCCGTGCCGCTCGCCAGCTCCACCGCTGGTCCGCCGTCCGCCGCCCGATTGGCGAGCGTCCAACGGTCGATCGCCTCGCCCTCGAGCGTCGCCACGACGTCGATCGGCGCCGTCACCACGGCGAGGTCCTGGGGCGAGTGGAAGACGATGTTCGCCTCCAGTCCCTGGACCAGGCGCTCGAAGGTCACGAAATAACCGCCGGCACCCGTTGCCGGATCCTCCAAGACGTAGCCCGTCGCGTCCCAGGTGTCGAACGGCAACTGCGTCTCCGAGATCCATGCGATCAGGCCCCGATCGACGCCGGCGCGCACGCTCGCCTCGGCGTTCGAGCTCAGCTCGGCCGCCGCCAGCGCCGGTTCGAGGTTGGTGGCGTCGACCCGAGTCAGCGTCTGCCCCTCGCGCGCCGCGCGCGTCAGAAAGCCCACCGCCGTCAGATGCTCGCCGCCGAGTGCCTGCGCCAACGACTCCCCTTCGCGGGCGGAGCTCTGGGAGCCCAGGAGCTCGACAGTCGATACCGAAGTCGACGTCGGCCCGGCCACTCCGTCCGCCGGGAACAGTCCCAGCACCATCGCGCCAAGGTCGAGGCTCGGCGGCGCCGCGCTGAAGGTCAGCGGCGTGCCGTCCGGCGAGCGAGACACAGCCCCCCGCTGGACCGCCAAAACGACGTTGCCGATCTGCACCAGACGCCGGTATCGCAGGGCCGAAAGGTGCTCGAGGTCGCCGCTCAGCGAGCGCAGGTAGACCGCTGCGGCGAGCGCCAGCGCCCACGCCTCCTCCTCGTCCGCGTCGGTCGCAGCGTCGCGCTCGGCGGTGTTGCGGTCGACCGTCTCCTGGGCAATGCGCCCGAAGTCGACGGTAAAGACCGCGTGCTCGCCGGCGAACAGCTCGAAGAACGCCACCGTGGGCGAGCCCTGCGGTGGCGTCAGCGTCACCAGGATCTCGATGTCCTCGGCGCTGCCGACCTCCTCGCCGGACGTCACCTGCATTCGATCGACGCGGAGCACCGGCCGCAGGTCGACCTCGTAGGGTGGGGTGGCGAAGACGCCACCATGGAGGTCCAGCGCGGCCTGGTCCGCCGAGGTCGCACCCGGCCACGCCAGGTCCAGGCGCTTGCCGTAGACCGCGGGCCACGGCGTCGACCAACTGAGCAGCACCGGTCCCCCGGCCTCGCGGACCTGGAGCTCGAGCTGCTGCTGGAAAGCCGCCGGGACGTCCGTGGCCTCACCGGCCACGGAGAGGATCTTGGCCCGCAGCGAGCCCGGCACGAACGGAAACGCTTCCTGGATCAGGCTCTTGGCCGGCTTGAGCTCTTCGAGGCCGGTGCCGCCGAGGTTGTGGGCGTCGGCGTAGGCCGCCAGGGCGTCCTCGTAGTAGGCCCGCGGCGAGAGCAGGGTGCCGCTTTGCAGGTACTCGCCCAGGTCGAAGGGCACATCCTCGTCGAGGCGCACGCCCGCGCCGACGTCGAAGCGCTTGAGCGACGGGTCCATGCGGATCCACTTGTCCCCCGGACCCGGCGTGGCGCCGCGGTTCGGGATGTAGTCGAGGAAGGCCTTGACCCAGACGTGGGACATGCGGGCGCCGACCACCTGGCTGCCGTCGACGATCAGGACGATCGGCACGCCCGCCGTGGTCAGCAGGTCGCCGGCGCGGAACGCGTCCGCCACCCCGGTGAGATTGATGAGCTTGGCGGTGGGGATCTCGACCTCGCCCCATTCGAGCCGCGCGTCGACGCCTGCCGCCGTCAGGAGCTGCTGGAGCAGCCAGGCCTGCTCCCACGACGTTCCGCGGCGCTCGTGGAGCGTTCCCAGGGGCGACTTGGCGGCGCCCCACTTGGGATCGAAGTCGATCTCGTCGTGGACGAAGCGGAAGATTCGGCCGGGCGAGTCCCCCAGGCTCTGGGCGAGGGCGACGATCTCGGCCGCGACGGCGTCTTTCGGGATCACGCGGCGCGGCTGCGACTCCGGCGCCACGGCTGAGCTGATCTGCCGCAAGTCGACCGCGCTTCCCTCCTGTGTCCTGACCTGCTTCTCGACCCGCCGCAAAGGCAGCGGCTTCGCCTTCTCCGGGCGCAGTGCCGGCCGCGTCTGCTCCTTATCGGCGCTCGCGACCAGCGGGAGTCGTCGGTCCTGCCGCTTCTCCTCGAAGGCGCTTCTTGCGGCCTCCTTGGGGCCAGCTACCGGCTCCTGCGGCGAGGCGGCGGCGAGCCGGACGTCCGCCGGAGAGAGGCTCGCCTCCACCTGGCGGGCAAGGTCTCGAACCAGCGCTTCGATCTCGGAGACGCCGGAGCTCACGAGCGGCCCGGCCTCCTCGCTGAGGAACCTTCCCACGGAATCGATGAGCGATCGCTCGTCACCGCGGAGCTTCTCGATCGGAATGCCGAACGTCTCGGCGTAGCTCCTGAGGGCTATCTCCTTGCTCTGCTGGTCGACTTGATAGGCGTGGACGAGCTGCTGAGCGTCGAGCAAGTAGAACGTCTCTACCAGCAGGAAGCCCAGAAGAAAGAGCCGGCTCCTCCTCAGTGTCTGCCGAAACCACCTCATCGCGTCACTCCGATCTGCGAAGTTCTATCGTAGCTGTTCAGCGTCCGCCACGGCCAGCGGATCCCGCCCAGACTCGTGTCAGGACCAAGGGTTGTAAACTTTCAATCTCGTCCTCGAGTGGGTTTGGTCTGGTGCTTCGCCAATCCTTCGGGATCGGTTCCCGAGGGATTCGCTGTCTCACTGCCGGCGTCACCGGCGTCGTCATTGTCATTGTCATGGACAGACTCCCGTGTCCCTGATCTCGAGGAGCTGGTAGCCGGGGAGGTCGGCGGGGATCACGGTGGCCGTGGTGAGACCGCCGGGACCGCCGCCCGCGCCGAGGAAGCGCACCTCGACCACGTACAGGGCCTCCTTGCCGGAGGGCAGGCCAAAGTGGAGCTGGGCCGGGCTCTGGGAGCCGTGGCCACGGCCGCCGTTGACCTCCTGCAACGGGCCGGCGGGGGTCACGCCGTCGCCCTGGAGCAGCCGTACGGTGGCGCCGACGTCGTCGCGGTAGCGGTCGCCGCCCACGCAGCGCAGCGCCCGAACCGCCAGGTAGGCGTCGGCGCCCCCGTCGTTGACGTGGCCCACCCAGAGCTGGTTGGCGCCGCCGTCGACGTTGACCACCAGGTCCAGGTCGCCGTCGCGGTCCGGGTCGGCGAAGGCCACGGCCTCGCCGTTCGCGCCCACGTCGATGCCCAGGTTGTCGCGGTGGAAAGTCAGGGCGCCGCCGGCGGCCGTGTCGTTGAAGAGCAAGTAGCCAGGACCGCTGGACGCGGCGAGGAAGAGGTCGAGGTCGCCGTCGTTGTCCACGTCGGCGCAGGCCACGCCGTCGACGTCGCCGCCGAGGGCGACGCCGGCCGAGGCGGCGGGCTGCCCGGTGGCGGCGTAGACGCCGCCGTCGTTGCGCCAGATCTGGTTCTCGCCGGCGTCGGTCCAGAAGGCGTCGAGATCGCCGTCGGAGTCCAGGTCGCAGAAGGCGACGCCGCCCTTGTTGGCGCCGTCGGCCTGGCCGTCGAGGCTGGGCACCGGCTCGAAGGTCTCGTCGCCGCGGTTGCGGTAGAGGTCGACGCCGCCGGTCTTGCGGCCGAGGGCGTCCACGAAGCCGTCGGCGTCGTAGTCGCCCACGGCCAAGTAGTCGCCCACGCCGGTGGCCACCGGCAGGCCGCGCGGCGCCGAGTCGGGCGTGGCGTGGGTGAATACGCCGGCGCCGTCGTTGGCGTAGAGGTCGATGCCGAAGCTGTCGTTCTCCAGCATCAGGTCGAGGTCGCCGTCGTTGTCGAAGTCGATCCAGGCCAGGCCCTCGGTGTTCATGCCGCCGGGGATGGAGGTGATCACCTGGCTCGGGTCCTGGACGGCGTCGCCGAAGCTGTAGGGCGGGCTGGCGGCGGCGCCGCGGTTCAGGTAGATCTCGACCCGGTTGTATTCGTTGCGCGCGAAGTCGAGGTCGCCGTCGTTGTCGACGTCGGCGCAGATCGCCGAACGGCGGCCGAGCTTGCGGGTGAGACCGGCGGCGTGGCTGGCGGTGACGTCGGCGAAGGTGCCGTCGCCGAGGTTGTAGAGCAGGCGGCTGCGGCCCGAGGCGCTGTTGACCATGGTGTTGACGAGCAGGTCCGGCCAGCCGTCGCCGTTGAAGTCACACCAGGCCAGGCCGCCCTCCTTGGCGCCGCCCACGGCGACGCCGGACGCGGCGGCGCCCTCGGTGAGCTCCGGCAACGGGCGGGTGATCGTCACCGTGGCCGCGGCCGAGTCGAGCCGGCCGTCGCCGACCCGGAAGGTGAAGGCGTCGTCGCCGGTGCCGCCGGGAGCGGGGGTGTAGCGCACCAGGGAGCCGTCGGACGAGAGGTCGGTGAGCACCTCGAGCTCGCCCTGGGCCGGCGGCGTGACCACGGTGAAGGTGAGCGGCGCGCTTTCGGGGTCGCTGCCCTGTAGCTCGATCACCACCGGCTCGGCGGCCTCGGCGCCGCCGTCGAAGGCCCGCGGCGCCAGGTCAGGCTCGCCGCAGTCCTTGACCGCCACCAGGCGGTAGCCCGCGATCTCCGCGGGCACCACCGCCACCTGCTCCACCGCGCCGCCGGCGCCCGGGAACCGCGCCTCGGCCACCACGAGCCGATCGGCGCGGGCCAGGCCGAAGTGCAGCACGGCGGCGTCCTGGGAGCCGTGGCCGCGCCCGCCGCTGACCTCCATGAGCGGGCTCACGGGGGTCACGCCGTCATCGTCGAGCAGGCGCACGGTGGCGCCCACGGCGTCGCGATAGCCGCCGCCGGGTAGGCAGATCAGGGCGCGCACCGCCAGGTAGTCGCCGCCGCCGGGCGACGCGTCGTTGACCGCGCTGAGCCAGAGCTGGTTGGCGCCCTCGACGTTGACGGCCAGATCGAGGTCGCCGTCGCGGTCGGCGTCGGCGAAGGCCGCGGAGCGCGCGCCGCCGCCCACGTCGACGCCCAGGTTGTCGCGCCGGAAGCTCCACGCCGACGACGAGCCCGCCGCCGTGTCGTTGAGGAAGAGATAGCCGGGGCCCGAGGCGACGCTGAGAAAGAGGTCCAGGTCGCCGTCGTTGTCCACGTCGCCGCACGCCGTGTCGTCGACCCCGCCGGTGATCGCCACCCCGGAGGAAGCGGCCGGCTCGCCGGTGGCCGAGAAGACGCCGGCGTCGTTGCGCCAGACCTGGTTGACGCCGGCGTCGGTCCAGAAGACGTCGAGGTCGCCGTCGGCGTCGAAGTCGCAGAAGGCCGCTGCGCCCTTGTTCGAGCCGTCCGCCTGCTCGTCGAAGCTCGCCACTGCGGCGAAGGTGCCGTCGCCCTGGTTGCGGTAGAGGTCGAGGGCGTCGCGCTTGCGGCCGACGGCGTCGGCGAAGCCGTCCGCGTCGTAGTCGGCCACCGCCAGGTAGTCGCCCACGCCCGTCGCGGTGGGCAGGCCCCGCGGATCCGTGTTCGGCGTGCCGTGGACGAGCTGCCCCGAGCCGTCGTTGACGAAGAGGTCGATGCCGAAGCCGTCGTTCTCCAGCATCAGGTCGAGATCGCCGTCGCCGTCGAAGTCGATCCAGCCCATGCCTTCGGTGTTCATGCCGCCGGGGATCGCGGTGATCACCTGGCTCGGCTCCTGGCCAGCGCCGCCGAAGCTGAAGGGCGGGTCGGCCTGCGGGCCGCGGTTCAGGTAGACCTCCACGCGGTTGTATTCGTTGCGGGCGAGGTCGAGGTGGCCGTCGCCGTCGACGTCGGCGCAGACCGCCGAGCGCCGGCCCAGGCGCCGCGTCAGGCCCGCGGCGTGGCCCGCGGTCACGTCGGTGAAGGTGCCGTTGCGGTTGTTCGCGAGCAGCCGGCTGCGGCGGCTCGAGGAGTCCGCGGCCGTGTTGACCAGCAGGTCCGGCCAGCCGTCGGCGTCGAAGTCGCACCAGGAAAGGCCCCCTTCCTTGGCGCCGCCCACGTCGACGCCGGCGCCCGCGGCCACTTCCGTGAAATCGGGCAGCGGCGCCTGCAAGGTGACCACCGCGGGCGCGGAGTCGAGCTCGCCGTCGCCGGCGGTGAAGACGAGCTCGTCGCGGCCGGCGAAGCCGGGATCCGGCGTGTAGGTCAGGTGCGGCGGAAGGCCGGAAAGCGATCCGTGAAGCGGCGACGTGACCACGGTGAAGGTCAGCGGCTGCCCTTCCGGGTCCACCGCCCGCAAGGTGAAGCTCACCGGCGTGCCGGGCTCGAAACCCACCTGCCGGTCGAAGGCCGTCGGCGGCGTGTTTTCGGCGCCGCAGTCGTTGACCGTCACGAGGTGGAAGCCCGCGAGGTCGGCGGGGCGCACGGGGAAGAGCACGGGATCGCCGGGCAGGCCGTCGCCGCCCTGGAAGCGCACCTCCACGAAGTAGTCGTGGGCTTCGCCCAGGGGGAGGCCGAAGTGGACCCATGCCGGGTCCTGCGAGCCGTGGCCGCGGCCGCCGCTGGCCTGCACCAGCGGGCTCGCCGGCGTCGCCCCGTCGGCCTGGTACAGGCGCAGGGTGGCGCCCACGTCGTCGCGGAAGACCCCCGGCGCCAGGCAGCGCAGCGCGCGCACGTAGAGGTAGCCCTCGGACTGGCCGTCGTTGGCGTGGCTCACCCAGAGCTGGTTGGGCGCGTCGTCGCGGTTGATCAGCAGGTCGAGATCCCCGTCACGGTCCACGTCGCCGAAGGCCAGACCTTCGCCGTCGCCCGCCACGTCGATCTCCCGGTTGTCGCGCACGAAGCTCAGGGCGCCGCCGGCCGGCGTGCGGTTGAAGAACAGGTGGCTCGGACCGCCGTCCACCGACAGGAACAGGTCCAGGTCGCCGTCGTTGTCCACGTCCGGACAGGCCACGCCGTCCACGTCCTCGGCGCTCAGATCCACGCCCGAGGAGGCGCCCGGCTCGGCCGTCGCCGTGAAGGCGCCGCCGTCATTCGTCCAGATCCGCGTCGTCCCGGCGTCGGTCCACGCCACGTCGAAGTCGCCGTCGGCGTCGAAGTCGCAGAAGGCCACTCCGCCCTTGTTCGAGTCGCGGGCCTCCTCGTCCAGGCTCGCCTCGGCGGCGAAGGAGCCGCCAAGGTTGCGCCACAGGTCGAGCCGGCCCTCCTTGCGGTCCAGGAAGTCGACGCGGCCGTCGCCGTCCACGTCGCCGGACGCCGAGTAGTCGCCCGTGGTGGCGGTCTGGGGAAGGCCCTTGTCGCCGCCCACCGGCGTCGCGTGGCTCAGGTGGCCCGAGCCGTCGTTCTCGAACAGGTCGATGCCGAAGTCGTGGTTGTCCAGGATCAGGTCGAGGTCCCCGTCGAGGTCGTAGTCGAGCCACGCCATGCCCTCGGTGTTCATGCCGCCGGGGATGGACGTCCAGACCTGGCTGGGACCGTCGGCGGCGGTGCCGAAGCTGTAGGGCGGGTCGGCCAGGGGGCCGCGGTTGAGCCAGATCTCGACGCGGTTGTGGTCGTTCCTGGCGAAGTCCAGGTCGCCGTCGTTGTCGACGTCGGCGCAGATCGCCGAGCGCTGGCCACGCTGCGCGAGCAGGCCGGGGGCGTGGGTGGCGGTGACCTCGGTGAAGACGCCGGAGCCGTCGTTGAAGTAGAGGTGGCTCCCCTTGGGGCCGTTGGACGTGCCGGTGTTGACCAGGGCGTCGAGGTCGCCGTCGGAGTCGAAGTCGCACAGCGCCAGGCCGCCGTTCTTCACCCCCGGAGTGCCCAGGCCCGCGGCCGCGGTGCCATCGGTGAACACCCAGGCAATCGGCGGATCATCGTCGTCGTGGATCGTGCCCGCGCCCTCGGCGTCGCTGACCGTCACGTGGACGGGATCCGAGAACCGCACGAAGAACGTCTCGTCGAGCTCGTCGATCGCGTCGCCGAGGACCTCTATCGTCACCGTCCTCGTGGTCACGCCGGCCGGGAAGACGACGGTGCCCGAGGCCGCGGCGTAGTCGGCGCCGGACACGGCCGTGCCGTCGATCGTCTGGTAGTCGACGCTCACCTCCCGGCCGCTGGGCGAGCTCAGGCTGAGGGCGAAAACCGCATCGACCGGCGTCCCCGTGCCTTCCGCCACCGTCACGTCGCCGATCGAGACCTCGGGTGGCGCGTCGTCGTCGACGATGGTGCCCGTGGCGAGGGCTACGGCCAGGACGCTATTCGTGGCATTCGTGAGCTGGACGATGAAGCTCTCGTCGTCCTCGTCGAGGGCGTCGTCCAGGATCGGCACGAGGATCGAGGCGGCCAGGCCGCCGGCCGGAATCACGACCGCGCCGGCCGTCGCCTCGTAGTCGGCCCCGGCGAGCGCGGTGCCTTCGGCCGTCGAGTACTCCAGCGTGACGTCGAAGCTGCTCGCCGCCGAGAGGGTGGCGGCGAAGATCGCCTGACCGTCCGCCTCGTTCACCGTGACGCCGCTGATCGCCACCTGCGGCGGCGGATCGTCGTCGAGGATCGTCACGAGACCCTCACCGTCGACGAGGACGCCGCCGGCGGCGGACGTCAACGCGACGGTGAAGGTCTCGTCTAGCTCGTCGAGCAGGTCCGGGAGGACCGGCACCGTCAGGGCCTGGCTCGTCTCGCCAGGCGCGAAGACGAGCTCGCCCGCACTGCTCTCGTAATCCGTGCCCGCGAGAGCGCTCGCGGCGGCGGTCTCGTAGGCCACCGTCACGGCGCGGTTGCTCGGGCGCGAGAGCGTCACCGTCAGGACCGCCTCCACCGCCGCG
>DASWIG010000115.1:0-11776 GCA_036397835.1 Thermoanaerobaculia bacterium
GGGCACGGCGCGCACCCTGCTCGCCGCCTGGGACGCCGGCGTCTTCTTCCCCCGACTCCTCGAGCCCCACGACGACGTCGAGCCCCCCCGCTGCCGGAGCTGCCGCGTCGCCGAGGCCTGCCTGCGGCGCGACTCGGGGTCGCGCGGGCGCCTGCGCCGATGGGTCGAGCGGCGGCGGGAGGCCGGGGCGGACCACGTCTTCCTGGCGCTCTGGGAGCTCTACCGTCCTGCGTCGTGACGGGTAGCGTGCCTACCCCTCAGTGCTCGTGGCCGTGATCGGCCCCGGCGTGGACCTTGCCGCCGTGCCAGTCGGGGTCACGGTTGGCGAACGCGTCGAGCTCCACGGGCACCTCGAGGTAGGTGCGGGTCACCGCTGGATCGCAGACGTCGTTCTCGCACTCGTAGGTGTAGACGTTCCAGCCCCGCTCGTCGTCGTGGCGAAAGCCGCTCAGCGTCTGGTAAGTGTCGCAGTTGCCGCACTTGATCGACAAGTTGCGGATATTGATCATGCCGGGTTTGCTCATCGTCGTCTCCCGCGTCTCACAAGGCGACCTGGTAATCGAGCGCGTCCGCCGCTTCCTCGTTGAGCTCTTCGGCGTGGCGGTCGATGAGCAGCAGATCGTGGGCGTCAAGGTCGTCCTGGCGGGGGGTCAGGAGAAAGGCCCGAACAGCCTCCTCGACCAATCGAGACCTGTCCCCGTAGTCGTTGGCTCGCTCGTCCATGGCGTGTACCAGCTCTTCAGGAAGGGATAGGGTAGTGGCGACTCGCATGGTCCGATGATGGAGCCTGGCGGCGCCCCCGTCAAGGTCTGACGCGACCGGCCTCACCGCTGACAACCGTGTTACCATCCCCCTGATGCGCGCCGAGACGCCCGCGATCTCTCCCGACCGGATCCTGCCCGAGCCGCAGGGCGTCTGTCCGCGCTGCCTTGGCCGCGGCTGGACGGTGGTCGACGATGGCGGCGCCGGCCGTGCGGAGCCCTGCTCGTGCCGGCGCGAGAAGCTGGTGCCGCGGCTCGTCGAGTATTCCGGCGTGCCGGCCCGCTACCGCGGCTGCACCCTCGACAACTTCAACACCGCCAACGCCAACGCCCGCGTGCGCGACGCCCTGGTGCGCGCGCTGCGCGTGAGCCGGCGCTACGTCGACGACTTCGTCCAGCGCGACGGCGGCTTCTGCGATTCGGGGCTCCTCTACGTGGGGCCCCCCGGCATCGGCAAGACCCACCTCGCCGCGGCGGTGCTCCTGGAGCTCATTCGGCGCTATCACGTGCGCGGCCGTTTCGTCGACTTCACCTCGCTCATCCACCAGATCCAGGCGACCTTCGAGCCCACCTCGGAGGAATCGAAACGCCAGGTCCTCGATCCGGTGATCGAAACCGAATTGCTGGTCTTCGACGAGCTCGGTGCCCAGAAACCCACCGAGTGGGTGCGCGACACGCTCTACTACGTGATCAACTCCCGCTACACCCGGCGGCTGCCGACGATCTTCACCACCAACTACCCGCTCGAGCGCAGCGCAGCGCCCCGGCCGCGAGGGCCGCTGCCGGGCACCGACGCCGACGTGGTCGAAGCCGTGAAGCGGCGGCCGGCGGCGCCGGCCGTCGAGCTCCTCGAAGAGCGCATCTCGGCGATGCTGGTGAGCCGCCTCTACCAGATGGCCCAGCCCCTCGAGCTGGGCGGACTCGACTACCGGCGCGAGGTCAAGAGACCGCGCTTCGGCAGCTAGCTGCGCGATGACGGCCTCCGCGAAAGTCCACGGCCCGCGCTTTCTCCTGCTCTTCTGTCTCTTCCTCGCCTGCGTCCGCCCGCAGCCCGAGACGCGGCCGCCGTCGCCCCCGCCCCCGCCCCCGCCGCCGGCCGCGGAGGTGGAGCCGCCGCTGCCGGCGCCGGCGCCGCGGATCGTGCCCGGGCCGGCCGAGCCGCTCTCGATCCGCGTCGGGCTGGCGAGCGACCTCGAGCGCCTGGAGCTGCCCTGCTGCGACGCCGGGGTGGAGCTCGTCGCCGGCGACGTCACCTATCCGCTCTCGGTGGCGACGGCGGTGGCGCCCGCCGACGTCCTGGCGCGGGCGCCGATCTACCGGCTGCAGGTCGCGGCGCTCAAGGACGAGCGCCAGGCCGAGGGCATTGCCGACTACTTGCGCAAAGAGACGGGAGAGCCCGCCGACGCCGTCTTCGACGCCGGCACCGACCTCTACAAGGTTCGCTACGGGCGCTTCGCCAGCCGCCAGGAGGCCGAGCCGCACCGCGAGCGCCTGGCCGGCCTCGGCCTGAGCCAGGCGTGGGTCGCCAGCGAAGGCGGCGCCCTCGAGAACCCCGGCTTCACCGTCGCCCGCGGCGGACGCGCCCACTTCGCCGCCGGCCGCTGGCTCGAGCTCACCGCCCCCGAGGGCGCGGGCATCGCCGTCCACGGCGGCCGCTACCGCGGACGCGTGCTGCTCTACCTGAACGGCCGCGGGCGCCTCAACCTGATCAACGAGCTCGAGCTCGACGACTACTTGCGCGGCGTGGTGCCGCGGGAGATGGGCCCCGAGCTCTACGACCAGCTCGAGGCCCTGAAGGCCCAGACCGTGGCGGCCCGCACCTACGCCGTGCGCAGCCTCGGCGAGTTCTCGAGCGAGGGCTACGACATTTGCTCCACCCCGCGCTGCCAGGTCTACGGCGGCATGGCGGTGGAGCACCCGTTCTCCGACCGGGCGGTCGCCGAGACCGCAGGCGAGGTCGTGCTCTTCGAGGGCCAGCCCGCCGAGACCTTCTACGGCGCCACCTGCGGCGGCCACACCGAAAACGTCGAGGTCGTTTTCCCATTGAAGCGCGGCGCCTACCTCCGGGGCGTGCCCTGCATGGAGGCGGGACCGCAGCGCCTCGGCGGCGACGCGGCCGGCGAGAGCTTTCCGCGCCCGCTCACCGAGCGGCTGCTGCCGCCCTCGCCGGGACCCCCCGAGCGCACCTTGGAGGCGCGCCTCGAGCACCTCGCGCTGCTCGCCGGCCTGCCGGTGCCGCAGGACCGGCTGGCCTCGCTCGAGCGCCGCGAGGTGACGCGTTACCTCGCCTCGGTCCTCGACCTGGCGCTCGATCCGCGCGTCCTCGCCGCCGGGCTGGAGCCGCCGGCCGACCCGCCGCCCGACTGGCGTGAGCGCGACGTACGCCTGGCCAGCTACCTGGCGGAGAGCGGCGTGCTCGCCGAGCCGCGCGACCAGCCGCTCGGCGAGGACGAGATCGAGACGCTGCTCTTCCGGCTGGCGCTCTACGTCGGCGCGCTGCGCCACGACGACGCCCACTTCCTGGAGCTCGACGAGGCCGGACTGACGGTGCGCACGTCCGCGGGCCACCGGACCTTCCGGCTGCCCGACCACTTCACGACTTTCCGCCGCGTGGACGCCGCCCTGGTGGCCGCGCCCCTCGAGCTGGCCGCCGGCGATCGCCTGGACCTCTACTGGCACCGCCGCGAGCTGGTGGCCCTGGTGCAGCCGATCGCGGCGCGTGCCGTCGCCCTCGGCCGCCACGCCCCCCGGCAACGCTGGACCCGCCACGTCACCGACGGCGAGCTCCGGCGCGCCGTCCAGACCCGCTACCCGGGCTTCCCCTTCTCCGGCTTCGAGGTGCTGGCGCGCGGCGTTTCGGGCCGCGTCGGCAAGCTCAAGCTGCTCGGCAGCGACGGCCGCACCCAGGAGGTCGAGGGCCTGGCCGTACGCTGGACCCTCGACGTGCCCGACACCCTCTTCGAAGCCCGCCGCGACGGCAACGGCGGCTGGCTCTTCGAGGGCCGCGGCTGGGGCCACGGCGTCGGCATGTGCCAGGCCGGCGCTTTCGGCATGGCGCGTCGCCACCTCGGCTACCGCGAGATCCTCCAGCACTACTACAGCGGCGTCGAGCTGGGGCTGGTGCGTAAGCTGTCGTCCGGCTTCGAGCACGCGCTGGGACCTTGAGCAGCTCGGCGACCTGATTCAGCACTGCCGCGATCATCCTGCCGCGTGGGGCATCACGCTAAAGCCTTACGAGCTGGGCCTGAACGCGGAGTGGACTCAGATCTTTCAAGTCCGCTCGTCGCGAGCGAAGCTCGGATCCGATTGGGAAGGACGATCGGCCCGGCGGCCCGCGGGCGGGTGGCCGAGTTCGTGAGCCCGGCGATCGAGGCCATGCAGCGCGAGATCTGCCGCGCCCACGGCTTCGACTCCGAAGAGCACACCCTCCAGATCCATAGCGTCTGCCTGGAGTGCGCCGCCAAGAAACCGGCCGCGGACGCCGCGGCCTAGCGTCTCGGGAACCCGGGGCGGCGCGAGGGCTCGCGGTCTCGCTCGCCGACTTCGACTCGCGCCGTCCGCTGCGGGTGCGGCGGGCCTTCAACCCGCTGCTCTTCAGCCAGCCGCGCCCGCCGGTGCCGGCGGACGTCGAGCGCTCCGAGTCCATCGGGGCGACGGTGATCACCGGGCCCAACTCGGGCGGCAAGACGCGCCTGCTCCAGACCCTCGGCCTGTGCCAGGTCCTGGGCCAGTCGGGCCTCTGGGTGCCGGCGGCCGAGGCGCGTCTGCCGCTGATCGAGGGCCTCTTCGTGTCGCTCGTCGAGAGCGAGACCTCGGACCAGGCCGAGGGCCGACTGGGGCGCGAGATGCTGCGCATCCGCGGCCTCTTCGAGGGCGGGTGACCTTCGAGCAGCTCGCCGAGCTCATCGAGCGCCGGCGGGCTTCGTGATCGCGTGACCCGGGCCGCCGCCGGTCTCGGAGCTCTCGTCAAGCTCGTCTGAGCTCCAGGTTGGTGCAGGGAGCAAACCGCTCTTCTCTCGACTCAGCCATAAAGCACGAAAGGCGCCCACAGAATCGGCCTGGAGCGCAGAAGATCCCGTTTGCGGGGTAGCTGAGCCGAGCGGCTGACGATACTTCCCGACAGTCCTCCATCCTTACGCGGAAGTCCGTTGCAGACCCTGCAATCTCTCACTCGTCGCGGGCGTAGAGCAGGAGATTGGGCGAGCCGCGTCCCGGATCGCCGACCACGCCCGCGGTCGCCGATCCGAGGACGCACTCCCTGACCTCGGCCGGCGTCGAGCCCGGCCGCCGCTCGAGACACAGCGCCGCCACGCCGGCCACGTGCGGCGAGGCCATCGAGGTGCCGCTGAAGACCGTGGCGCCGCCGCGGTTGCGGGCGGAGCGGACGTTGACCCCGGGCGCGAAGACGTCGACGCACACGCCGAAGTTCGAGAACGAGGCGCGGCCATCGTCGTTGCCGGTGGCGCCCGCGCCCAGCGCCTGCCTGACCCGCGACGGCGAGCCGCCGCAGGCGTCGCCCGAGTCGTTGCCCGCCGCCACCGCGTGGACCACCCCGGCCGCCAGCGAACGGCACACGACCACGTCGAGCGCGTCCGCCCTGCCGCCTCCGAGGCTCATGTTGGCCACCGCGGGCCAGCCGTTGTCCCGGACGTGGGCGGTGACCCACTCGATCCCCCGGATGACGTCGGAGTCGGCGCCGTCGCCCGCCCGCAGCACCCGCACCGGATGGATCGTCACCTCCTTGCCGACCCCGAACTGCGTGCCGCCGAAGGTGCCGGCGACGTGGGTGCCGTGACCGAAGTCGTCTTCGCAGCTCGGCGGATGGACCGAGAAGCACTCGCCGATGCGCCCCGCGAAGTCCTCGTGGCTGGTGTCGACGCCGGTGTCGATCACGTAGGCGTGGACCCCGCGGCCGGTGGCGCCGGGGTCGTAGACGCCGTCGAGCGGCAGCGCGCGCTGGTCGATGCGGTCGAGGCCCCAGACCACCTCGGCTTCGATGCCGACGCGCGGCCCGACCGTCTTGCTGCCGTCCTGCTGCACGAGCAGGACGCGGGGGTCGCGGGCCAGCTCGCGGGCGGCCCGGCGGTCCATCGCCGCCGCGAAGCCGCCGACCGTCGAGAAGACCTCGACGTCGCGCGCGCCCACCGACGAGGCCACCGATTGGATCGACTGGGCCTCGAAGGCCGCCACGCCTTGGGCACCGTCGTCCAGGATCACGACGTAGCGGCCGGGCCGGGCGTCGCTCACCCTCACGACCCGGTCCTGGCGCTCGAGCTCGACGTCGCAGTCGAAGGGCTCGAGGGGCGTCGACGCGCACCCGGCGACGAGGAGCGTCGCCGGCACGATCATCATCCATCTCCTCATGGCTCACCTCCGGGGCCGGCTCGCCAAGACGGCCCCAAGTCCCCCTGGTCGAGCCGGCGTTTCAGCGGATTTCAGGCGAGTATAGCGCACCTTCAGGCGACAGTCACCTTCAGGCGACCGTCGGCAGCACGTGGTCCTTGAAACGGTCGCGCAGCGTCTTCTTGGAGATCTTGCCGGTGGCGGTGTGGGGCAGCTCGTCGACGAAGACGACGTCGTCGGGCAACCACCATCTCGCCACCCGTGGGCGCAGGTACTCGAGGATCTCCTCGCGCCCGGGCCGCGCGCCGTCGGCCGGCACCACCACCAGCAGCGGACGCTCGCTCCACTTCGGGTGGGCGACGCCGACCACCGCGGCCTCGGCCACCCCCGGGTGCCCCAGCACCTCGTTTTCGAGGTCGATCGACGAGATCCACTCGCCGCCGGACTTGATCACGTCCTTCGAGCGGTCGGTGATCTGCATGTAGCCGTCGCGGTCGAGGGTGGCGACGTCGCCGGTGGGGAACCAGCCGCCCTCGAGGATCTCGCCGCCCTCGCCCTTGAAGTACGACCCGACGGTCCACGGCCCGCGCACCATCAGCTCGCCGAAGGCCTTGCCGTCGCGCGGCAGCTCGCGCCCTTGATCGTCCACCACCTTGAGCTCGACGCCGTAGATGGCGCGGCCCTGTTTGACCTGGTAGTCGAGGCGCTGCTCCTCGGGCAGCTCGCGGTGGCGGCGCTTCAAGGTGCCCACGGTGCCCAGCGGGCTGGTCTCGGTCATGCCCCAGGAGTGGATGACGGTCACGCCGTGGTCGCGTTCGAAGGCGGCGATCATCGAGCGCGGAGCCGCGGCGCCGCCGATCACCACCCGCTCGAGCTTGGGCAGCCGCCGGCCGCTCTTCTTCAGGTAGTCGAGCAGCATCAGCCACACCGTGGGCACCCCGGCGGTGAACGTCACGCCCTCGCCGCCGAGCAGCTCGCAGACGCTCTCGCCGTCGAGCTTCGGGCCCGGCATCACCAGCTTGGCGCCGCACATGGCGGTGGCGTAGGGCAGGCCCCAGGCGTTGGCGTGGAACATCGGCACCACCGGCAACACGACGTCGCGGCTGCCGATCGCCAAGGTGTCGGCCATGCACACGCCGAAGGTGTGCAGCACCGTGGAGCGGTGGGAGAAGAGGACCCCTTTCGGATGACCGGTGGTGCCCGAGGTGTAGCACAGGCTCGAGGCCGTCCATTCGTCGAAGACCGGCCACTCGCGCTCGGCCGTTTCGGCCGCCAGCAACGTCTCGTAGCACAGCGCGCCGGCCAGCGCGGTCGCCGGCATGTGCGCCGCGTCGGAGAGGACGAGGAAGCCGCGCACCCCGGGGATGCGGTCGGCGAAGGACTCCACCAGCGGCACGAACGTCGGGTCGACGGCGATCCAGGCGTCCTCGGCGTGGTTGACGATGTAGACGAGCTGCTCGGGGAAGAGCCGCGGGTTGAGCGTGTGGCAGACCGCTCCCATGCCCGACACGGCGAAATAGAGCTCGACGTGGCGGAAGTCGTTCCACGCCAGGGTCGCCACCCGGTCGCCGGGCGCGACGCCCAGCCGTTCGAGGGCGCCGGCGAGCTTCCTGGCGCGTTCGTGGACCTCGGCGTAGGTGGTGCGGTGGAGGGGATGGTCGTGCGTCCGCGAGACGATCTCGGCGTCGCCGTGGTAGCGCGCCGCGTGCTCGATCAGCGACGAGATCAACAGGGGACGGTCCATCATCTGGCCATGCATGCTCGCCTCCATGGGGACGTAAGGGCGCACGGCGTGCGTCCGCGGGACAGTCTACCTGAGCGGCTCAGTCCTCCCAATCGAAGAGCACCACGTCGTCGACGCCGATGCCCTGACGCAGCCGCCGGTCGTCGTCGACCGCGGCGAGCACGACCCGGCGCCCGCGCAGGCCGGAGACGTCCCAGACGAGGCCCACCGGCCGCCGCACGTCGCCGCCGGTGAAGCGGTGCGTCACCTCGCCGCCGTCGCGCAGCTCGACCCGGGTCCGGCGTCCGCCGTAGTCGAGGACGGTCATCGCCAGCCGGTCGCGCTCGACCGTGAACGGACGGCTTACCAGCTCGCGGACGCCGTGGCGGCACAGGCTCGCCGCCGTGGCCTTGCCGAGGACGGCCGCCAGTCCGTAGCGCGGAGCCAGCACCAGGAAGTGGCACGGCCGGTCGCCGAAGCCTTGCGCCCAGAGCTCGCCGAAACGCGCCGGGTCGGTCTCGAAATCGTCGAGCGGCAGCGGCCGCGCGAAGCGCCGCGAGGCCAGGCGGTCGAGGGCGAGGTAGCCGTGCGCCGCGTCGAAGAGCCGCAACATCGCCGTACGCTCGCGCCAACTGTGGACGGGCCAGACGACCTCTTCCATCTCCTCGCCCATGCCGTCGCGGCCGTCGAAAGCGAGCACGGCCTGGCCGTCGACGAGCAGCTCGACCTTCGTCCGGCTCGGGGCGTTGACCAGGAAGGACAGGACGTCGAAGTCGAGCACCACCGGCGGGCTGGCGACGATGCCGGCGCCGCGCGAGCCTGAGGTGTGGAGGTACGAGCCCGCCGTTTTCTCGCCGCGGAAGGAGAGGGCGCGCGGCCGGCCCACGGCGGCTTCCCGGCTGCTGGTAGCGATCCAGTCGTCCGTCAGGACGTCGAAGTCGACGCGCAGGGGATGGCGCAGCGCGCCGGGCCCAGGGGCCTCGCCGAAGGTGCCGCGGACCCAGGACCACGCCAGGGCGTCGATCCTCTCCGCCAGGACGCCGCTCGCGACGTAGAGCGACTTGGTGGCGCTGTGGTAGAGCGGCACGTAGGGGCCCTCGAGCCGGCCGACGACCACGCTCGAGGCGAGGATCAGGTCGGGGTGCCGCTCGTCCACGATCTGCTGCAGGCGCTCGCCGCTCGAGCCCTCCCGCGGCACGTCCTTGCTGACCAGGCCGACGGCGTCGATGACCGGGCTCTTCGTCACGTAGGTCAGGTAGCCGGGCTCGAAGGTCACCAGCCGCAGGTCCTGGAGACCGTGGCGCAGGATGAAGCGCGCCAGCAGCTCGTAGGCCTCGGCGCGCCGCAGGTAGACGACCGAGCCCATCATCCGCTGCCGCTCGGCGGCCACCGCGCCGGGCAACGCCAGGGCGCTCGCCGCCACCAGGGCGAGCGCCAGGAGCGCCGGCCAGCGGCCTCGGACCAGGCGTCCCAGGATCTCGCCCCAGGCCAGCAGGCCGCCGAGGACGAAGAACAGCGTCGCCGGCAGGAAGTACCAGTCGTGCGCCAGCGGCGGACCGATCAGCGCGTAGCCGAGCCACAGGAGCACGGGAAAGGCGAGGAAGAGCACGAGATGGACGTCGCGCCGCGCCCACCGCACGGTCCGGACGAGCAGCGGCGCGGCGAGCCCCACGGCGGCGGCCCACGGGAAGAGAGGCGACCGCGGCAGGACGGGATCGAGGGGCTCGACGAGGCCGCCGGCGATCCGCTCGAGGGAGCCCGCCATGTACTCGAGGGGCATCACCTCCCGCGTCTTGGCCGCCAGGGTGTTGGGCATGACCGAGCCGAAGTAGAGGAAGGCGAAGACGAGCCAGGGCGCGACCACCACCGCCGCCGCGAGGTAGGTGCGCCAGGGGATCTCGCGGTGGGCGATCCACAGCGTCACGAAGAGGGCCGCGGTGAGCATGAAGGCGTCGTAGCGGGTCAGGAAGGCGAGGGCGAGGAGGATCCCGGTCGCCACCGCACGCCCGCGCAAGGCCGCGATCACCGTCGCCAGCAGCAGCGCGGCGTAGAACGTCGTCTCCATGCCGAAGTACTTGTAGCCGTTGCCGATTCCCCAGAGCACGGCCACGGCGTAGACGGCCCCCAGGTTGCCGTGGCCGTAGCGCCGCAGGACCCAGGCGCCGCCGAGG
The DNA here is from genome assembly GCA_036397835.1 of Thermoanaerobaculia bacterium. Classification (GTDB taxonomy): domain Bacteria; phylum Acidobacteriota; class Thermoanaerobaculia; order Multivoradales; family J023; genus DASWIG01. The sequence continues at coordinate 9,999 of DASWIG010000115.1, forward strand.
GCGGCGGCGGCGAGGCCGCCGGCGTAGAGCGCGGCGCCGGCCGCCGGCACGTCGGCGCCGAGCGTCGCGAGCGCCGCGAGCACGAGGGCGAAGAGCGGCGTCGAGGTCCCGAGCACCCGCTCTCCCGGGTTGAAGACGAAGCCCAGGCCGCGCGCCAGGTTGTCGGCGTAGCGGTAGGTGATGTAGGCGTCCTCGTAGACGTAGGCGCGGAAGTGGACGAAGAGGACGACGGCGGCGCCGGCGGCGAAGAGCGCCACGGCGGCGTCGCGCGCCCGGGCCAGGGCGTCGGGCTGCGGCTCGGCAGGTGGCGTCATGCGGATCGAGAGCCTAACAGGCTACGACCGGCAGCGACACGCCGTCCGGAGGCTGGCCGCTCCCCTATGCCTGTTCATACTCCTCATCGGCGTATCCTCCATTCGAGGCAGTCGAGGTGAAGCGCGATCGCGGCGCGTCACCGGCGCATACACTTCAGGTGGTGTTCAGAGCCGTCGAAGTGCCTGCCACCCCACGAGCCCCAGGCCAAGTGCCAGGGCCAGTATTCCCCACCACGACAGCGCCGGAATGTCCGTTGCCGCCGCCCCGAACCGCACGCGGTAGATGGCTGTGAAGGGAGGATCCAGGTTTCCGGCCCAGACAAGTACGTCCCGGTGATCGGCGTTGCTTGCGACGGTGTGGACGTCCCGGCCCTCGAAGGTGTCCCCGACGCCGAGAAGGCGGCGCACGGGGCCGTCGCCCTCTTTGACGAAAACCGCATCGAGAAACGGGGCGTCCTGGGTCCGACCCAGGAAGGTGAGGAGGTTCCCCGCGCCCCTCGGCTCAAACGCCGAGACAAGGGTCGCCCCTTCTGCGGTCAGATCACCGGGAAGCACGACAGGCTCCAGATCGCCGGCTTGGAATGCGAAGAGGCCGAGCCCTCCGGCGAACGTCGCCCCGAATACGACCCGGCCGTTGAGGTTCGTGAAGATGCCGAAAGCGCCGAAGTTCCCCTGGCCGGATAGGGGTACCGGCGTGTCCACGTCCGCGGCGATCGTGATACCTTCACCGTTTCGCCAGCGATAGATACCGACGTCGAAGTCCGTCCTGGCGTGGAAGAAGACGTCCGAGCCCGCGAGTATTGGCCGCGAGAGGATCGACAGGGGCTGCGTCTGGCCGGGCAGGACAGTCGACCGGTCCGCTATGATCGTCGGTGCTCCGCCGAACGGCCTCATCACCACAACCTGCTTGTCGGTAGCCGGAAACAGGCTGACGTCGGCCACGATGCCGAGCTCGGTCGCATCAAGCGAAGAGAAGCTCTGAATGTCGCTGTCACTGAGCGGCATGTCAGTTTCAAGTAGCGGAGGACTGATCGCGCCGTTCTGGAAGGTATAGATGCCGGCCTGTGGCGTAAGGGAGCTCCGGTCACCGGCACCCAGAAACACAAGCCGGTCGCCTCCGCAGTCTGTTCTCGTGGCGTTCTGGAACGTAAGCATGGTTCCTGGAACGGGTATCGTGCGGTTCGCGATCACTGCGAGCCCCTGCGGCGTCGCGGCATAGAGGCCGATGAGCGCGCCATCCTCGAGCGCGTTGAAGAAAACGTTGCCGAGACACGACACCGGACGGCTATCGATGATGAACGTACCTGAGACACCTGGCGGCAGCATGGTGCTGTCGGTGATCTTCTCCAGCGGCACACCGCCGGGAGCGCCCGCAAGGACACTCCCGAGGAGCACTGCAACGAGCGTCAGTTCCATTGGCTCGTGTCTCCGGTCTCGAATCCGTCCGCAAAGATGGTCCGGATG
>DASWIG010000116.1:0-8110 GCA_036397835.1 Thermoanaerobaculia bacterium
TTCGTGACCCTGACCTACGCCCAGAGCGTCGACGGCTGCATTGCCGCTCAGGTCGATCAGCCGCTGGCCATCAGCGGTCCGCAGTCGCGCGGCCTCACCCACGAGCTGCGGGCCGCCCACGACGCGATCCTGGTCGGCATCGGCACGGTCCTGGCCGACGATCCCCGCCTCACCGTCCGCCTGGTCGACGCCCGGAATCCGCGGCCGGTGGTGCTCGACAGCCGGCTGCGCTTCCCCCTGGACGCGCGCCTGCTCGCCGGCTCGGAGCCCTGGATCGTCACCTCCGAGGACGCCGATCCGCGGCGGCAGGCGGCCCTGGAGGCGGCCGGCGCCGGCGTGCTGCGGCTTCCTCTCAGCGCTCCCGGGCGCATCAGCCTCGAGCACCTGCTCAGCGAGCTTGCCGGGCGGGGCGTCTACAGCCTGATGGTCGAAGGCGGCGCCGCCGTCATCTCCAGCTTCCTCGCCTCGCGCCTGGTCGACCACCTGGTGGTCACGGTGGCGCCCATCCTGGTCGGCGGTCTCCCCGCCGTCGCCCGCCTGGACAACGGCAGCCGCGCCCTCCTGCCGCGCCTGCGCGCTCCGCGCTACCGTCAAATGGGGGACGACATGGTCATCTGGGGCGCGCCGGAGTGGTCGTGACGTCCGGCGTCCCGCCGTCATGAGCCGCCTCGCCGTCGTCTTCGAGGCGCCGCGGCGAGTCGCCGTGGTGGAAGAGCCGGCCCCGAGTGCCGCCGCCGGCGAAGTGCTGGTGAGCGCCTCGGTGTCGGCGATCAGCGCCGGGACCGAGCTGCTGATCTACCGCGGCGAGGCGCCGCCGGACTTGGCGGCGGACGCGACCTTGCCGGCGCTGGCCGGGACCCTCCGGTTCCCCCTGCGCTACGGCTACGCCGTCGTCGGCGAGGTGGTCGCCGCGGGAGCCGGCGTCGACTCCGCCTGGCGAGGCCGGCGCGTCTTCGCGTTCCAGCCGCACCACAGCCGCTTCGCCTGCCCACCCTGCGACCTGCTCCCGATTCCGGAAGGGATCGCCGACGACGACGCCGTCTTCCTGCCCAACGTGGAGACGGCGGTCAACCTTCTGCTCGACGCCCATCCCCGCATCGGCGAGCGGGCAGTGGTCTTCGGCCAGGGGATCGTGGGCCTGCTGACCACCGCGCTCCTGGCGGGCCTGCCGCTCGCCAGGCTGGTCACCGCCGACCTCCACGCCCGGCGGCGGGCGCTCTCCCTCGAGCTCGGCGCCGGCGAGAGTCTCGATCCTTCGGCGCCGGATTTCGCCGAGCGCATGACGAGCACGGTATCGGGCGACGGGGCCGATCTCGCGCTCGAGCTCTCAGGCAGCCCCGCGGCCCTCGACCAGGCCGTGGCCGCGACCGGCTTCGGCGGCCGGGTGGTGATCGGCTCCTGGTACGGCCGCAAGCCCGTCTCGCTCGACCTCGGCGGCCGCTTCCACCGCAGCCGCATCCGCCTCGTCCCCAGCCAGGTCAGCAGCCTGGCGCCGGAGCTGAGCGCGCGCTGGTCGAAGACCCGGCGTCTGGAAGTGGCCTGGGAGATGCTGCGCCGGCTGCGGCCGTCGCGACTGGTCAGCCACCGCTTGCCCCTGGCCGCGGCGGCGCGCGCCTACGAGCTGCTCGACCGTCAGCAAGAGGAATCGGTGCAGGTGCTCTTCGAGCACCCATTGCCGGACCTGTAGGGAGATCCAAGTAGAATGACGGTATGTCACGCTTCTTCAACACCACCGGACCTTGCGACCCGGGCGACCACTTCATGCTGCCCACGGAGCCGCGGCTGCCCGAGGTCCGGCCGCTGATCGACAAGAAGCTCTACTTCGTGCTCCACGCGCCCCGCCAGAGCGGCAAGACGACCTGTTTCCAGGCCCTCGCCCGGAGGCTCACCGCCGAGGGCAAGTACGTGGCGATCCATGCGAGCTGCGAACGCGGCCAGGTCGCCGGATCCGACTTCGACCGCGGTGTGCAGGCGGTTCTCCAGGTGATCGTCGAGGAGTCCGAGCTGCTCCCCGAGGAGCTCCGGCCCGAGCCGATCGAGAGCTTCCTCAAGATCGGCGGAGAGGGCCGTCTCGGCGCTTACCTCAAGCGCTGGTGTCAACGGGCGAGGCGGCCGGTCGTTCTCTTCCTCGACGAGATCGACTCGCTCGTCGACGACACCTTGATCGCCGTCCTCCGCCAGTTGCGCGAAGGCTATCCGGCCCGCCCAGGTCGTTTTCCCGTTTCGGTGGCCTTGATCGGCATGCGTGACGTCCGCGACTACAGAGCTAAAGTCCGTCCGGACAGCGAGACCCTGGGGACGGCCTCGCCGTTCAACGTCAAGGCCGAATCGCTCACCCTGGCCTGCTTCACCGCCGACGAGGTCGCGGCGCTCTACCGCCAACACACCGAGGAGACCGGCCAGGTCTTCACGGACGCGGCCCTCGATCGCGCCTTCGAGCTCACCCGCGGCCAGCCCTGGCTGGCCAACGCGCTGGCGCGCCAGCTCGTCGAGAAGCTGGTCACGGACCCGGCCCGGCCGATCGAGGCCGAGCACGTCGACCAGGCCGCGGAGATCTTGATCGAACGCCGAGACACGCACCTGGATTCCCTGATCGAGCGGCTGCGCGAGGCCCGGGTCGAGCGGGTGATCTCACCGATCCTGGAAGGCGAGCTGGTGCTCGGAGACAGCCTCGACGACGACATCTCCTACGTCAAGGACCTGGGGCTGGTCGACTCCTCCACCGGCCATCTCAGGATCGCCAACCCGATCTACCACGAGGTCATCCCCCGCGCCCTCGCCGCCATGACGCAGGAGACCATCCCCTACCAGACCGAGTGGTACCTCGCCGCCGACGGCCGGCTCACCATGGACGCGCTGCTCGACGGCTTCTTCGAGTTCTGGCGCGAGCACGGCGAAGCGATGATGGCGAGCCAGCCGTACCAGGAGGTGGCCTTCCAGCTCGTCGTGATGAGCTTTCTGCAGCGAATCACCAACGGCGGAGGCTCGATCCACCGCGAGTACGCGATCGGCCGTGGACGGATGGACCTGTGCATCCACTGGCCCTGGGCGAACGGCGTGCAGCGGGAGGTGCTGGAGCTCAAGGTGTGGCGAGACCGCCAGGCCGATCCCTTGCAGCGCGGCCTCGAGCAGCTCGGACGCTACCTCGACTCCCTCGGCCTCGACCACGGGGCGTTGCTCGTCTTCGACCGCCGCCAGGCGGCCGAGCCGCTCGCCGAACGCAGCACGATCTCGGAGCTCGAGCACGACGGACGACGAATCCGTCTGCTGCGGCTCTGAAGGGCAGGTCAATCCGGCTCCTCGGCCGCTTCGCCCTCTTCAGGCTCCTCGCCCTCTTCTTCCTCGTCCGCCAGCGGCTCCGCGGCCCGCAGGGCCGCCAGCTTCGCCGTCACCTCCTCCACCGCCGACGACGGCAGCAGCAGCACCGCGTCACGGCCCTCGCGGGTGGCGGCGGCGAGGCCGTCGACCGTCGGGTAGAGGGCGAGGGATTCTTCGGCGTCCTCCATGACGAGGGTGACCTCGATCGCCGGCTTCTCGAGCGCGTGGCCGCGCGCGGCGGCCTCGTCGCGGGAGACGACCTCGTCGGCGTCGGCGTCGGCGACGGCGTAGAGCAGGTCGGAGACCGCCGAGTAGTCGACGCGGTCCTCGCCGCGCAGCCAGTCGCCCTCCTCGCGCGTCACCTCGACCTCGCCGCCGGCGTCGGCGAAGCGCGCCGATTCGACGCGATAGACCTGGATCGGCGTCCAGGCGCGGGAGCGCCAGGCCTCGGGCGGACGGCGGAAGGCGTCGACGAGCCGGGTCGAGAGCTCGACGAGCTGCTCGCCGGCGCGCGCGTGGACCGTGCGCGCAGCGCCTTCCTGCGCCTCGCCCTCTTCCTCCTCCTCGGGCTCGCCGAGCGCCAGGCGGTAGGGCTCTTCCCGGCCCTCGAGCACCACCTCGAGCACGTGCGCCGGCGGCTCGAGGCCGAGCTCGACCGGCGTCCGCTCGGGGTCGTCGAGGAAACGGGACGCGGTGAGGCCGGTGATCTCGTTGAGCAGACCGTTGACGTGCTCTTCGTCGGCGAGGTCGGTGATCGGGCTCTCGATCCAGAAAACGTCGCCGCGCTCGGCCAGCAGCACCTCGGCGCCGCCGGAGGTGAGCCGCACCCGGTCGACGTCGGCACGGGTGGCGGTGAAGAGCTTCTTGTCGCGCCAGTCGCCGGCCTCGCGGGTCAGGTCCGTCCACACCGAGCTCGCGACCTGGTAGACCTCGTCGCGTCCGGCCACCGCGATCAGCATGTCCGACGACGCCGGCAATTCGGCGCCGACCTCGAGCACCGTCTCGGCGCCGGCGGTGACCAGCGTCACCCGGGCGCGGGGCGCGTCGAGGCCGGCCTCGGCGCGGTCGACGCCCACCTCGGTGCGCTCCTTTTCGAGAGCGGTGAGGTCGCGCAGCAGGTCGTCCACGAGATTGCGGTCGGCGCGCGCCCGCCGCGGCGCCACCAGGTTCCATTCGGGCTGCGGCCTGGCGAAAAACGCGTCGTCCTCCTCGCCTTCCCCCTCCTCTTCGGCGGCCGGCGGGTCCTCCCGCTCGAGGCGCACGGTCTCCTCGTCCCACGCGATCTCGACGGCCGTCACGTCGTCCTGCTCGAGGCTCAGGACTTTCTTCTCCTGCTCGCGGCGTTCGTCGGTCGTCGGCAGGTCTCTCTCGACGAAGTAGATGAAAGCGCCGAGCACCGCGGCCAGGACCGTCAGGACGAGAAGCGTTCGCGCGTTCATGGCCGTCTACCTCCTCCGGCGCAGGAAGACCGTCACGCCGGCGGCCACGGCGAGGCCCGGCATGACGAGCAAGATGAGGAAATAAATCGTCGACAGCTCCGAGGCAGCGAGATCCAGCCGGGTCTCCTCGGGCTTGCGCGCCTCGATCGAGATCAACTGCTCGCGCTGCACCAGCCAGTTGAACGTATTCAGCAGCAGGTTCCCGTTGGCGGCCTGAACGATCTGCGAGTCCGCCGCGAAGTCGAGATCGCCATAAACCACGAGCCGCGCCTCCGGCTCCCGTTCTTCATCTTCATCTTCATCTTCATCTTCATCTATTCTTGCTTCTTCTGCTTCCGCGGCCCCTTCCGGCGCGGTTTCGTCGACTTCGTCCTCGCCGGAGCCGACCCTCGCCACCGCGAAGGTCACGGCGACTCCCAGCGCCAGGGCGCCTTGAACCTCGCCCTCGTCGGCCCGCAGGTTCTCGAGGTCGGCGAGATCGGTCTCGCCCCAGGCCGCGCTCGAGGTCTTGACGAGCTCGTCGACGGTGAACCTCGCGGGCGCGTCGTCGGCCTTCTTCACTGTGCGCGCGACGCGGAAGAGCACCCGGCTCTTGGTCTGGTCGAGGTCCTCGACGATGGGATGGAAACCGTAGGAATCGGTGTAGACGCTCTCGGGACCGTAGAAGAGGAGCTGGGTCTCGGGATCGATCACGACGTTGGCGCCGATCTCGACGCCGTAGCGCGCCAGCCACGCGCCGAGGCCGGCGTCGGAGACCTCGGCGCCGTCGATGATCGGATCGATCAGCACCAGCACGCGCCCGCCGCCGTCGAGATAGCGCGAGATGGTCTCGAGCTCGGGCGCGAAGAAATTCGTCTGCGGGCCGGCGATCACCAGCAGGTCGGCGTCGGCGGGCACCTCGAGCTCGCGGGCGGAGTCCCAGGCTTCGAGCTCGAAGTTGTCGCGGCCGAGGAGCCGGCGGGCCTCGCTGAGGGAGCGCGGGTCGCCGCCGCCGTCGAGCGAGCTCTCGCCGTGGCCGGTGGTGAAGAGGATCTTCGGTTTTTCCGCTTCGACCAGCTCGAGGACGGCGCTGGTGATGAGCTGCTCGCCCTTGAATCCCTTCAGGCTCGGGCTCTGGCCGAGCTGGACGCCGGAGTAGTCGTATTCCGCGAGGTCGACCTCGTCGATCACCCGGCGATCGTCGCCGGCGGCGAGCACGATCACGTTGTTGCGCTCGATATTGTAGCGATCGACCAGTTGCTGGGCCTGGAGACGGCTCTTGACCGGGTCGACGACCCGCTTGCTGAAGAAGGCGGGGCTGGCCGCCTCGTAGCGCGAGAGCAGCTCGTCGACCTGGGAGTAGAGCTCCGAGGACGGATCGGCGAAGAAGAGCACGGCGTCGATCTCGCGGTCGAGGCCTGCGAGCACCGCGAGGCTCTTGTCCGAGAGCGAATAGAGCCGACTCGAGGTCCAGTCGAAGCGCGCGTAGTGCCGGGTGGCGAGATAGTTGAACATGCCGTAGAGCAGCAGCGCCATCACCACCCCGAGGCTCAAGGTGCCGCCCTCGATCAGGACGCGTTGCGATTCGGATCTCTCAGCGGCCATGGATCACCTCCACTTCTTGTTCTCGAGGGCGCGGGCGGACAGAAAGAGGAAGAGCGCCACGGTCGTCAGGTAGTAGACGAGCCGCCGGGTGTCGACGACGCCCTTGCCGAACTCGTCCATGTGGTTGAGCAGGTTCACGTAGGAGAGGACGTTCTGCCAGGTCTCGTCTTGCGTCAGCGACTCGACGAAGACGATGGCGAAGAAGAAGATCAGCATCGCGAAGGTGACGATGGCGGCGACGATCTGGTTCTTGGTGAAGCTCGAGCCGAAGACGCCGACCGCCATGAACACGGCGCCGATGGCGAAGACGCCGAGGTAGCCGGAGGCGATGGGGCCCCAGTCGACGGCGGAGCCGCGCGCGACGATCGCCACGTAGACGAGCGTCGGCAGCCACAGGAAGACGAAGAAGAGGAGAGCCGCCAGGTACTTGCCGAGCACCACCTGGAGCTCGGTGACCGGCGCCGTCATCAGCGACTCGATGGTGCCGCTGCGGCGCTCTTCGGCCAGGAGCCGCATGGTGAGCACCGGGGTGACGAAGATCAGCACGATCCAGAAGAAGAAAGTGTCGCCGAAGAAGAGCTTGAGCGGCGTCGTGCTGCCACTCGAGCGCGGATCGCTGAGGAAGCTCACGATGAGCGCGAAGACGTAGCCGTTGACCAGCAGGAAGAACGTCAGGACGACGTAGGCCAGCGGGGAGTAGAAATAGGCGAAGAGCTCGCGGCGCAGGGTGGCCAGTATCCCGTTCACGGCGTCACCCCCTCGTCGTCCTTCCGGGGTTCATCTTCATCTTCATCTTCATCTTCATCTTCATCTCTCTTCGCCTCCGGCTCCGCAGCGGCCAGCGCGTCTTCCGGCGGCACGGCCGGCGCCCCGTCCTGTGCCGTCAAGCGCACGAAGACGTCCTCCAGCGACGCCTTCTCCTCGCGCAGCCCGAGCAGCGTCCAGCCCTTGGCCACGGCGGCCCTGAACACCGCCTCGCGCAGGTCGACGCCTTGGCGGCACTCCAGGGCGAGTCGCGTCTCGCCGTTGGCGGGCTCGGCCCGCACGGCCGCGACGCCGTCGACGCCGCCGAGCACGTCGGCGGCGTCGGCCGGCGCGTCCTTGAGCGTCACCTGGAGCACGGCGTGGCCCTGGGCCTGGTCGCGCAGCTCCTGCGGCGTGCCCTCGGCCACCAGGCGTCCGCGGTCGACGATGAAGACGCGGTGGCAGAGCTGCTCGACCTCGGGCAGGATGTGGGTCGAGAGCAGCAGGGTACGTTCCTGGCCGAGCTCGCGGATGAGCTCGCGGATGGCGATGATCTGCTTGGGGTCGAGGCCCACGGTGGGCTCGTCGAGCACCAGCACGCGCGGAGCGTGGAGGATGGCGGCGGCGAGCCCCACGCGCTGGCGGTAGCCCTTCGACAGGGTGCCGATGATCTGCCGTTCGACCTCTTCGAGCAGGCACCGGCGCACCGCGTTTTCGATGGCCTGGCGGGCGTCGGCGCGCTTCATGCCCTCGAGCTGGGCGCGGTAGCCGAGGTACTCGCGGACCCGCATCTCGCCGTAGAGGGCCACGTTCTCGGGCAGGTAGCCGAGCTCGCGGCGCGCCTTCTTGGGCTCGCTGAGCAGGTCGTGCCCGGCCACCGTGACCCGCCCGGCGGAGGGCGGCAGGAAGCCGGTGATCATGCGCAGCGTGGTCGTCTTGCCGGCCCCGTTGGGGCCGAGCATGCCGACGATCTCGCCGTCGGCGACGGTGAACGAGACGTCGTGGACGGCCGTGAAGGGACCGTA
>DASWIG010000117.1:0-1716 GCA_036397835.1 Thermoanaerobaculia bacterium
AGCACGCCCAGGGTGTAGGTGTCGCTCGCGGTGGTGATCAGCTCGCCGCGCACCTGCTCCGGGCTCGCGTACCACGGCGTCATCAGCCGGCGCTCCGGCACGGTCGTCAGCATCGAGAAGTCGGCCCCCCCGGAGAGCACCTTGGCGATGCCGAAGTCGAGGAGCTTGACCGTGCCGTCGCCGGTGACCAGGATGTTTCCCGGCTTGAGGTCGCGGTGGACGACGAGGTTCTGGTGGGCGAAGCGGACGGCCGCGCAGACCTCCATGAAGAGCTCGAGGCGCTCGCGGACCGCGAGCCGCCGCTCGTCGCAGTAGCGGTCGATCGGCTCGCCCTCGACGTACTCCATGGCGAGGAAGGGGCGGCCGTCCTCGGTGCTGCCGCCGTCGAGGAGACGGGCGATGTTGGCGTGGTCGAGCTGGGCCAGGACCTGGCGCTCGTTGCGGAAGCGCCGGACGATCTCCTCGGTGTCCATGCCCCGCTTGATGAGCTTGACCGCGACGAGCTTCTTGTAGTCGTCCTCGCGTTGAGCGAGGTAGACGGCGCCCATGCCGCCGCGGCCGATCCGGCGGATCACCTTGTAAGGTCCGATCGAGCTCGCCTCCTCGATCTCCGCCTTGCCTCCCTGCACCGAGAAGACCGGCCGGTCGACGAAGTCGCCACGGCTTTCGTCGAGCCCGAGGTAGAACTCAAGGTCCTCGCGAAGCGACGGATCCTCGGCGCACGCTTCGTCCACCAGGGTCCGGCGCGCGGCCGGATCCAGCTCCAGAGCCTCGTCGAGGATGACCTTGACCTGTTGCCACCGTTGCGGCGTCACGCGCGTCCTCCTTCCGGGTTCAAGCTGAAGATCCCACCCGATCGAGAGGAGGGCGGACAGCCGGAAAAGGAACGGGAGAGGGTCGGACCCTCCCCGGAAAGGATACCCGCAGAAGCGGGACGAGATCGGAGCTCATAACAAGAACGCGCAGAAAGGGCCGGCGACGGCTCGCCGGATCATTCTCGGGTCAGCTCGCCGACCAGCCAGAGCTTGGCGGTGCGCAGCTCGCGTTTGACCGTGGCCAGCGAGACGTCCACCACCTCGGCGATCTCGGTCAGCTCGAGGCCCGCGAAGAAGCGCAGCTCGATGATCCGGGCCTGGCGAGGGTCGACCTTGGCGAGAGCCACGAGGGCGTCGTCGACCGCGATGAGGTCCGGATCGTCTTCCCGGGGCAGATTCAGGGCGGCGTCGAGCGCGACCTTGACGGCGCCGCCCCCCCGTTTCTCAGCGTGCTTGCGGCGCGCGACGTCCACCAGGATGCGGCGCATCAGCTCGGCCGTGAAGGCAAAGAAGTGGGCCCGGTTCTGCCAGCGCACGGTCCGGCGCCCGACCAGCCGCAGGTAGACCTCGTTGACGAGGGCGGTAGGCTGGAGCGTCTGGCCGGGGCCTTCGCGATTCAGGTAGCGCTCGGCCATGCGATGGAGGTCGTCCACGACCTCGGGCATGAGCTTGGCGAGGGCGTCCGGGTCGCCGGCGCTCCACTCGTCGAGGATCCGGGTGATCTCGCTCCGGGTGGCGGGCATCGCGTCCGATTGTAGTCCAGTCACTGGCGGCGTTGCCTGAGCCCGAGCCATTGTAGGATGAGCAGCCGATGGTCGGGACGACTTGCGAGGACGCCTTATGACGCTTCGGACTTTCCGTTTTCGAGCCGCCTCCGCCCTTGCGGTCCTGGCTGCGCCCC
>DASWIG010000118.1:0-7858 GCA_036397835.1 Thermoanaerobaculia bacterium
TAATCCTGGCCGACGGCCGAGACCTCGGCCGGCAGCGTCTCCTTGAGGTAGAGGAAGACGGAGACGTCGTGCGCGGCGAGGTCCCAGCCGGCGTGGACGTCGCTGCGGATCGGGCCGAGGTTGGTGCGGCGGGCGTGGACGTAGTAGACGTCGCCCATCGCCGCGTCGAGCATCCGCCGCTTGAGCTCGGCCACGGCCTGGTTGTAGAGGAAGACGTGACCGGTGAAGAGCACGCGCTCGCGGCGCCGGGCGAGGTCGAGGAGCTCGTCCGCCTCGGCCACGGTCCGGCACAGCGGCTTCTCCACCAGCACGTCCTTGCCGGCGAGCAGCGCGCGGCGGGTCAGCTCGTAGTGGGACTGCGTCGGGGTGGCGACCACCACCGCGTCGAGCGACGGGTCGGCGAGCACCGCTTCGGGATCGGCCGCCACCGCGATCGACGGATAGTGGCCGGCGATCAGCTCGCGGCGCTCCGGCGAGAGGTCGCAGACCGTCACCACCTCGCTGCCCAGCTCGGTCATGAAGGTGCGCACCAGGTTCGGTCCCCAGCGGCCGGCGCCGAGGACGCCGAGACGCACGGGTCGCGGCAGGTCGGATTGAGGGCGTGGCACGGCGCGATGTTATAGGATCCCGGACCGCCATGTACCGGGGCTTGCGCGTGCTCTGCGCCACCTCCTGCCTCGACGAGGAAGCCAAGATCGGCGCGGTCTGCGAGCGCATGGCCTGGGACGTGGTCGACGAATTCCTGGTCGTCGACGACGGCTCCACCGACCGCACCGCCGAGGTGGCGCGGGCCGGGGGCGCCCGGGTGCTCTCCTTGGGCCGCGACCACGGCGTCGGCTACGCCATCCGCAGGATCGTCCGCGTCGCCCAGCAGGAGGGCTACGACGTGCTGGTGATCGTCGCCGGCAACAACAAGGACGATCCCGCGGAGATCCCCCGCCTGCTCGAGCCCATCGCCGCGGAAGGCTGCGATTTCGTGCAGGGCTCGCGGTTCCTGCCGGGCGGCGGCTACGGCGGCGACATGCCCGGCTACCGGGTCTGGAGCACCCGCCTCCACGCCCGCCTGACGTCGCTGCTCACGCGGCGCCGGGTCACCGAGTCGACGAACGGCTTCCGCGCCATCCGCATGAGCTTCTTCGACGATCCGCGCGTCGACCTCGACCAGGGCTGGCTCGACCGCTACGAGCTCGAGCCCTACCTGCTCTACAAGGCCCTGACCCTGGGCTACGCCTGCCGCGAGGTCCCGGTCCACAAGATCTATCCGCCGAGGCGGCTGGGCATCACCAAGATGAAGCCCATCGTCGGCTGGTGGAGCATCCTGCGGCCGCTCGTCTACCTCTCGCTCGGCCTGCGCCGCTAGCCGCCGGTGATCTCGACCTCGGCGAAGACGACCCGGACCCAGGTAAGGCCGGCGAGGTCGTCCGGCGGCCGCATCTGCGGGTCTTCGGCCGCGACCTCGAGGAAGACGGCGTTGAAGCCGCGGCGCAGGGCGAGCTCGAGCTCGACGAGGTCGCCGCCGCGGATCTCCCTGGCGAGGACCGGCTGGCCGGCGAGGACGACGCGCAGCCGTCCGCTCGCCACGGCGTCGCGGTTGCGCGTGATCCGCCGCACCTCGGCCCGCAGCCGCGCGGTCGTCGCCCGCTCGGCATAGACGAAGAGTTTGCCGACGTTGGTCACGGTGGGGAGGTCTGCGCCGTTGCCGCGCGGGCGCCAGCCGGAGCCGAGGTTGACGCCGAGGTCGGGCGAGAGCCGGAAGCCGGGAGGCAGACGGGTGTCCTCATGGTACGCGAGCTGGAAGCGCCGCTGCGTGAGATAGAAGCCGCGGCCGAGGTCCGCGCTCGCGCGCAGCCGCAGTTGCGGCTTGAAGTAGGGGCTGCAGGGCCGCGGCGCCTCCCAGCATTGGATGTCCTCGCCCGGCGGCGCGTAGGTCACGAGACCGCTTTCCGCGGTCCGCGTCCGGTAGGCGATCCGCGGAAACTCGCAATAGGGCCCGTCGTCGGCCTCCTCGCCCGGGCTCCGGATCGCCGGCAGCACGATGACGAGCGCGAAGATCCCGCCGATCGCCGCGGCGTGGCGGGCGCCGGCCGGGAAGATCAGGCAGGTGGCGCCGGCGGCGAGGACGGTGACCAGCGGCGCCGCGAACCGCGGCGCCGGCGCGGTGAGGAACCACCCGCCGAGGGCCAGGATGGGGGGAACGAGGAAGAGCCAGGCCCGCCGCGGCACCGCCAGGGCTCCCCGGCGCAGCCGGCGGACGATCCCGGCGCCGAGCGCCAGCGCCAGGACCAGGACCGGCTGGGTGACGCTCGGCGGCAGGTCCCGCAGCCAGACGTCGAGCCAGTCCCAGGAGCCCAGGGTGTCGCCCCAGTGGGCGGTGGTGCTGCGCGCCCGGCTGTAGATCCAGTTGCTCTCGTCGAGCACCATGCCGCGCGGGATCCGCCAGGCCACGGGAAACGCGATCAGGCCGCCGGGAAAGACGGCGTAGCCCGTCAGCAAGACGCAGCGGACCGCCCACGGCCCGAGGATCGCGGCGGCGCCCGCCGCCATCGGCAGCACGGTCCCGGCCAGCCCGAAGTGGCCGTCCCGCTCCCGGCGCGCCTTCACCGCGGTCACCGCCACGGCGATCACCGGCGCCAGGGCGGCGAAGACGGCGAGGCTCAGCTTGACCGCCATGCCGGCCGCCGCCAGCAGGGCGAGGGCGAAGAGCTCGAAGCGGCGCTCGCGGCCCTCGCTGGTCAGGAGCCGGAGGAAACGCCACGCGATCACGAAGCTGAGCGCCGCGGCCGGCAGGTCGGTCGACAGACTCGGCAGCGTGCCGCCCAGAACGAGGGCCACGACCGGTCCGGCGAGCAGGAAGCCGAAGAAGTCGTGCGTGCGCGCCGCGCGCCGCCGCCGCAGGCAACGCCAGGCGCCGGCGACGACCTGCGCGAGGAGGGCGAAGATCAGCAGTCCGTTGGCGAGGTGATGCGACGTCCCGGCCCAGGGACCCGCGTCGAAGAGGGCCGCGTAGAGCAGGAAGGCGCTGTTGTAGGCGAGCCGGCCGTGCAGGTTGCCGAGCCCGGGCACGATCGGGTGCGCCTCGATCCACCCCAGGGTGGGAAGCAGGTAGAGGCCGGTGTCGTAGTGCCGGATCGGGCCGAGGGCCGCGGCCGCCAGGAGCGCGCCCAGGGCGAGCCACGCCGCCACCGGACCCTTGCGCTCCCAGGCCCGCGCCAGCAACGGGCGCAGGGCGGCGCGCTCGCCCGCCCACCCGAGGAGCCCCAGCGCCGTGATCACCGCCGGCGCCCTGGCGTCGACGGGCAGCGCCAGGTGCCAGACCTGGAGGATCGCGATCGCGGCGGCCCAGCCGACCCAGAAGGCATCGAGGACGTCAGCCGCCGTGACCGTGCCGAGGCCGAAGCCGCGGCGGACCTGGAGACCGAGACCGCAGAAGACGACCAGGGAGCACAGCCACGAGCCGAGAACCCAGGGAACGGTCAGGACCGATTCACACATGCAGCCTGGCCTTGCCGTGGTAAAGTCCCGCCCCAGACAACACAGCCGGGACGGGAGACAGGGAATGGCACAATACAAGGCATTCGCGCCCGACGTCGAGGTGCTGGGCGACGTCGTGCTGTCGTTCGTCGAGGTCATGGGCGCTTTCAAGAGCCTCGCCGAGGGCATCCTCAAGGACCACGGCATCGTCAGCCCGCGCTCCGGGCAGTGGTACTCGCAGCAGGCCTGGCTCGACTCGTTCAAGACCATCGTCGAGCAGATCGGCCCCAACACGCTCTTCCTGCTGGCGCGGCAGATCCCGCTGTCGGCGCCGATCTCGCCGCAGATCGACACCCTCGAAAAGGCGCTCTTCGCGCTCGACGAGGCCTACCGCGGCACCCATCGCGGCGGCGAGGCGGGCCATTACACCTTCATGAAGACGGGCAACCGGAGCGGGCAGATGCACACGCTCAACCCCTATCCCTGCGACTTCGACCGCGGTCTGCTCGACGCGCTGACGCGGCGCTTCGAGCCGGCCAACCCCTACCTCGACGTGGTCCATCACGACAACGCGCCGTGCAAGAAGCTGGGGGCGAATTCCTGCGCCTATTCGATCACCTGGTGAGGGTCCGTGAGCGACCACCACGCCCGCCTCGAAGCGCAACGCGAGTTCTCGCGGCCGTTGGTGGTCGAGGCCGGCGCCGGCACCGGCAAGACCGCCACCCTGGTCGCCCGCGTGCTCGCCTGGTCGCTGGGGCCGGGGTGGACGCGGGCCGCCGAACGCCTGCGCGGGCGTCCGGCGAGAGTCGAGGAGGGCGGCCGCGGCGAGGAGGACCGCGTGGCCGCCGCCACCCTCGGCGGCGTGGTGGCGATCACCTTCACCGAGGCCGCGGCGGCCGAGATGGCCGAGCGGGTGGTGGCGGGGCTCGCCCAGGTCGAGCTCGCCAGCCGTCCGGCGGGCCTCACGGTGCTCGACCATCCGTCCTCGTCCTACGGCTCCGACACGGTCCGCCGCCGCGCCGCCGCCCTGCTCGGCGCCGCCGACCACCTCCAGGTGCGCACCATCCACTCCTTCTGCCGCAAGCTCCTCGCCGAGCACCCTTTCGAGGCCGGCGTCCACCCCCACTTCACCGTCGACGCCGATGGCGGCGTGCTGCGCGAGGTCGTGGAGGAGACGGTGGAGGCCGCGCTGGCCGACGCCTACGGCGACCCTGGCGATCCCGACTTCCTGGCGCTGTCGGCCCGCGGCCGGGGGCCGGTGGAGATCGCCGCCGCCGTGAGCGAGCTGGCCGCCGCCGGCTGGACGGGCGCGGCGCTCGCCGGCGATCCGCTCTCGCCCGCGCGCCGCGGCGAGCTCGTGGAGCGGCTGTGGGACGCCGTCAACCGTCTGCTGACGCTGCTCGAGGTGCGCCGCATGGACCGCTCGCGCGCCCGCAACGCCGCCGCCCTGCTCGACCGGCTCGGCGGCCTGCGCCGGCGGCTCCGCGGCGCCCGCCGTCCGGGCGCCGCGCCCTGCGAGATCGCCGACCTCCGGGCCTGGCTCGACGAGACGCTGCCCCCCCACCTCACCGACCACCTGCGCCTGTGGGGGCGCGGCGACACCGCCAACCAGGCCGAGCGCGAGCGGCTCTCGAGCATCCGCCACCAGCTCATGCCGCTGGCCGACGCCCTCTACCGCCTGCGCCGCCACGCCGGGCGCCTCGATCCCGAGCTCCTGACCCACGGGCGCCGCGTGGTGGCGCCGCTGCTCGAGCGCGTGCGGGCCGCGATGCGCGCCCGCGGCGCCCTCGGCTTCGCCGACCTCCTGCGCGAGGCCGGGACGCTCGCCGCCGGCCATCCCGGGCTGGTGGCCCAACTGCGCCGGCGCACCGACCAGTTGCTCGTCGACGAGTTCCAGGACACCGACCGCGTGCAGTGCGACCTCATCCGCCGGCTGGCTCTCGAAGGTCCCGCCGGCGAGCGGCCCGGGCTCTTCGTGGTCGGCGATCCCAAGCAGTCGATCTACGGCTGGCGCAACGCCGACCTGGCCGCCTACGAGGACTTCGTGGCGGCGGTCGTGGCGGCCGGGGGCGAGGTGCTGACGCTCGACGAGAACTTCCGCTCGACGCCGGCGGTCCTCGCCGAGGTCGAGCGGGTGATCGGGCCGGTGATGGTGCGCGAGAGCGGCCTCCAGCCTCAGTTCCGGCCCCTGCGAGCGACCTCGCTGGGAGCGCGGGCGTCCCGCCCGCTTCCGGAAGCCGGCGGGACGCCCGCGCTCCCAGCCGTGGAGCATTGGGTCTCCTGGCGGCCGGACCCCGAGGATCCGCGGCGGCCGGCGGCGGGATCGGCCCAGGAGACGAGCGAGCTCGAAGCGGGCGCCCTCGCCGCCGACCTGCGCGAGCTGCGGCGCGCCGGCGTGGCCTGGAGCGACGTCGGGATCCTGCTGCGCAGCCTGACCGACCTCGAGGTCTACCTGGCGGCGCTGCGCGAGGCCGCGGTGCCGTTCGTGGTGAGCCGCGACCGCCAGTATTACCGGCGACGCGAGATCCTCGACGCCGCCGCCCTGGTGCGCGCCGTGCTCGAGCCGGCCGATCTGCTGGCGCTGCTCACCTTCCTGCGCTCGGCCGCCGTCGGCGTGCCCGACGCCGCGCTGGCGCCGCTGTGGCGGGCCGGGTTGCCCGGCCGGCTCGCCGCCCTCGACGGCGAGGGCGACGACGAGCGTCTCGCCGAGATCCGCGCCCTCGTCGCCGGCCTCGAGGTGCCGCGGGAGGTGCCGGGGATCGACCGCGTCGCCGGCTGGGAGAACAACCTGGCCTACGCCGCCGCCTGCCTGTCGCGGCTGCGGCGCGCGTTCGCGAGCGAGCCCGCCGACGTCTTCGTGGACGCGCTGCGGCGCCTGACGCTCTTCGAGGCCACCGAGGCGGCGCGCTACCTCGGCGGCTTCCGCCTCGCCAACCTCGAGCGCTTCTTCGCCGAGCTGGCCACGGCGCTCGAGGAGGAGGCCGGCGACCGCCACCGCGTGCTGCGGCGCCTGCGCCGGCGCATCGCCGAGGAATTCGAGGCCGAGGAGGCGCATCCCGCCGAAGCGGCGGCGGACGCCGTGCTGGTGACCTCCATCCACAAGGCCAAGGGCCTCGAGTTCCGCCACGTCTACCTCTTGCAGACGCACAAGGAAGCCGGCACCCGCAGCGCCGTGACCGTCGAGATCGGCGAGCTCGGCGGCCGTGCTCTCCCCCCCGATCCCCCCCGAGGGGGCCGTGTCGAGTACCGCCTCTTCGGCGCCGCCACCGCCGGCTTCGACGAGCTCGTGACGCGCCGCGAGGAGGTGGCGCGGGCCGAGCTCGTGCGCAGCCTCTACGTCGCCATGACGCGGGCGTCCGAGCGGCTGGTGATCGCCGGCCGCCGTCCCCTCGACGGCGAGCGAGCGCCGCTCGCTCGCGCGTCAACCCACCTCGACCTGCTGCTCTACCGCCAGGGCGCGGCCCCCTCCCCCACCGAGCTCGTGGACCTGTGGCAAAGCGGCGGCGACCGTCGCCGCGACGGCGACGTGCTGTGGCGCCTGCCGGGGCGCAAGGCTCAGTCGGACGAGTCGGACCTGTCGGACCTGTCAGACCTGTCCGACTCTGGCCTCGAGCTACCCAGCCTGGAAGCAGTGCGCTCCGTGGACGAACGCCTGCGCCGCGAGCGCGCTCGGGCGGCGCTGCGCATGGCGCGGCCGTTCCGCCAGGTCGCCTCCAAGCTCGCCGCCGAGCTCTTCGCGCCCGACTCGCCCTCTCCCGAGGAACGGGTGGAGCCAGTCCGGCGAAGCGCCGCCCTGGCCGCCGGCTCGGCCCTGCACCGCCTGCTCGAGACCTTCGACCTCGCGGCCGACCCCGAGGGCGAGCTGGCGCGCCAGCGGCGACGCCTGCCGGAGCTGGTGGAGCTCTTCGACGGCGACGGCGACGCCCTGGCGCGGGCGCAGCGCCTCTTCGACCGCTTCGCCGAGGGGCCGCTGTTGGCGCGATTCCTCGCCATCAGCCGGCACGCGGTGGCGCGGGAGCTGCCCGTCCTCCTGCCGCCCGGCGACGACCAGGCCGTGGGCTATCTCACGGGGATCGTCGACCTCGTGTATCGCGACCCGGCCTCGGAAGCTCTGGTGGTGGCGGATTTCAAGACCGACCTGGTGCCGACGGCCGCGACGATCGCCGAGCACGCGCGGCGCTATGCCCCCCAGGGCGACGTTTACGCGCGCGCCGTGGGCGAGGCCCTGGGCCTGGCCGAGCGTCCACGGTTCGAGCTCTGGTTCCTCGACGCCGGGCACGTGGAGGTCGTGGCGTGAAGGTCGGCGTCCTCGCCTACGAGATGGAGGGCGAGCGCACCGGCGTCGGGCGTTACCTCGAAGGCCTGCTCTCGGGCCTCGCCGAGCACG
>DASWIG010000119.1:0-5389 GCA_036397835.1 Thermoanaerobaculia bacterium
CGAGATCGGGGGGATCATCGCCGAGGCCATGGAGAAGGTCGGCAAGGACGGCGTGATCACCGTCGAGGAGGCCAAGGGCCTCGACACCACCCTCGAGGTGGTCGAGGGCATGCAGTTCGACCGCGGCTTCCTCTCGCCCTATTTCGTGACCGATCCCGAGCGCCAGGAAGTGGTGCTCGAGGACGTCCGCGTTTTGCTCCACGAGAAGAAGATCAGCTCGATGAAGGACCTCCTGCCGGTGCTCGAGCAGACGGCGCGGCAGGGCAAGCCCCTCCTGATCATCGCCGAGGACCTCGAGGGCGAGGCCCTGGCGACCCTGGTGGTCAACAAGCTGCGCGGCACCCTCAAGGTGGCGGCGGTCAAGGCCCCGGGCTTCGGCGACCGCCGCAAGGCCATGCTCGAGGACGTCGCCGTCCTCACCAGCGGCAAGGTGATCACCGAAGACCTCGGCATCAAGCTCGAGAACGTGCGCTGGGAAGACCTCGGCGAGGCCAAGAAGGTCGTCATCACCAAGGACGAAACGACCCTGGTGACCGACGCCGCGGACAAGAAGCATCGCGAGGCGATCGCCGGCCGGGTCAAGCAGATCCGCACCCAGATCGAGGACACGACCTCGGACTACGACCGCGAGAAGCTGCAGGAGCGGCTGGCCAAGCTGGTCGGCGGCGTGGCGGTGATCCAGGTGGGCGCGGCGACCGAGACCGAGATGAAGGAGAAGAAGGCGCGCGTGGAAGACGCGATGCACGCCACCAAGGCGGCGGTCGAAGAGGGCATCGTGGCCGGCGGCGGCGTGGCGCTGTTGCGGGCCATCGAGGCCGTCGACAAGGTCGAGGCCGAGGGCGACGTGGCGGTGGGCGTGGCGATCGTGCGCCGGGCGCTCGAGGAGCCCTCGCGCCAGATCGCGGCCAACGCCGGCCACGAGGGCTCGGTGGTGGTGCGCGACATCCTGGCGAAGAAGGGCAACGTGGGCCTCAACGCCGACACCGGCGAGTACGAGGACCTGGTGAAAGCGGGCATCATCGACCCCGCCAAGGTCGCCAAGAACGCGCTCCAGAACGCGGCGTCGATCGCCGGGCTCTTGCTGACCACCGAGGCCACGGTCTGCGAGATCAAGGAGAAGAAGGACAAGGGCGGCGGCGGCATGCCGGGCGGCATGGGCGGGATGTACTGATCCGCCCTCTCCCCCAACCCCCCTCTCCCTCCCTGGGAGAGGGGTCGGGGGTGAGGGTTCCGGTCGACCTCTACGCGCTTGACCAGTCCGGGTACTCGGCGGTCTGGCCCAGGGATTCCTTGCGCAGCGAGGTCACGGCGCCGATCATGCCGGCGAGGGCGCCGACGCCCACCAGGAGCGCGATCTCGGCCGGCCCCAGGAACTGCGCGGTCAGCACCGACGCCAGGGCCGAGCTCTCGCCGCGCTCGACGAGGAAACGGAACGCTCCGAACAACGCGCCGACCGCCGCCAGCGAACCGACGATGCCCTGCAGGAAGCCCTCCAGATAGAAGGGGCCGCGGATGAAGAACTCGGTGGCGCCCACCATGCGCATGACCGCGATCTCGTCGCGGTAGAGGTAGGCGGTGAGGCGGATGACGCTCGAGATCGTGAAGACGGCGGTCGCCAGCAGGATGGCGCCGAGCACCATGCCGAGGCCCTGGATCACCAGCACCACGGCCTCCAACTGCTCGAGCCAGTCACGGTCGTCGTCCACCATCGACACGGCCGGGTCGGCCCGGATCCGCTCGATCCACGCCGCGAACGCGCCCTGTGCCACCCCTCTCTCCATCCTGGCGAGGTCGAGGCTGACCTCGAAGGACGAGGGCAGGGGCTCCTCGCCCCAGCCCTCGAGCAGGTCCGCCAGGCTGGGGAAGGCGTGGCGGAAGCGCTGGCGCGCCGTGGCCGAGCTCACCAGCTCGACGCCCGTGGCCCAGGGCGCCTCGCGCAGGGTGCCGAGAAGGCTCCCGTGGTCGGCGTCGGCGGCGCCCGCCTCGAGATAGACCACGATCTTCGACTCGGCGCGCCAGCGCGAGATCATGGTCTCGAGGTTGCCGCTCACCAGCAGGAAGACGCCGCCGAGGAAGAGGCTCACGGTGATCGTGAGCACGGCGAGCAGGCTCACCTTCCAGCTTCGCACCAGGCTCTGGCAGGCTTCCTGGAAGAAGTAGGCGAAGGCCTGGGCGAAGCTCAAGACGCGATTCCCGTCAGCGCCGGCTCGGCGAGGCTCCCGGCGAGAAGGCCCGGGAGAGTGCCTTCGAGGACCTGATCGTCCACCAGCGCGCCGCCGTGAAGCGTCAGGACGCGCCGGCCCACCCTGCGGATCAGGTCGCGGTTGTGGGTGGCGAAGACGACCGTCGTCCCTTGCAGGTTGATCTGCAGGAAGAGACGCAGGATCTCCTCCGACAGGTCGGGATCGAGGTTGCCCGTGGGCTCGTCGGCGAGCAGGATGTCCGGCCGGTTGATCAGCGCCCGGGCCACCGCGACGCGCTGCTGCTCGCCCCCCGAGAGCTGCATCGGGAAGGCGTTCATGCGGTGCGCGAGGCCGACCATGCGCAGCGTCTCGAACGCCTGCTTGCGCTGCTCCTTGGCGTCGAGGCCGAGGATGCGCGGCAGGTAGGCCACGTTCTCGAAGACCGTCTTGCGGGGGATCAGGCGGAAGCTCTGGAAGACCACGCCGATGGTCCGCCGCAGGTAAGGGATCTTGGACTGCGGCAGCGACGAGACGTTGCGGCCGTTGACCAGGATCTGCCCCTCGGTGGGGATCTCCTCGCGGTAGATCAGCTTCAGGAACGTGGTCTTGCCGGCGCCGCTGGCGCCGGTGAGGAAGACGAGATCGCCCTTGGCGATCTCGAGCGTGACGTCGACGAGACCCTCCTGGCCGCCGGGATAACGCTTGGTGACGTGGAAGAATTCGATCACGGAGCTCTCCGTCGCGACGCCCGCGGTTCGGCCCGCTTCGCCGACGCGGGTAAGTCTACCGAACCGGGGCGGGGCTCCGGCGAGCATAGTATCCTCACCGTGAGCCCCGGCGGGAGCCCGCCCGCGGCCATGCCGCCGGCGCGCCGGCCCGCCTGGCCGCTATACGGACACCCTGGCCATGCCGATTTCGCCTTGGGGAAAGTGAGCCTCTCTGAATCGTCAAATGGAGGTCGCCTCATGTATGATTTTCGCCTCGTAGCCCGGCAACGACGCTCCGACGAGGGCGGCGGGTCCGCGAGAGCTTCGGAGAGGGTATGAATCCCAGACAAATCCACGGCGCCGAGCTCATCCGTCGCGGGGTGCGGCTCGGGCGCCAGGGCGACCTGGAACGGGGGGTCCTGTGTCTGCTCGAGGGGCTGGCCGCCATCGACGAGCGGCAGAGCCCCCGCCTGGCCCTCAGCGCCTACCACAACCTGGCGCTCTTCCTGGCCCATCTGCGGATGTCGGTCCTCGCCCGCGCCGTCGTCGTACGCGCCCGGGCGCTCTACCGGCAGGTGGGGGATCCGGTCATGAACGCGCGCCTGACGTGGCTCCAGGGCACTCTCGCCGAGCTCACGGGCAATCCGCGGCTGGCCGGCCAGAAGCTGCGGGAGGCGATCGCGATGTTCGAGGGGCTGCAGATGGCCGAGGTCGCGGACAAGGTCCGCGACGAGCTCGCGGAGGCGGAGCGCAAGCCGCGGCCCGCTGCCCGCGCCGAGAAGTAGGGTGCGCACCCTACTCGACGTATCCCAGGGCCCGCATCTTCTCGAGGCTCTCGTCGTCCAGCGGCGTGGTGGGCAGCAGGTCGGCCGCGACCAGCCCCGTCTGCACCGCCGCCAGCCAGCTCAGGAGCGCGGCCGACGCCGACGAGCCCGGGCCGACGCCGTTGTCGTTCTCGTAGGGGTCCGCGCCGAGGTCGAAGACGCGGCGGGCCCTCCCTCCCCGGACGCGGAGGATCTCCTTGCGCCCTCCCTCGACCACGGCGACCTCCAGGAGACCTCTCTGCCGCGCTTCGCCCGACCGGCCCTTGGTCACCCCCTTGTGGGCCTGGTGGTAGGTGATCCGGCCGGCGGGCGGCGCCGCGGCGTCGCGGAGGGCGGCCGAGAAGTCATGGCCCGCGAATTCCTCGGGGCTGGGCAGGCCGATGAGGCCGAGCACCGTCGGCGCCACGTCGAGGTTCGAGGCCAGGGCCGCGATCGAGCGCGGCGCGATCCTCCCCTCCCACGCGAAGCTCATCGGGATGCGCAGCGTCACGTCGTAAGCGTGACGCCCGTGCCCCCAGTAGCCGTGCTCGCCGAGGCTCTCGCCGTGGTCGGAGGAGAACGCGATCAGCGTGCCGGCGCCGCCGCGGGATCGGTCGAGGCCCCGCAGCAGGCGGCCGATGGCGTGGTCCACGAAGGCCACCTCGGTGTCGTAGCGGTCGCCGGCGTCGACCTCGTCGCGCCGCGTGATGCCGAGGCGCCCGCGGAACTGCTCGTGGAGGCGATAGGGCGCGTGGGGCTCGACGTAGTGGACCCAGAGCAGGAAGGGACGGCGACGGGGCGCGTCGAGGTGGTCGTCCACCCACTCCAGGGCGTCGTCGGTCAGGTCCTCCGCCGTGGCCTCGCCTTTGAACATCCCGAGCCAGCGCTTGCGGCTGAAGACCTCGTGGTACTCGTCGAAGTGCT
Source organism: Thermoanaerobaculia bacterium (assembly GCA_036397835.1). Taxonomy (GTDB): domain Bacteria; phylum Acidobacteriota; class Thermoanaerobaculia; order Multivoradales; family J023; genus DASWIG01. The sequence goes on from DASWIG010000119.1 coordinate 4,618, forward strand.
CGCCGAGCCCGCAGAGCTCGTCGCGCAGGGTCCAGTTGCCCACGAAGGCCGCGGTGACGTATCCGCGGGCCTTCAGAACCTTGCCGAGCCCCAGCATCTCGGGACGCATCCTGAGACCGTTGCGCGAGGCACCGTGGTGGTGGGGGTAGCGCGACGTGATCAGCGACACCATCGACGGCCCGGTGAGCGGCTCGACCACCCGCGCCTGATCGAAGCGGGCGCTCCCGGCGAGCAACGCGTCCAGGTGCGGCGAGGTGGGCCGCCGATAGCCGTGGGCGGAGAGCCGGTCGTAGCGCAGCGTGTCGACGGTGATCAGGACGACGTCGGGACGCGTCAGCCGCTGCCGCGCCTCCTGAGGCGCCGCCGGCGGAGCGAGCAGGGCGAGAACGGGGAGGACGAGGGTGAGCGTTCGCGCGATCGGCGGCGTCATGACCAAAAGGCAAAACCCCCGGAATCCCGGGGGTTGGACGTTCAGAGCTTGGCTCCTCGGGAGGGACTTGAACCCCCAACCCGTCGGTTAACAGCCGACTGCTCTACCGTTGAGCTACCGAGGAACGGACCCGGTAGACGGGAGAGGAGATTGTAGGGGGCGGGGGCGGGATTGTCAATGCGCTAGAATGCCGGCTCCCGTCCGCCCTGGCCTGGAGGAGACATGCCGTCACCCGCGACCGCCGACCGTCGGACCGTCTGGTCCTGGTGCCTCTACGACTTCGCCAACTCGCCGTTCACCACGCTGGTGGTGACCTTCGTCTACGCCTCCTACTTCGCCAAC
>DASWIG010000120.1:0-2034 GCA_036397835.1 Thermoanaerobaculia bacterium
GAAGCGGCGCCCGGTCTCCCGCCCTTCGATCACCACGTACCGGCCGACGGCCAGCTTCTCGAGGGCGAAGCGCGGATGGAGCCGGACTTGAAGGCCGGCCGAGAGCGATCCGTCGACGACCGTGCCCAAGGGATGCTCGGGGCGGCGAGGGCCCAGGGCGGCGTCGAGCGCGGAGGCTTCACCCATGGGAGCGCGACTCCGAGGTCCCCCATTCCCTCAGGCCTTCGAGCACGGTCTCGAGTCGGCCGAGGTCCTGGCTCAGGCGGCGGGCCGCCTCGCGGGCGGCGCGCAAGATGTACTCGCGGCGGGCGGAGGCGGGGCGGGCCGACGCCGCCCGCCGCAGCGCGGCCGCCAGCAGGTCCTCGGGCGGCACGGCTTCGGCGCCCAGGATGTGGCGGACGAATCCCAGATCTTCGGTGAAGAGGCGCACGTCCTCGTCGGGGAGGAGGTAGATCGGGCTGAGGGTGAGGGGCGGTTGGGGCGGCAAGGAGGAGACCCAGCGGTCGCCGTCGCGATAGCCGACGGTCAGGGCGCTGATTTCGACCGGCACCGCCCGCCGGTATTGCGAGTCCAGGAGCTGCTCGGCCGTGGGCTGGTCGGCGGCCGCGAGCTGCCGGGCGAGCTCGTCGTCCTGCACGCTCAGGTCGTAGATCAGGCCGATCGCGTACGTCGGCGCGGCGGCGGGCGCCGACGCAGGCCCGCGGCGGAACTCGGCCCGGCAGAAATCGCCGAAAGCCGGGAAGGCGGGTTGGGGAAGCTGCGTCGCGCCGGCGAATCCCCGGATGCTGCAGCGCGTGACGCGGCCGATGGCGATCTCGGTGTCACTCATGGCGGCCGCGGTCGGGAGCGGCACCGTCAGAGAGGGGGATCTTGGCATCCACGGGAGGGCTAAAGGGCGTGCCGCCGGCGCGACGAGGTCCAGCGCTTGGTCTCGGCCTTGCGGGACAAGCGGGGCGTCAGCCCCTGGCGCATCAACTCGGCGCCGAGCAGATCGTCGAGGCGCTGCCGGTCCGCCTGGGTCACCACCGCCAACTCGTGGGCGCGCACCAGCACGTACGGAATGCCGGTGATCCGGCATTGCTCGAGGATGCCGGCGTGGACCGTGTCCAGCAGCTCCTTGCGCTCGGCGACCCAGCCCGGCACCTCGATCCGGGCGATGGAATCGTCCCGGCCGATGCGAAGGTAGAAGAAGAGGACCTGATGTCCCTGTTCGTGGAACCGCAGGTTGACGGGCGAACCATCGACGAAGAGGGCGGAGCGCTCGTCGGGTTTCAAGTGGGCGGCGAACAGGGCCCGGTCGGCGAGGCCGCGGAACGGAGTCGCCCGCAGCTTCTCGGCATCGATCGCCTCCAGCGGGGTGGTGGCGAGGTGGAGCAGCGAGAGGACGTCGGCGCTGCGCGGCCGGTCGACGAAGCCGGCCAGCGCCGAGCCTGCCTTGCGCAGCCGGCGCATGGCGGCCCAGTAGCGCGACAAGTACGCCTCCACCGGCCCACGTCCGAGCTCCTTCTCCTGCAGCGCGATCCACAGGAGCAGGCCGTTGTCGAGCAGGGCCAGGGAAGGCCGCGCCGGCGCCGCCTCCGCCCGCCGGGCGAGCTCCTCCATCTCGGCGATATCCCGCTCCGCCTGCACCGATTCGGCCCGGACCAGGCCGCCGAATTCGTCGTACAGGTCCCGGTCTTCGAACACCAGCCTCGGAGTGCTCGAAACCTGCGGCGCTTCGCCGCTGCCGTGGACCAGGTGAAGGCTCCCGATGTTGACCAGGAAATACAGGGCAGCCGCGTGACGGTCCGGATAGATTTGGGAGCCGTCGGCTCCGATCACGTCGAGCTGCGGCGGATGGGCGGAGGCGGGGATCGCCGAGTCGGGCGACTCGACCGAAGGGCGGGCCCCGCGCCAGTCGCGTCCGGCGCGGTCCAACCGCCGGGTGAGCTCTTCAGCCGCCAGGTTCGCAGTCGCGGCCAGGGCGCGCCGCGCCTCAGGGACGCGCAGTGCCAGCTCGCGGGCGCGGCGGGCGGCGGTCACGCCCATCTGCTC
>DASWIG010000121.1:0-11562 GCA_036397835.1 Thermoanaerobaculia bacterium
CGGCGGCGACGAGGAGCACCAGGGCGACGCCCGCCAGCGCCGCCGCCGACGCCGCGCGGAGCCCGCCGTCGACGTCCGGCAGGAAGAGCACCTGCGCCGTCGGCAGGGCGGCGAAGGTCCGTTCGCGGTGGCTGGCGGGAAAGTCTTCCCGGAGGCGCGCCGCGAGCCCCGCGATCTCGGCCCGCACGCTCGCCAGCGATCCCGGCGGGGCCAGCCGGCCGACGACCCAGAGCCAGCGCAGGTCGCGGTCCTGGCGGCGCGGAGACGTCTCGAGGTCGAGCGGCAGCCACATCTCGGGGGCGAAGCCGCGGGTCAGGCCGAAGAAGCCGCGCGGCGCCACCCCCACGACGGTCACCGGCTGACCGTTGACGCGCAGCCTCCTGCCGACGACGCCGGGATCGGCGCCGTAGCGCCGCTGCCAGGCCGGCCAGGCCAGCACGGCGGTGTCGCCCGCGGCCTTGTCCTCGCCGAGGGAGCGGCCGAGCGCCGGCTCGACGCCGAGGAGCTCGAAGTAGCGGCGGCTGACCCGCTTTCCCAGGACGAGACGGCTCTCGCCGCCGTCCTCCACCGCCAGCGGCGTGTAGGTGTAGGCGATGAGCTCGGCGAGGCTCCGCGTCTCGCGCCTCAGGTCGGCGAGATCGGCCGCCGAAGTGGGACCGTGGCTCATGGGCTCGTCGGGCTCCGTGGTGAAGATCGACACCAGGCCCTGCGGCGACGCCACCGGCAGCGGCCGCAGGAGCACGGCGCTGACGAGGCTGAAGACCGCGGAATTGAGCCCGATGCCGAGCGCCAGGGTGAGGACCGCGGCCGCCAGGAAGCCCGGCCGGCGCCTCAGCAGGCGCCAGGCGAAGAACAGGTCACGTCGTAGGGCGTCCATGCAGCCTCCCCGCGGCGCCGTCCTCCGCGGCTCATTCCTGCTGCTGGAAGTCGTTGCCGCCGATCAGCCCGAGCTTCTTGGCGTAGTAGCGGAAGGAGCGGAACGTCATCTCGAGGACCTCCGCGGCCTGGGTCTGGACGCCGTGGGTACGTTCCAGGGCCTGGCTCATCAGTTGCGTGCGGATGCTGTCGAGGTACGCCTCGAGGTCGATCCCCTCCTCGGGCAGCACCGCGACCTCGCCCAGGGCCGCCCGCTCGGAGCGGAAGTTGAGCGGCAGGTCGTGGGTGGTGAGGCTCTCGGCGGTGGAGAGGGCGAGGGCGCGCTCGATCGTGTTCTCGAGCTCGCGCACGTTGCCCGGCCAGTCGTAGGTCTCGAGCAGTTGCAGCGCCTCGATGGTGATCGGCTTGGGCTCGATCCCCATCTGCGTCGAGTACTTGCGGATGAAGTGCTCCGCCAGGAGCTCGATGTCGCCGCGGCGCTGGCGCAGCGGCGGCAGGTGGATGGGGATCACGTTGATCCGGTAGTAGAGGTCCTCGCGGAAGCTGCCCTCGTCGATCAGCTCGCGCAGGTCGCGGTTGGTGGCGGCGATGATCCGTACGTCCACGTCTTCCTCTTGGGTGCCGCCGACGCGGCGGACCTTCTTCTCCTGCAGGGCGCGCAGGAGCTTGACCTGCATGGCGGGGGTCATCTCGCCGATCTCGTCGAGGAAGAGGGTGCCCTCGTGGGATTCCTGGAAGAGCCCCTTCTTCTCGCGCGAGGCGCCGGTGAAGGAGCCCTTCTCGTAGCCGAAGAGCTCGCTCTCGAGCAGCGTCTCGGGGAAGGCGCCGCAGTTGACCGGGCTGAAGCGGTTCTCTTTGCGCGGCCCCTGGAAGTGGATGGCGCGGGCGATGAGCTCCTTGCCGGTGCCGCTGTCGCCGCGGATCAGGACCGTCGACTGCGTCTTGGCGACGCGCTCGATCAGCGAAAAGACCTCCAGCATCTTCTGGCTGCGGCCGATGATGTTCGCGAACTGGTACTTCTGCTCGAGCTCGCGGCGCAGGTAGACGTTTTCCTCCTCGAGCACCGTCTTCTCGAGCGCCTTGGACACCACGACCTTGAGCTCCTCGACGTCGAAGGGCTTCGAGATGTAGTGGTAGGCGCCGAGCTTCATGGCCTCGATCGCCGACTTGGTGGAGGTGTAGGCGGTCATCATGATCACCGCCGTGTGCGGATGGCGCTCCTTGATCTCGCGCAGCAGGTCGAGGCCGTTGCCGTCGGGCATCAGGATGTCGCAGAGCACCAGGTCGTAGCTCCGGCCCGAGATCGCGAGCCGGGCTTCGGTGACCGAGTTCGCCCGGTGGACGTCGTAGCCCTCCTCCTCGAAGAGCAGGTTCAGGAACTCGAGCAGGCTCTGCTCGTCGTCGACGACCAGGAGATTCGATCTCACGCTGCGCCCTCTGCGACCTTCTGCGGTTCCGGAGCGCCGACGGCGGCGGCGGCACGCTCCCCCTCACGGCGGTCGCCCTGGCGGCGCTCCCCGACGCGGCGCTCGGCCGGGTGGTTGGCAGGAAGCTCGACGTAGATCACCGTCCCCTCGCCGGGACGGCTCTCGGCTGTGATCTTCCCGCCGTGCTCCTCGACGATCCGATAGACGATCGCCATGCCGATGCCCGTACCCTGGTCGAAGAACGACTTGAAGGGATGGAAGAGATCGGCTTTTTCCTCCTCGGTCATGCCGCTGCCGCTGTCGCGGAATTCGAGGTGGTAGGCCGTGTCGGTGAACCGTCCGATGACCTTCAAGGTGCCGCCGTGGGGCATCGCGCGCAGCGCGTTGCGCGCCAGATTCCAGAAGATCTGCCCGATCTGGTCCGGGTCGGCGCGGATGAGCGCCGAGGAAGGATCGAGGTCCATCTCGATCCGATGGCCGTCGTCGACGTCGTCGCTGTTGCGCAACAGCTCGATGTCCTCGGCGATGAGCGCCGCGACGTCGACCTCGGCCACGCGCCGTTGCCGCGAGCTCGCGAGCTGCAGGAACGACTTGACCGTGCGGTCGAGCCGCCGGCTCTCCTTCAAGGTGATGTCGAGCAGCTTGCTCTGCGCCTCGTCGCCTTTGAGCGAGCTGGCGAGCACCTGCACCGAGCCGGAGATGGCCGCCAGGGGGTTGCCCACCTCGTGGGCCAGGCCCGCGGCCATTTCGCCGATCGCCGCCATGCGGTCCTTGACCCGGAGCTGCTCCTGGAGACGCCGTTCCTGGGTGAGGTCCTCGACCACCAGGATGTAGCCGCGGCGCCGGTTGTCGGCGTTGCGCAGGTGGCTGAGCGTGAGCCCGAGATAGCGGGTCTCGCCGCCGCGGCGGCGCTCGATCTCGATGCGCGCGATGCCCTCGGCGCTGTGCTCGGTCAGCTCCCGCCAGCGGTCCACCGCGACGAGACCGGTCTCGGCGACGTGAAGGCCGATCAGGTCCTCGGCCCCACGCTTGACGATCATCTCGCCGGCCCGGTTGACGCTGGTCACGATGCCGGTCAGATCGGTGGTCAGGAGCCCGCTCAAGATCGACTGCACGACGTCGCGGTGCGCGACCTCGAGGTGGGCGAGGTCGAGGTTCTTGGCCTCGAGCCGCTTCTCGGCCCGGGCGACGTCGCGGGCGAGGAAAGACGTCAGGAACGCGACCGCGTAGAAACCCGACAGGTGGACGACGAGACTGTAGATGCGGGACGGCAGGGGCATGTGCCGCAACGGCGAGTCCGGCAGCGACAGCGGCTCCTGCACGAAGTCGAGCAGCCCCCAGGAGGGGGCCCACAGCATCATGGTGAACAGCAGCGCCGCCAGAGTCGCCACCACCACGCCGGCGGAGCGCCGCAGCAACGCCGAGGCCACGCTGATGACCACGAAGTAGAGGATCGAGAAGCTCTGCCCCGCGCTCCCCAGCCGGTACATGAGGAAGGTGATGAGGAGCAGATCGCCGCCGAACTGGACGTAGGCGTGGGCCGTGGGCCGGTCGCGCAGGAGGCGCAAGAGGGTTATGTAGAGGAGCGTCTGGACGCAGACCGCGGCGAAGACTCTCCACAACGCTCCGGTGCGCCAGTTGAGGAGCGGATCATCGGTGATCGCTCCCTGGAGCTCTTCGGCAAGGCCCAGCCGGTAGAGGACGTAGATCCCGGTGATGCTGAAGACGATCAACAGCCGCAGGGCGATCAACCAGAAGAGCTTGCGGTTGAGATCCGTCATCCGGCGCGGGTCCTCGGCGCCCACCCTAGCCGATCTGCTGTATCATCGCGAACATCGGCATGTACATCGCGGCGACGATGGTGCCGATGGTGCCGCCGAGGAAGACGATCATGATCGGCTCGATGAGCTTCATCAAGCCCGCCACCGCGGTATCGACTTCGTCTTCGTAGAAATCGGCGATCTTGGCGAGCATCTGGTCGAGGGCGCCGGTCTGCTCGCCGACCCCGATCATCTGCACCACCATCGACGGGAAGACCTTGGTCTCGGCCAGCGGGCCGCTGATCGTCTTACCTTCCTCGACGCTCTTGCGCACCTTCATGATGGCGTCCTCGACGATCGCGTTGCCGGCGGTCTTGGCGGTGATCTCGAGGCCGTCGAGAATGGGCACGCCGGAGGCGGTCAGGGTCGACAGGGTGCGGCAGAAGCGGGCGATGGCGATCTTGCGCAGCAGCATGCCGATGACCGGGATCTTCAACATCAGGTCGTCGAGCACGCGCCGGCCGCGGTAGGTCTTGTACCACTGGCGGACGGCGACGCCGATCAGCGCCAGCACGATGAAGATCCAGATCGCGTAGGCGGCGATGAAGTTGCTCACCGTCACCACGACGCGGGTGATCAGCGGCAATTCGGCGCCCAGGCCGGCGAAGAGCTGGGCAAAGACCGGAATCACCTTCCACAGGATGATGAACACTACCCCCGCGGCGATCACGATGACCGCGATCGGGTAGATCATCGCGCTCTTGACCTGGCTCTTGAGCTTGACCGCCTTCTCGATGTAGACCGAAAGGCGCTGCAGGATGATGTCGAGGATGCCGCCCGCCTCGCCCGCCGCGATCATGTTCACGTAGAGGTTGTCGAAGGCGCCGGGATGGCGCTTCATGGCGTCGGCCAGCGAGGCGCCCGACTCGACGTCGCTGCGGATCGACTCGATGATCGACTTGAAGACCTTGTCGTCCTGCTGATCGGCGAGGATTTCCAGGCACTGGACGAGCGGCAGACCGGCGTCGAGCATGACCGAGAACTGGCGAGTGAAGATCGAGAGCTTCTTGGGGTTGACCCGGCCGCCCAGCCGCGGCAGCAACGGAATCCGCCGCTCCTTCTCCCGGATGCTCGTGACCTGGATCTGCTGGCGGCGCAAGATCGCTCCCGCGGCGTCCTTGGAGTCCGCGGTCAGCACGCCTTCCTCGACCTGGCCGGAGCGATTGCGACCTTTCCAGACGTAGACGGGCATGGTTTACCTCCTTGCCACGGGCCCGGCACCGGCGGGTCGTGCCGCAGCTTGCGACGTTTGTCCCAGGTTGGGATTGAGCGCGGCGGGACCGCGCGAGATGAGCTCCTGGAGCTCCTCGGGGTTGGACGAACGCGTGAGCGCCGCCTGCAGCGTGACCAGGCGTTTGAAGTGCAGCGAGGCCAGGCTCTGGTTGAAGGTCTGCATGCCGTACTTGGCCTGCCCCGTCTGCATCATGCCGTAGATCTGGTGGATCTTGTCTTCGCGGATGAGGTTGCGGATCGCCGGCGTCGGCACCAGGATCTCCATCGCCATCGCCCGCCCCTGCCCGTTGGCACGCGGCAGCAGCGCCTGGCAGAGGATCCCCTCGAGCACCAGCGAAAGCTGGGCGCGCACCTGCGCCTGCTGGTGGGCGGGAAAGACGTCGATGATGCGGTTGATGGTCTGCGCCGCCGAGTTGGTATGGAGCGTCGCGAAGGTCAGGTGGCCGGTCTCGGCGATGCGCAGCGCCGATTCGATCGTCTCCAGGTCGCGCATCTCGCCGATCAGCACCACGTCGGGGTCCTGGCGCAGGGCCGAGCGCAGCGCCGCGGAGAAGCTGTGGGTGTCGGCGTGGACCTCGCGCTGGTTCACCAGGCAGTTCTGGTGCTGGTGGATGTACTCCACCGGGTCCTCGATCGTGATCATGTGCTCGTGGCGCTCTTTGTTGACCTTGTCGAGGATCGCCGCCAGGGTGGTCGACTTGCCGGAGCCGGTGGGGCCGGTGACCAGCACCAGCCCGCGCGGCTTCTCGGACAGCTTCTCCACCACCCCCGGCAGGCCGAGCTCGCGGAAGGTCCGGATCTGGTACGGGATGGTCCGGAAGACCGCCGCCACCGCCCCACGCTGGTGGAAGACGTTGGCCCGGAAGCGCGACAGGCCCTTGATCCCGAACGAGAAATCGATCTCGAGGTCCTCCTCGAGACGGTGCTTCTGGATGTCCGTCAGGATCGAGTAGGCGATCTGCTTGGTGTCGGTCGGCGACAGCGGCGGCACGTTGAGCGGCCGCAGCTTGCCGTCCACCCGGATCTGCGGCGGCGAGTTGGTGGTCAGATGGAGGTCCGAGCCACCTTGCTCGACCATCGCCTTCAGCATGGCGTTCAGCGTCGGAGCTGCCACGTCTCGATCTCCTCCACGCTCAAGGGGACCATTATAGACACCCGTCTATGGATCGGCGCAACTCGGTCGCGGTCCACTGCGCTGAGCATCGCCGGTCCGAGGCCGGTCCGAGGATAGCAGAAGGAGAGGCCCGCGGGCCAACTCTCCCGCGGCGCCAGGATGGGTTAGGGTAGCTGCGCGATGCAGGAATGGGAGGAGTTCCACGACGAGAAGGACGTCGGCAAGGTCTACGACGTCGCGCTTCTGCGGCGTCTCATGGGCTACTTGCGCCCGTATCGGGCGCAGGCGGCGGCGGCGGTCGCCCTCCTCGTGCTCTCGTCGCTGCTCGAGCTCGTCGGCCCGCTGGCCACCGCCCTGGCCCTCGATCTCTACGTGCGCCCGCTCGCCGGCGCACAGGAGCCGGAAGGCTTCAGCGGTTGGGCCGGCGAGCGGCTGGCGGCGGCCGGGCTCGACTTCGAGCCGGCGGCCGGCGTGACGGCGATGGCGGGCGTGTTCGTGGCCGTGGTGCTGCTGAGCTTCGTGGTCCTCTACGGCCAGGCCTACCTGATGCAGCTCATGGGCCAGCTCATCATGTTCGACCTCCGGCGCGACGTCTTCGCCCGGCTGCAGGCCCTCGACGTCGCCTTCTTCGACCGCCGGCCGATCGGCCGGCTGGTGACCCGGGCGACGACCGACGTCGCCGCCTTGAACGAGCTCTTCAGCGCCGCCCTGGTGTCGATCTTCGGCGACCTCTTCATGCTCGTGGGCATCCTCACGGTGCTCTTCGTGCTCGACGCGCGGCTCGCCCTGGTGAGCTTCGCCATCCTGCCGCTGCTCTACGTGATCACCCGCTGGTTCAAGCGCGGCGCGCGGCGCACCTACCGCGACGTGCGCACCCGCGTCGCGCGGCTCGGGGCCTTCCTCCAGGAGCACGTGACCGGCATGTCGCTGGTGCAGCTCATGGGCCGCGAGGACGACGCCTTCCGCGAGTTCGCCGCCGTCAACGACGCCCACCGCAAGGCCAACGTGCGGGCGATCTTCTACTACGGCGTCTACTATCCGGCGGTGGAGCTGGTCAACGCCGTCGGGGTGGCGCTCATCGTCTGGTACGGCGGCGGCCAAGTGATCCGCGGCGCCCTGACGATGGGCACCCTGGTGGCTTTCCTGCAATACGTGCAGCGCTTCTACCGGCCGCTCGCCGACCTCTCGGAGAAGTACAACGTGGTGCAGGCGGCGATGGCCAGCGCCGAGCGCATCTTCGAGCTCCTCGACGCCGAGAGCGAGATCGTCGAGCCCGCCGGCGGCTACCGGCCGGGAGAGGTCCGCGGCGAGATCGAGCTCGACGGCGTGAGCTTCGCCTACCGCGGCGACGAGCTGGTGCTGCGCGACGTGTCGTTCCACGTCGCGCCGGGCGAGACCATCGCCGTGGTCGGCCACACCGGCGCCGGCAAGAGCACTCTCGCCAACCTCCTCCTGCGCTTCTACGACGCGCGATCCGGCAGCGTGCGCATCGACGGCGTGGACGTGCGCGAATGGGACCTCGCCGCCCTGCGCGGCGCCATCGCCATGGTGTTGCAGGACGTCGTCCTCTTCGCCGGCGACGTGGCCTCGAACGTGCGCCTGGGGGCGGCCATCTCCGACGAGCGGCTGCGTCGGGCGGCGGGCGAGGTCCATGCCCTGGGCTTCATCGAGGAGCTGCCCCGGGGCTTCGCCACCGTGGTCCGCGAGCGCGGCGCCGGGCTCTCGGTGGGCCAGAAGCAGCTCATCTCGTTCGCCCGCGCCCTCGCCTTCGACCCCCGCATCCTGATCCTCGACGAGGCCACCGCCTCGATCGACACCGAGACCGAGCAGCGCATCCAGCAGGCCCTCGAGCGCCTGTTGGTGGGCCGCACCAGCCTGGTGATCGCCCACCGCCTGTCCACCATCCGCCGCGCCGACCGCATTCTGGTGCTGCACAAGGGCTGCCTGCGCGAGCTCGGCACCCACGAGGAGCTGCTCGCCCTCGGCGGCATCTACCACAAGCTCTACCAGCTCCAGTACCGCGAGCAGGACGAGCTGGCGACGGCCGGATCGGCGTCGCCCTAAGCCTGGCCCGGTCCGACGGGGTCCGACGAGTCGGACGGGGCCGACATGTCCGACGAGGCTCGCAGCGTCTGCTCACGCCGCCGGGTGGTAAGATCCCGCCCGCGAGGACCCATGACCACCCGACTCCCGATCACCGTCACCGTCAACGGCGAGGCCCGCGAGCGCGCGGTGGAGCCGCGGCTGCTGCTCAGCGACTTCCTGCGCCACGAGCTCGGCCTCACCGGCACCCACGTCGGCTGCGAGCACGGCGTCTGCGGCGCCTGCACCGTCCACGTCGACGGCCGCGCCGTGCGCTCCTGTCTGCTCTTCGCCGTCCAGGTCCACGGCCGCGAGGTGGCGACCGTCGAGAGCCTGGCGGCCGAGGCCCGCCCCGAGACCCTGCATCCCCTGCAGCAGGCGTTCCGCGAGGCCCACGCCCTGCAGTGCGGCTTCTGCACCCCCGGCTTCCTGATGTCGCTCCTGCCCTTCCTCGAAGAGAACCCCGACCCGAGCGAGCGCGAGATCCGCGAGGCCCTCTCGGGCAACCTCTGCCGCTGCACCGGTTACCAGAACATCGTCGCGGCGGTGCGCCTGGCGGCGGTCAAGCTGCGGGAGACCGCCCCATGACGACCCGCGCGTTCGGCGCGCGCGTGCTGCGCAACGAAGACCCGCGGCTGCTCGCCGGCCAGGCCCTCTTCGTCGACGACGTCGCCCTCCCCGGCATGCTCCACGCCGCCTTCCTGCGCAGCGACTACGCCCACGGCCGCCTCAACGGCGTCGACCTCGGCGCGGTGCGCGAGCGCCCGGGCGTCGTCGCCGTCTACGCCGCCGAGGACCTCGGCGACTACTGGCGTCCCGGCCCGCTGCTGGTGCCGCCGCCGCCGATCGCGCGCGCCGTCTTCCACGAGCGCACCCAGGTGCCGCTCGCCAGGGGCAAGGTGCGCCACGTCGGCGAGCCGATCGCCGTCGTCGTCGCCGAGAGCCGCTACCTCGCCGAGGACGCCCTCGCCTACCTCTACGCCGACGTCGAGCCGCTGCCGGCCGTCGTCGACCTCGCCGGCGCCCTCGCCGCCGGCGCTCCGCGCGTCCACGACGACCTCGAGTCCAACCTCGCCGCCCACGTGATCCAGGAGAAGGGCGACTGGGAGGCGGCGCGCGCCGCCGCCGACCGCGTGATCGAGCGCGAGTACCTCTACGACCGGGGGGTGGCCGCGGCGATCGAGAACCGCGGCGTCGTCGCCAACTGGGACGCGCGCGGCGACGAGCTCACGATCTGGGACACCACCCAGGCCCCGGTGGTGATCCGCAACGGCCTCGCCGCCATGCTCGGCCTCTCCGAGTCGCAGGTGCGGGTGATCGCTCCGTTCATCGGCGGCGGCTTCGGCCCCAAGATCATGATGTTCTACCCCGAGGAGGTGGTGATCCCGTGGATCGCCATGCGGCTCGGGCGGCCGGTCAAGTGGATCGAAGACCGGCGCGAGAACTTCTTCGCCACCTCCCACGAGCGCGGCCAGATCCACCGCGCGAAGATCGCCGTGACGCGCGAGGGCAAGGTCCTCGGCGTGTGGGACCGTTTCCTGCACGACACCGGCGCCTACGCGCCCTACGGCCTGACGGTGCCGATCAACAGCCAGTGTACGCTGCTCGGCCCCTACGACGTGCCGAATTACTACAGCGAGTTCGAGGCCGTCTTCACCAACAAGCCCATCGTGACTCCCTACCGCGGCGCCGGCCGCCAGCACGGCGTCTTCGTGATGGAGCGCCTGCTCGACGCCGCGGCCCGCGAGCTCGGCGTCGACCGGGTGGAGATCCGCCGGCGCAACTACCTGACGCCCGACCAGTTCCCCCACGACCACGAGATCATCTACCAGGACTTCGCGCCGCTCACTTACGACAGCGGCGACTACCTGCCGGCGCTCGAGAAGGCCGTCGAGCGCATCGGCTACCACCAGTTCATCAACGAGGAAAAATCGCGGCTCGAGGCCGCGGGCAAGAAAGTCGGCCTCGGCGTCGTCTCCTACGTCGAGGGCACCGGCATCGGCCCCTACGAGGGGGCGCGGGTGACGGTGGAGGCGTCGGGCAAGGTCAGCGTCGCCACCGGCGTCGGCACCCAGGGCCAGGGCCACTTCACGTCGTTCGCCCAGGTGGTGGCCGACCAGCTCGGCGTCGCCGTGACCGACGTGCGGGTGACCACGGGCGACACCCGCGAGTTCCACTGGGGTTGCGGCACCTTCGCCAGCCGCGGCGCGGTGGTGGCGGGCAACGCCATCCACGCCGCCGGCGTGGCGGTGCGCAGGAAGGTCTTGAAGCTGGCGAGCGAGATCCTCGAGGTCGCCGAGGACGACCTCGAGCTCGGCGGCGGCAAGGTGCAGGTCAAGGGCGCGCCGCAGAGCGCCATCCCGCTCGGGGAGCTGGCGGCGCGCGCCAACCCCTTGCGCGGCGCGGTCGAGCCCGGCACCGAGCCGGGCCTCGAGTCGACGCAGTACTTCGGCCCCAAGGCCGGCTCCACGGCGAGCGGCGTCCACGCGATGATCGTCGAGGTCGACCCCGAGACGCTGACGCTCGAGATCAAGCGCTACGTCGTCGTCCACGACTGCGGGCGGGTGATCAACCCGATGATCCTCGACGGCCAGATCCAGGGGGGCGTGGCCCAGGGCATCGGCAACGCCTTCTACGAGCAGCTCCACTGGAGCGAGGACGGCCAGCTCATGAACGCCTCGTTCATGGACTACCTGCTGCCCACGGCCACCGACGTGCCGGCGATCGAGAGCGACCACGTGGAGACGCCGGCGCCGTGGAACGAGCTCGGCGTCAAGGGCGCGGGCGAGGCGGGCGCGATCCCGGTGGGCGCGCTCTTCGCCCAGGCCCTGGACGACGCGTTCGCGGACGTCGGCCTGGAGATCCGGGAGATTCCGCTGTCGCCGAACCGGCTCTTCGAGCTCGTCGAGGAGGCGCGGGCGGCGATAAGCTCGGAGCCGCCATGACGAAAGCCCAACCCCAGGAGATCCTCGAGCTGCCGGTCCCGGAACGACTGCGGGTGGCAGAGGCC
>DASWIG010000122.1:0-6821 GCA_036397835.1 Thermoanaerobaculia bacterium
CCGCGAAGCGCTCGATGGCCGCGGCGTCGGTGAGGTCGCCGGTCACCACCTCGACGTCGAGCCCCGCGAGGTTGTCGCGCGGGCTCGACGCCCGCGCCAGACAGCGCACGGCGTCGCCGCGCTCGAGCAGCGCGCGCACGATATGGCAGCCCACGAAGCCGGTGCCGCCGGTGACGAAAACTTTCATTTAGCCGGTCATGTGCCAGGCGGCCAGCCGGAACATCTCCAGCGGCTTCTTCTTCGATTCCATCACCACCGAAGCCTCGAAGCCAGAGTGCATGGCGCAGTTCTGGCACAGGGGGTCCTGGCGCGACTCCCAATACTCCCAATCGGTCGCGTTCCAGAACTCGTCCCAGGTCTCGACGTAATCCTTGCCGATCAGGTAGCAGGGCGTCTTCCAGCCGTTGGGCGTGAAGGTCACGGTCGACCACGGCGAGCAGTCGTAGTCGCGGCGGCCGGCCGCGAACTCGAGGAATTGCGGCGTCGAGGTGAGCGGGTATTCGCCGGCCCAGCTCAGGACCTCCTCGAACTTCTCCTGGATGTCCTTGCGGGTCAGGAAGATGTCGCGCTCGACCGACTCGTAGTGATAGCCCGGCGAGATCAGGATGCCGTCGATCCGCATGGCCTTGAGCATGTCGCACAGCTCGCGCACCTCGGCCACCGCGGTCTCCTTGTAGATCGTGGTGTTGACCCACATGTGATAGCCCAGGCGTTTTCCTTCGGCGATCATCTCGACCGCCTTGTCGAAGACCCCCTCTTTCGCGCACACGTAGTCGTGGGTCCGCCTCATGCCGTCGAGGTGGACGTTGATCGTCAGGCGCTTGTGCGGCGCGATCTTGCCGTAGACCTTCTTGTCGAGCAGCAGCGCGTTGGTGCACAGGTAGATGTGCTTCTTGCGCCGGATGACGGCGTCGACGAGCTCCGGCAGCTCAGGATAGACGGTGGGCTCGCCGCCGCAGATCGACACCGCCGGGGCGCCGCAGTCCTCGAGTGCCTGGAGACAGGTCGCCACCGGCAGGCGGTCCTTGAGCTTGCCGGTGTGACGCTCCGTCGAGCAGCCGATGCAGGCGAGGTTGCAGGTGTAGAGCGGCTCGAGCATCATCACGAAGGGGTAGCGCTTGCGGCCGCGGAAGAAGTTCCGCGCCTGGTAGCTCAACATGTCGGTGGCGATGTGGAGGGGCATGCGCATGGTGGAGTTTCCTATCCGTCAAGCCGCGCGCTCGCGCGCCGGTGCCAGCTCGGTCTCGCGCTCGGAAGGCGCGCAGGTGGCGGCCATGTATTCCTCGTAGAGGCCCAGGGCCTGCAGAGGGAAATAAAGGGCGTAGAGGTGATAGCGCAGGTAGAAGACCCTGGGGAAGCCGGTCCCGGTCCAGTATTCGTCGTGCCAGGTGCCGTCCGGCCGTTGCCGGGCGAGCAGGTAGTCGACGCCGCGGCGCGCCGCCGGCGAGGTGTGGTCGCCGGAGAAGAAGAGGCCCATGAGCGCCCAGGCGGTCTGCGCGGCGGTCGAGGGTCCCTGGCCCTTGCGGCGGGGATCCTCGTAGGACGCCGGCAGCTCGCCCCAGCCGCCGTCGGCGTTCTGGTGACGGCGGATCCATTCGGCGGCGCGCCGCACGCGCGGCTCCCGCACGTCGTGGCCGGCGGCGGAGAGACCGCGCAGCGCCAGCCAGGTGCCGTAGAGGTAGTTGCAGCCCCAGCGGCCGTACCAGGAGCCGTCGCTCTCCTGCTCGTCGAACAGGAAGCGGATCCCCCGCTCGATCGCCGGCTCGCCGCGCTCCATGCCCAGGGCGTGCAGCGCCTCGATCGAGCGCGCGGTGATGTCCACCGTCGGCGGGTCGATCATCGCGTTGTGGTCGGCGAACGGGATGTAGGTGAGCACCTTGCGGGTGCAGTCGCGTTCGAAGGCGGCCCAGCCGCCGTTGCCGTTCTGCATCGACAGCAGCCACGCCTGTCCGCGGGCGAGGGCGGCACGGCGCCCGGCCTCCTCGCGCTCGTGGGCGAGCGGCACCTTCTCGAGGCACTTGAGCACCTCGGCGGTGTCGTCGCAGTCGGGGTAGAACTCGTTGGCGTACTCGAAGTACCAGCCGCCGACCGGCGCCTCGGGGTCGATGAGCTTCCAGTCCCCCGGCTCGCGGACCTCTTTCGCGACCATCCAGCGCGCCGCCCGCTGCGCCGCCGGGTGGTCGGCCGCCAGCCCCGACTCGAGCAGCGCGTTCAGGGCCAGCGTGGTGTCCCACACCGGCGACTTGCAGGGCTGGACGCGGAGCGTGTCGCCGTCCTCGATCTCGAGCTTCTCGAGCTCGCGGAGCTGTCGGCGCATCGCCGGGTGGTCGAGCGGATACCCGTGGCAGCGCAAGGCGATGAGGGTGTTGATGATCGGCGGGAAGATCGCGCCCAGGCCGTCGCTCTTCTCCAGGCGTTCGAGGATCCAGGCCTCCGCCCGCGCCAGGGCGCGGCGGCGCCACGGCCGGATGCGCAGCGCCTCGAAGACGTGGTTGGCGACGTTCACGAGGCGGAAGAAGGCGCTCCAGAGATGCCCGCGGAGGCCGTCGACCGCCGGGTGCGCGGGCTTGCCGCCGCGCACCCGGAGCTCGGGAATGCGGGCGTGCTCGGGGAGCTCGCGGCAGGGCCGGTAGGCCCAGATCATGGCCAGCGGCACCACGATCGCCCGCGACCACGAGGACATGGCGTAGAGGTTGAAGTACAGCCACCGCGGCAGCAGCACGATCTCCGGCGGCACCGCCGGGCACTGCGACCACGGGTACTGGCCGAAGATCGCCAGGTAGATGCGGGTGAACGAGTTGCAGGCGTCGATGCCGCCGAGGCCGAGGATGGTCTCGCGCGCCCGCGTCATGTGCGGCGCCTCGGGATCGTCGCCCGCCAGCTTGAGCACCAGGTAGGCCTTGACCGAGGCGCTGACGTCCGCGCCGCCGCCGGGGTAGATCGCCCAGCCGCCCTCGGCGAGCTGCCGTTGGCGGACGTAGCTCGCGGCCTTGGTCACGCGCTTCTCGTCGGCGCGGCCGAGGAAGTGGAGGCAGAGCACGTACTCCGACCCGAGGATGGAGTCGCCTTCGAGCTCGGCGCACCAGTGGCCGTCCTCGTGCTGCAGCTCGAGGAGGCTCTCGCGGGCGGCCTCCACGGCCCGGCGCAAGCGCGTCCCCGGAGCCTCGGTCACGCTCGGAACCGGCACCATGGCCACGGCGCCGGATGATTCGCTGTGTCTCATGAGGTCCATGTCGTTCCAGATCCCTTGAGCTTCCTGGTGTCGTCGCACTCTTTCGTACGGACGGCCGCCCATGCCAGTTCTGTCGTGCGTCGTGACCGTCCGGTGCGCGGCTGAAGCCGCAGATCCTACTCATATCCGCCGCCGCCCGCTACACCGTCCGGCCTGTAGCCGTGGGGACCGTCCTCGGTTCGTGGGGGTCGGGGTCGGGCGGGTATGTTACCGTACTTTCGCCGTTTGAAGAAATCCGGCCGTCATAGAATGCTCCGCGAGGACCGGTCATGAACCCGCACCCGAGATCCCCCCTGTCGATCCTCGCCCTGGCGTCGTGGATGGCGGCCTTCGCACTGCCGGCCAGCGGCGGCCAGGTCACCCGCGGCCCTTACCTGCAGCGGGCCACGCCGACGAGCCTGGTGGTGCGCTGGCGCACCGACGTGGCCACCGACAGCCGGGTGCGCTACGGCGACGGTCCCGCCGACCTGACGTTCACGGCCGACGACTTCGCGGCGACGACCGAGCACGAGGTCGAGCTGACCGGGCTCATGCCGGAGACGACCTACTTCTACTGCGTCGGCACGACGGGCGAGGAGCTGGCCGGCGCCGACGCCGGCACCTTCTTCGTCACGCCGCCGCCCGTGGGCGCGCGGCGCGCCGTCCGGATCTGGGTGATCGGCGACTCGGGCACCGCCAACGCCGACGCCGGCGCCGTGCGCGACGCCTACCTGAGCTTCACCGGCAGCCGCCACACCGACCTGTGGCTGCTGCTCGGCGACAACGCCTACGCGAGCGGCACCGACGCCGAGTACCAGGCGGCCCTCTTCGACGCCTACCCCTCGCTCCTGCGCTCGAGCGTCCTGTGGCCGGCCTTCGGCAACCACGACGGCGTCGCCGCGGACTCGGCCACCCAGAGCGGGCCGTACTACGACGTCTTCACCCTGCCGGCGGCGGCCGAGGCGGGCGGCATGGCCTCGGGCACCGAGGCCTACTACTCCTTCGACTACGCCAACGTCCACTTCGTCGTCCTCGACTCGCACGAGAGCGGCCGTTCCCCGGGCGGCGCGATGCTGATCTGGCTGACCGCCGACCTGGCGGCCAGCGACGCCGAATGGGTGATCGCCTTCTGGCACCATCCGCCTTACTCGCGGGGGTCCCACGACTCCGACCTCGAGCTCCCGCTCATCGAGATGCGCGAGAACGCCCTGCCGATCCTCGAGGACAGCGGCGTCGACCTGGTGCTGACGGGCCACAGCCACTCCTACGAACGCTCCTTCTTGCTCGACGGCCACTACGGCACGTCGCCCACCCTCGACGGCTCGATGATCGTCGACGGCGGCGACGGCGACCCGGCGGGCGACGGCGCCTATGCCAAGCCGACCGCCGGCCGGGGGGCGCACGAGGGGGCCGTCTACGTGGTGGCGGGCAGCTCCGGACGCGTCGGCGGCGGTGCGCTCGACCATCCGGCGATGGTCGTGTCCCTGAGCGCCCTCGGCTCCGTCGTCCTCGACGTCGAAGGTGACCGGCTCGACGCGGCGTTCCTCGACTCGACAGCCGCCGTCGCCGACCGTTTCACCCTCGTCAAGGGCGCGATCTTCGTCGACGGCTTCGAGAGCGGCGACGCGTCGGCGTGGTCGGCGGTCGTGGGCGGGCCATAGGCGAAAGCCCGCGACCTTGACAAACGTTTGATAGCATGACAGGATCCTCCACGGACTTCCCGAGGAGGATCACCATGATTCCCAAGAGCTCACCGGCGCTTCTGGCCTTCGCCCTGACTCTCCTGCTCGTGACGCCGCTCGTGGCCGACCCGCTGCCATGGGGCCCCGAGTGTGGCGCCGTGCGGTGCCCGGGCGCCACGCTCCTGATCCCCTACTTCGAGGTCGACCTCGACGATTCCGGCCGGACGACCCTCTTCTCGATCGCCAACGCCGACTTCGAGCCGGCGCTCGTCCGGGTCGTGGTCTGGACGAATTGGGGGATCCCGGCGCTCGGCTTCAACGTGCTGCTCGCCCCCGACGAGCTGCGGTCGATCCATCTCGGGAAGTTGCTCGCCACCGGCGCCCTGCCGGTGAGCCACTACGACGACCCCTTCGACTATCCCGGCTGCCCCTCGCAGCTCGCCCCGGCGACGCTCGACGCGCAGGCCCTGGCGACGCTGAAGGCGCGCTTGACCGGGCAGCCGGATCTGGACGACGGCCAATGCTACTCGGAGGCCGTCGAGGACGGTCTGGCGACCGGCTACGTCACCGTCGACGCCGTCAGGCGATGCTCGGACACGGCGCGCTTCCCCGGCGACGCGGGCTACTTCGCCGCGGGCAATCAGGGCGTGGCGAGCGACCGTAACGTCCTCTGGGGCGACGTCTTGCTGCTCGACGACGCGCGCGACCGCGCCGACGGGTTCGAAGCCGTCGCGCTGCGGGCCGACGCCGAGCGCTTCGGTACGGGTCCGGGTCAGGTGCCGGGCACGTTCTACGATTGCTGCACGCTCGGGGAAGCCCCTTCCTTCGACGATCACCGCACGCCGCTGTCGGCGACCTACCGGACCCGCGTCCTCGGCGCCAAGACCCTCGGCACGCAGCTCCTGGTCTGGACCCAGGGGCAGCCCGAGACCCGGTATCCGGACGGCGGCCCTCTCGAGTGCGGCGCGAGCCCGAAGGAGACCTACGTCGGTATGGCTTCGCGCGATGAAGCAGGCGGCGGCGGCAACTTCATCGAGCTCACGACGGCTCTCAGGACGCAGCGTCTGGACCTCGAGGATTTCGCGGAGCTCGAGGGTTTGTTCGGCACGCTGGACCTGTGCACCAAGCACCGCTCGGCCTTCGGCTTCCTCTCGCCGCCGACCCGGCTCTTCCAGACCTGGGTCGTGCCGCTCCTCTCCCTGCGCGACCGCTTCAGCGTCGGCTACCACGCGGCGCCGGTGCGGGAACCGGGCGTCTGTGGGTGACCTGGGCCGTCCGAAGAGATCGCGGACCCAGCCCCACCGGAGTGATCGTCCCACCATGACTGCCAGGAACTCACCGGCGGCAACAATTCTGTTGCCAACAATTCTGTTGCGAGGATGCGATGGTCGCACAGCGACGGGATCGGTGCGGTGATCCGGCGCTTGCTACAAACCCGAGCCTGAGACCGCGTCCGTGGTCAGCATTAATCCCAGAACTCCGACAATGTAGAGGACAAAGGGCCTAAGAGGTCGAGTGGACGGTCGCGCGCTGGCCCTACTTTCCCTGAACATCGACGGACGCTTTCCATTCCTCGATCCGCTCGAACCCATCTCGACAGATCACCTCCGAAAGGGCGCCCAACGTCTCCATATCGACGAGGCCACGGCCCGCGAGATTCTGGCGTCCTGTGAGAGTCTGCTCGGATGGAATCCGCTGGAAGGCGGACGCTTCAAGCTCGAGGACGCACCGACGGCTCGACTACCGCCGGAATCGTCAGGCGCAGCCTGACCTACGTGGACGCGGTGAGCCGATTCACGCCAGTGTCGGCGCGTTCGCTGGCGTCATCCGGCCGATTCACGCCAGTGTGGGCGCGTTCGCTGACGTCATTTGGCCGATTCACGCCAGCGGCGGCGCGCACACTGACGTCATCCGGCCGATTCACGCCA
>DASWIG010000123.1:0-16824 GCA_036397835.1 Thermoanaerobaculia bacterium
ATGGGTCGTCAGCACGCGGCGGGTGGTGCGCTCGTGGATCACCTGCGGGAAGGAGACCATGGGGTCGTCGACGAAATTGGCGGCGATGGCCTCGATGTGCTCGCCCTCGCGCGCGAAGTCGAGCTCGTCGAGGATCATCTCGCGAATCTCGGCGAAGGCGGTGGTGAGGCCGCGGATGCCGAGCACCCATTGGACGATCCTGAGGATGCGGCGGATGGTGGCGAGGTCGGCCGTCGCCAGCTCCTCGACGTCGACGTGCTGCACCTTCACGGCCACCCGGCGGCCGTCGTGGAGCCGCGCCGCGTGGACCTGGGCGAGCGACGCGGCGGCCACCGGCTCGGCCTCGAAGTCGGCGAAGAGCTCCTCCGGACCGCCGCCGAGCTCGGAGCGCAGGCGTTGCGCGATCTCCGCCAGGGGCCGCGGCGGGATCTGGTCCTGGACGCCCTCGAGCTCGCCGCGGAAGTCCGCCGGCAGGAAGTTGGTGAGGATCGAGATGAGCTGGCCGACCTTGATGAACAGCCCCTGGACGTCGAGGATCGTCTCCCGCACCCGCCGCGCGTTGGCGCGGTTGCGGCGGGAGAGGGCGCGCTCGTTCCACGCGGAACCGCGGAAGAAGCCGGCGAGGCGCAGGCCGGCGTAGCTCGCCAGCACGCGGGCGAGGGTGCCGTAGACCTTGAGGAGGCGGTGGCGTCGGCGTTGGATCATTCGCGAGCGGGATTGTACCGAAGGCCTACGGGCCGGACCGTTTCGGTGAAGTAGACTGCGACCAATGCCCCGCTTCTTCAACACCACCGGCCCCTGCAATCCGCTAAAGCACTACACGCTGCCCACGGAGCCGCGGCTGCCCGAGGTCCGTCCGCTCATCGAGAAGGAGCTCTACTTCGTGCTCCACGCGCCGCGGCAGAGCGGCAAGACCACCTGCTTCCAGGCCCTGGCCCGGACGCTCACCGCCGAGGGGACGTACGCGGCGGTCCACGCCAGTTGCGAGCGCGGCCAGGCGGCCCGCTCGGACGTGGAGCGCGGCGTCCAGGCGGTGCTGCGCGCGATCGCCAACCAGACCCGGCCACTGCCCGAGCCGCTGCGGCCCGAGCCGCTCGACGACTTCCGCCACATCGAGGCCGAGAGCCGTCTCCATGCCTGGCTCACCCATTGGTGCGAGCGCTCCGAGCGCCCCGTGGTGCTCTTCCTCGACGAGATCGACGCGCTCCTCGACGACACCCTGATCTCCGTGCTCCGGCAACTGCGCGAAGGCTATTCCGACCGTCCCGAGCACTTCCCTCACTCGGTCGTCCTCATCGGCCTGCGCGACGTTCGCGACTACAAAGCCAAGATCCGACCCGTCAGCGAGACCCTGGGGACGGCCTCGCCCTTCAACGTCAAGGCCGAGTCGCTGACGCTCGAGAGCTTCACCGCTGACGAGGTCGCCATCCTCTACCGCCAACACACCGAGGAAACCGGCCAGGTCTTCACCGACGCGGCGCTCGAGCGCGCCTACGAGCTGACTCGCGGACAGCCCTGGCTGACGAACGCCCTGGCCCGTCAGCTCGTCGAGACCCTGGTGCCGGATCGCGCGAAGCCGGTCGACGCCGAGCACGTCGACCGCGCCGCGGAGATCCTGATCGAGCGCCGGGACACCCATCTCGACTCGCTCATCGAGCGTCTCCGCGAGCCCCGGGTCGAGCGGGTGATCTCACCGATCCTGGAGGGCGAGCTGGTGCTCGGGGACCGCCTCGACGACGACGTCGCCTACGTCGAGGACCTGGGGCTCGTGGATTCGAGCTCCGGCCACCTGAAGATCGCCAATCCGATCTACCACGAGGTCATCCCCCGAGCCCTTGCCGCCGTCACCCAGAAGACGATCCCCTACCGGACCGAGTGGTACCTCACCGACGACGGCCGCCTCGACATGGACGCGTTGCTCGACGGCTTCCTCGAGTTCTGGCGCCGGCACGGCGAGGCGATGCTGCGCAGCCAGCCCTACAAGGAGGTGGCCTTCCAACTCGTGGTCATGAGCTTCCTGCAGCGGATCACCAACGGCGGCGGCCACATCGACCGCGAGTACGCCATCGGCCGAGGACGCATGGACCTGTGCGTCCACTGGCCCTACCAGGGAGGCGTGCAGCGGGAGGTGCTCGAGATGAAGGTCTGGCGCGACGGCCAGGCCGATCCCGTCACGCGCGGCCTGGGCCAGCTCGGACGGTATCTGGGTTCCCTCGGGCTCGACCACGGGACGCTCCTCGTCTTCGACCGGCGCTCGACGGCGAGTCCGCTCGCGGAGCGCAGCGAAACGTCGCGGATCGAGCACGACGGACGCCGCATCCGTCTCCTTCGGCTCTGAATGACGGCGGTGCCGGGCGCCATGGAGACGACGGAGCCGGACGAGACGGCAGGATAGCGGCGAGGCCGAGCTCGCGGCCCGACCCTCTCATGGCGACGGCACGAGACGCTGGAGGCGAATCGCCTCGCGGCCGTCGCCGTCCACCTCCTGCCAGACGACGACGGCCTGCCCGGCGGCGTTGGCCGCCACGGCGCCCTGGTGTCGCCCGCGAGCGGCGGGACCGCCGATCCTCAGCTCGCGTCCGAGCAGGGCGCCGGACGCTGCGACGACCTGGGCGCGGATCTCGCTCACGCCGCCGGCGCTGCGGCTCTCCCAGACCACCAGCGCCGCGTCGTGGCCGAGCGCGGCCACCTTCGGCGCGAAGTTATCGAACCGCGGGCTCGCGCTGATCCGGACGTCGTCTCGGATCGGACGGCCGTCGTGGTGGACCACGCGTCCGGCGACGTGGGCGCGCTCGCCGGGCACCTCGACGCTCTGCCACACGGCGAGGAACTGCGCGTTGCCCAGGGCGGCGACGTCGGGTGCTTCCTGGATTCCGGCGGCGACGCGGTTGACCCCGAGGAGGTCGCCGGCGGCCGTGCCGTCGGGGAGGAGGAAGGCGCCGGCGATGCCGGTCTCGGAGCCGTCGAACGCGTCGCCGGCCAGCAGCAGGCCGCTGCCGTCGGGCCGCAGGCCGAGGGCCGCGGCGCCGAGCATGGCGTCGGGACCCGCGACGGCCCGCGCGGGGCGCAGGAGACGGCCGACGACGTTGAAGAACAGCGTCTCGACGGTGCCGCCCTCGGGATGGCCGCTGCTGTTCCTGAGCTGACCGCCGGCCACCAGACGGTTCTTGCCGACGGCGGCCAGGTCGACGTAGCTCATGGTCGGCCCGTGGAAGATCTCCGGGCCGCGGTGGAGCAGCTTCGGCGCTCCCCACGCGCCGCGGGCGGTGGCGTGCCGCAAGTACAGGTGCGCGGCGCCGAAGCCGTGCTTGAGGAGGGCGTCGTAGCTGTTGTGCTGCCAGACGAGCGAGAAGCCGCCGCCCGGGTGAGCCACGATGGCCGGGTGCTCGGACCTCATGCCGGCGTCCATGGGCGGGCCGAGCGGCTCGCCGCCACGGCTGAAGCGCCGCGCCACGACGCCAGAGCCGCGGCGCCAGGCCACGGCGAAGGAGCCGTCGGCGGCGAGGGCGACGGCCGGCGTCTCGTGGCGCGCGCCGTCGCCGCCGCCCACCACGATCGGACCGCCGCGGCGCCGGAGCGGCGGCGGCGTCTCGTCGTCACGGATCTGCAGGTCGGTGCGCGAGACGCGGGTAAGCCCCGCGCCGCCGGTGGGATTCGAAAGCACGATCGCGACCCTCTCGTGCATCTCCGCCGCGGCGTCGTCGAGCAGCTCGACGCGCAGGGTCCGCGGCTGGCTGTCGCCTGCCGGGAAGCTCAGGGTGCCGCTCGCGGGCACGTAGTCCACGCCGGGCGTCGCGGAGACCGCCGCGGTGGCCCAGTCGACGTCGACGGCGGCGCCGCTGCCGCCCGTGCGGCGGACGGTGAAGGCGATCTCGCCGTCCCTCTCGCTCGCCGCGAACGAATCACGGTCGAGCCCCAGCAGGCCGGGGCCGCCGGCGTTGAAGAGGCGCGCGTACGGGCTCCAGGCCAGGACGAGACGGCCGTCCGCGCCGCCGCCGGCCACGAGCTCGGGGAAGCCCCAGATCTCGGGGAGACGCCGCGCGCCGCTCGTCGGCTCGCCCGAAGCGGCGTCGAATTCCCGTGCCGAGACCGCGGCGAAGGGCAGCGTCAAGTCCCGTTCCGACCACAGGACGAAGTAGGTGTCCGGGGAGAGGGTCACGACGGCGCGCGGATAGCCGGCGACGCCTTCCTCCGCCACGCCGCGGGGCGGGCCGAGAGGCTCGCCGTCCTCGTCGTAGAAGCGGGCGGTCAGCGGCGCGTCCCAGAGCACGGCGAGCTCGCCGGCGCTCGTCATGGCCAGGCGCGGATCGAAGAACGTCGAGGTCGGCGCGGTGCTGACCTGCCGCGGCTCGCCCTGGGGACGTCCGTCGGCGTCGTAGAAGGCGGCGCGGCACTGCCTCGACGTGGTGATCCAGCTCACCGCGAAACGCCCGCCGGGCGCGCAGGCCAGGCCCGGGTCGCTTTCGGCGCCGGCCGTCACCGTCCAGGCGGCGGCGAGCGGATCGCCGTGGGCGTCGTAGCGCCGGGCGAAGACCTCGGCGTCGCCGATCGCCTTCCAGACGACGACGAAGGCGCCCTCGGCGTCGCTGCACAGCGCCGTCCGGATCGACGTCGTCTCGGCGCCCGAGATGCGGAACGGCTCGCCGAGAGGCGTGCCGTCGCCGGCGTCGAAGCGGCCGCCCACGAGGCCGTGACCGTCGTTCCAGATGACGACCCACGTCCGCGCAGCGCCGCGGGCCACCGCCGCGTCCCAGGACCACGACGGCGGACGGGCCAGCAGGATGGCCGGGCTGGTGGGGCGCCCGGCGTCGTCGAAGGTGCGGGCGAAGAGCCTGCCGCGCTGCGCCCGGGGCACCGTCCAGACGACGACGAAGCCGTCGTCCGTGAGAGCGACGGCGGGCCCCTGGGGGCCGCGCACGGGATTGGGGTCGAAAAGGACCGGAGGAGCGACGGGCGCCGGCTGTCCGGCGCCCGTCATGGGAACGACAAGGAGGAAGGAGAACGCGAGAAGGAGCACCTTGCGAGCCATCGGGATCACCTCCGGGGATCGCTGAGGATCCACCGTGATGGTGTCCCGCCCGATCCCAAGAAAGGAGCTCGATTCAGGGATGCCACCCGAACAAGCTCATTTGCAATATTAGCGGTCCTGCTCGCGCGTGACGCCACCCGGCGGAGTAGTGTTGGAGAGCATCTCGGGGCGGGGCGAAGGCGCCGCAGGAGCGAGCGCCGCGCGTAGCGTCAGCGTCGACGAGGATACGCGCCATCGGCCGAGCTTATCGCGTATCCGGGTGCGTTCGCAGTGCCTGGGGGTACGGGTCGGTGGTTCCGGGACCAGGATTCGAACCTGGATAATCAGCTCCAAAGGCTGACGTCCTGCCATTAGACGATCCCGGAATGGGCCGCGGCCGGCTCACAGCACGGCCTATGGTACACCAGGCCGGGTGGCAAGGGTAAGGAGGTCAGCGCCTCGAGGACGACGGCCGCAGGCGCGAGTACACGTCTCGGAAACGTCTGCGAAGGCTAGCCGGGCGCGCCGTCGTTCAGCCAGGTGACGATCGCGGCTTGCTTGGCAGCGGAAAGGTCGCGAACGACCGGCATGTAGCGCGGGTCCTCAATGGGAAAGCTGAAGACCTGGAGCAGCGTCGGGATCCAGCCGCCGTCTCGAATGGCCTCCGGGTCGGTGAGGGGCACGAAGCTCATGAACGGATAGAGTCGGGCGTACTGCTCCATGATCGGCTGGAGGTACTCCCAGGTCGCAGCGGCGTTGAATTCGTCGTGAACGAGGATGCTGAGGAAGGTCTCGGGATCGGGATGAAGGGTCGCGGGTTTCGGGTGGAAGCTCAACGCATAGACCTGCCCGTCGATATAGCCGCGGGCGTTGGCGGGGTTACCGCCGTCGATGGTGACCGTGGCGTACCCGCTCGCATCCGTCGTGGCCGAAGCAGGCGTGAAGCTGAGGGGCGTCCCGCCGGCTCCGGCGGTGCCCATCGGCGGCGGGGGGTTCGCAGGCAGCCGGCTCGTCGCGTCCTCGATCGCGATCTCGACCCCTCCCTGCGCGTGGCCGAAGCGCCCCGCCCAGAATCGGACCATCGCCTGGGCGTTCGCCTCCAGGCGGAAGACGTAAGGCGTGGCGTCGACGTACAGTCCCGAGGGATCTTCCTGGAAGGTCGCCGCCTGCGGACCCTGACCGACAGTGATCGGCGTGTTGAGGAGGCTCTGGTAGTCCTCTTCGGAGATGCCGGAGAGATCGAAGTCCTGGACCAGGGCGTGGGTTTGCCGGTCCTCGCTCGAGTAGTCGAACGTGCCCAACGTGGCCGTCGGACCTTTCAGTGCCGTGAACGAGACCTCCAGCGTGCCGAGGTCCGGGGGCGAGCCATCGCTGTTCCAGGGGATCGCGTTGAGCAGGTCGATCGTTAGCCGGCGGTCTTGGACGATCGCCGGCCCGAAATTCAGCCCCTGGACCTGGGTGCCGACGGGGCGCAGCAGACGTCCCTCGACGAAGTTGATCGGCTGGTCCGCTTCGCCGGGGCCGATCGTGCCCACGATCCGGCCGAGACAGCGCGAGGCGGGGGGACGCGAGCTCGGCGGTTCCTGGAACGGCTGGTCGACCACGAACTTGATCGAGAGCAGATCCGGGCTGAGCTTCTGCAAACGCTGCAACGCATGCGAGGTGATGCTGCTGCCCCAGACCGGGCTGACCAGCACCGACTGGTAGGCCGCGCTGAAGCCGACGTAGTCCTGAAACCACACCGGCTCGAAGTCCACGATGACGGAATCCTCGCCGTCGCCGATCTGGATTTGCAGGCCGTAGAGCATGGACACCATCTGCTGCTGCGGATCGAGGTCGACGATCTTGGCCGGCACGCCGCCGCCACCCCAATTGTCCGTCGACGTGACGCCGTGGCCGACCAGAGAATCCGTCGATCCGTCGCCGGTGCCGTCGTCGATTACGCTCTGCACCGTGCATCCGGTCAGTTGAAAATAGGCGCTGCCGCTGGGATTCCACAGCCTGGGACCCAGGGGCCGGGCAAGGTTGTAGTTCGACGTCACGTTGTTGATCGTCGACGGTCCGGTGGTGAACTGGCCGGCAAAGTGGATACGCGGCAGGTCGAGATAGCTCATAGCGGCTCGCTCCTTCGAGAATACGTGTCGGGGCTGTGTATCGGACTGGCTGAGATGATAACATACCTGACCCGTATCCGCAAGGGGTCGCTGGCGCGTCGTCTTCGACCACGGCTGCCCGCCCTGCGACTGTCCCTGAGGGGTGCGCAGGGTCCGGCCAGGAACCCCGCGCTCCAGATTCGTCGCCGGCATCGGCAGCGGTCCCTGCCCGTCCTACCTACTGGCCTTCGTCCTCGGTCGGCTTGCGCCACCACCGCCAACGCGACAGACGCGACGCGAGGTCGTCGCGCGGACCGATCGGACCGGCCGCCGCCGGCGGCGGCGCGGCGGCGAGAGGACCCGGCTCGCGGCGGCCGTCGCCGCCCGCGCCCGGCGCGTCCTGACGCCGCGGGCCGTCTTCCCGCGGCGGGCGAGGCGCGGCCTCGCTCCGGCGGCCGTCGTCTCCCCGGTGTCCGTCGCGCGGGGCGAAGTCGCGCGGGGCGCCGTCGCGCGGGGGGAAGTCGCGCCGGCCGCCGGGACGCTGACCGCCGTCCCGCGGGGCGGCCTCCCGCGGGGCGGCCTCCCGCGGGCCGCCGCCGGCCGTCGACGGACGCCTCCGCGGACCGCGCCGGCGTCCTCGTGACCTCGGGGCATCGCCCTCCGTCCTGGCTTCGCCTTTCGGCTCGTCGGCTTTCCTTTCCTCGGCCTTCCGCTCCTCGGGTTGGTCACCGGCCGCGCGCTGGCCGTTGTCCGCGGTCTTGCGCCCGCGGCTCGAGCGACGCCGCCGTCGTCGCGACGGCGTCTCTTTGGACTCGTCGCCCCGCTCGTCGTCTTGCCTGGCTTTCTGCTCGGCGGCCTTGGGCTTCTGCTCGGCGGCCTTGACGTTGGGCTCGGCGGCCTTGACCTCCGCCGCCGCGACCTTGGCGTCGCCGTCGGCGGCGCCGTTGCCGCGGCGCCGGCGCCGGCGCCGGCTGCGCTTCGGGCGTTCCTCGGCGCGTTCTTCGACGTCCTCGTCGTCGTCCTCGGGCCCGGCCGCGGCCTGCCGCCGCTTGCCGGAGTCGTCGGCGATGTCGGTGGCCTTGAGGGCGGGCTCCGCCTTGGCTTTGACCGCCGGCACGCTCTCGCGGTGGGTCCAGTCGACGCGCTCCTGGGTGCGGGTGAGGCTCGAGCTCGAGATGACCTCGATCTTCATCTCGAACTCCTTCTCGAGCTCCGTGAGCTCGCGGCGGTGGCCGTTCTGCAACGCATCGGCGATCTCCGGGTGGAGCACGACGACGACCGACTCCATCAGGCCCGTGGACGCCCGCGCCTCGAGGCGGCCCAGCAGGTTCTGGGCCGCGAACCTCGGATTGGGGATCGAGCCCACGCCCTGGCAGGTGGGACAGGGACGGTGGGTGCGGTGGCGCAGCGACTGCTTGATGCGCTGGCGGTTGATCTCCACCAGGCCGTTGGGGCTGATGCGCCCCACCGTGGTCCGCGCCCGGTCGGCCTTCAAGGCGTCGCGCAGCTCCTTCTCGAGCTTGCGCTGGTGCTTGCGCGGGCGCATGTCGATGAAGTCGACCACCACCAGGCCGCCGATGTCGCGCAGCCGGAGCTGGCGCGCCACCTCCGCCGCCGCCTCGACGTTGACCTGGTAGATCGCCTCGTCGTGGTCCGCGGTCTTGGTGGCGCGGCCGGAGTTGACGTCGATGGCGGTCAGGGCCTCGGTGGCGTCGATCACGATCGAGCCGCCGCTGGGCAACTGGGCGCGGCGCTCGTAGATGCCCTCGATCTGGGTCTCGATCGAGTAGCGGCTGAAGAGCGGCTGGCGCTCGCGGTAGCGCACCAGCTTGGTCTTGGAGCGCGGCATGAAGGCCGCCATGTAATCCTGCGCCTTCTCGTGGACCTCGTCGTTGTCGACGATGACCTGCTCGATCGAGCTGTCGAGGAAGTCGCGCAGGGCCTGCACGACCAGGTCCTGGTCGCTGTAGAGCAGCCGCGGGCCCCTGCCCTTGGCGCCCTCGCTGCGGATCCGCCTCCACAGCCGCAGGAGGGCGTTGAGGTCGCGGTTCAAGGTGGTCTGGTTCTGGTCGAGGCCGTTGGTGCGGATGATCACGCCGAAGTCGTCGGGGGCGTCGAGGCGGCCGAGGCGCTCGCGCGCCTTCTTGCGCTCGTCGTCGGCCTCGGCCTTGCGCGAGATGCCGCGCACGTCGTCGAAGGGCGTCAGCACCAGGTAGCGGCCGGCCAGCGCCAGGTTGGTGGTCAGCGCCGCGCCCTTCTGGCCGACGCCGTCCTTGGCGACCTGGACGAGGATGGACTTGCCGCGGTCGAGCACCTGGTCGACGCGCGGCCGGCGCTCGCCCTCCGGCGGCTTGCGGTGAAACGCCGCGGGCAGCACGTCGCCGACCGGCAGGAAGGCGTGGCGGTCCTCGCCGATGTCGACGAAGGCGGCGTTCAGGCTGGGTTGCAGGTTGGCGACCACGCCGCGGTAGATGTTGCCGCGGGTGAGGCCGGCTTCGGCGATGTCGACGTGAAAGTCCTCGAGCTGCGTGCCCTTGACGATCGCCACCCGCAGGTGGTCGGCGCGCTGGGCGTTGATGAGCATTTTGGTGGTCACGAAAACTCCGGATTTGAGGGGCCGGGGGCGCTTGGCGCCGCGCCCGGCTGGTTCAACGGTAGAAGATCGGATAACGGGAGGGCTCCGCCTCGTGGAGCAGCTCGTAGACGGCGCGAAACACCGTCTCGACGTTGGGCTTGGACCAGTAGTCGCCGTCCGAAGCGTAGGCCGGGCGGTGCGCCGCGGCCGGAATCGTGCGCGGCTGCGAGTCGAGCCAGGCGTAGCCCTGCTGGCCTTCGACGACCTGCTGCAGCATGTAGGCGGTGGCGCCGCCGGGCACGTCCTCGTCGAGGAAGACGACGCGGCCCGTGCGCCGCAGCGATTGGCCGATCAGGCCGGGCCGGTCGAAGGGCAGGAGCGTCCGGACGTCGATCACTTCCACGTCGGCGCCGACCTCGGCGAGCTGCTCGGCCGCCGCGAGGGCGATGGGGCAGCAGGCGCCGTAGGTCACCAGCGTCACGTCGTTGCCCGGGCGCAGGACTTCCGGCACGCCGAGCGGCACGGTTATCTCGCCCACGTTCTCGGGCAGCTTCTCCTTGCGGCGGTAGCCGTTCAGGACCTCCACGATGAGAGCGCTGTCCTCCGAGCGCAGCATCGTGTTGTAGAAACCCGCGGCCTGGGTCATGTCGCGCGGCACGCACACGTAGATGCCGCGCACGAGGTTGAGGATGCCGGCCATCGGCGAGCCTGAGTGCCACACGCCCTCGAAGCGGTGGCCGCGGGTGCGCACGATCACCGGCGCCTTCTGGCGTCCGGCGCTGCGCCACTGCACGGTGGCCAGGTCGTCGGACATGGTCTGGAGGGCGTAGAGCAGGTAGTCGAGGTATTGCACCTCGGCGATCGGCCGCAGCCCCCGCATGGCCATGCCGATGGCCTGGCCGAGGATCGTACACTCGCGGATCCCGACGTCGGAGACCCGCAGCTCGCCGTATTTTTCCTGCAGGCCGGCGAAGCCCTGGTTGACGTCGCCGAGCCGGCCCAGGTCCTCGCCGAAGGCGACGAGCTCCGGGTAGCGCTCGAGCGCGGCGTCGAAGCAGCGGTTCAGGATCTCGAAGCCGTGGAGCGTCTCGGCGCTCTCGCCGTAGACGGGCGCGACGGCCGGCACCGCGGTCGCCGGCGACGTCTCGCTGTAGAGGTGGGCGCCGTAGCGCCGGGCGCCCGCCTCGTCCTGCGCCTCGCGCCAGGCGATCAGCCGCCGGCGCCCGGGCAGGTCCCCGTCGCGGGTCGCCAGCAGCACCCGGTGGACGGCGCTCATCAGGTCGCGGCGCCACGGCGTGCCGATGCGCCGGAGCTTTTCGAGCTCGGCGATCACCGCGCGCACCGCGTCGCCGTGACGCGATGCCGCGGCGACCTCGCCGCAGAGCTCGGCGACGGCCGCGAGCTCGCGGCGGATCGGCTTCTGGAAGGCTTCCCAGGCCCGGCCCTGCTGCTCGCGCACGTCGGCGAGCGCGTCGCGCTCGAGCTCGTCGAGCTGCTCGGGCGCGGCGTAGCCCTCGGCGATCAGCCACTCGCGCATCTTCTTCAGGCAGTCGTGCTCGCGCTCCCAGACCAGGCGCTCCTCGGACTTGTAGCGCTCATGGCTGCCCGAGGTCGAGTGTCCCTGGGGCTGGGTCAGCTCGATGACGTGGAGGATGGCCGGCACGTGGTGGCGGCGCGCCTTGTCGGCGGCCTGCACGTAGGCCTCGCACAGCGCCAGGTAGTCCCAGCCCTTCACCCTGTAGAGGTCGAAGCCGTCGCCGTCGTCCGTGCGCCGCGCGAAGCCGCTGAGCAGCTCCGAGAGGTCCTCCTTGGTGAGCTGGTGGGCGTTGTGCACCGAGATGCCGTACTCGTCGTCCCAGATCGACATCACGAGCGGCGAGCGCAGCACGCCGACGGCGTTGATCGTCTCCCAGAAGAGCCCCTCGGCGCACGAGGCGTTGCCGATGGTGCCGAAGGCGACCTCGTTGCCGCCGTTCGAGAACCGCGTACGGTCCTTGAGGCCGGGCAGCTCGCGGTAGAGCCGCGAGGCGTAGGCGAGGCCGGCGAGCCGCGGCATCTGCGAGCCGGTGGGAGAGGTGTCGGCCGAGCAGTTGCGCAGCTCGGCGAGGGGCAGCCAGGAGCCGTCGGCCGCCACCGTCGCGGTGGCGAAGTGGGAGTTCATCTGGCGTCCGGACGAGGCCGGGTCGTGCTCCGGGTCGGGATCGGCGTAGAGCTGGGCGAAGAAGGCCTCGATGGTCAGCATGCCGGCAGCCAGCATGAAGGTCTGGTCGCGGTAGTAGCCGGAGCGCACGTCGCCGGGCTGGAAGACCCGCGCCATGGCGAGCTGGGGCACTTCTTTGCCGTCGCCGAAGATGCCGAACTTGGCCTTGCCGGTGAGCACTTCCCGGCGGCCGATGAGACTGGCCTGGCGGCTCTCGTAGCCGATCCTGTAATCGCGGAGGACGTCTTCTTTGCTGAATGAGATCGCCACGTCGTCCCTTCGGGTCGTTGGGGGTGCGGACGGGTCACGGCCGTTCGGGTGGGTATCGCTGCGGAGGAGGCCGGCGGATGACCTGGGGTGATTCTCCTCGATCGGGTCTTCCGGACACAGAAGAACCGGCCCCCACGCGGGAGACAGGGGGATGGTAGCACGGATCCGGAGAATCGTGAAGGGCTTTCTCTATCGTGCTTTGGCGGCCTCAGGACCCCCCGGCGGCGCCCGACCACGTCCTCAGGTCGCCGGACTCGAAGCCGTCGCGGAAGATCGCGTCGGCGCCGGCGGCGGGACGATCGAGGGCGAAGTCGGCGACCGCGGTCGTCCCGAGAGCGACGGCGATCGGCGTGGCGGCCGTAAGGTCGCACTCCCCATTGCAGGGAACGTCGTCGAAGACCTCGTCGCGGTAGCCGGCGGCGTCCGTGAAGGCGGCGTAGTCGCCGGCGGGCAGCCCCGCGATCGAGTAGGCGCCCGTACTGTCGGTGGTGCCGCCGCCGACGAAGGAGCCGGACTCGTGGTCGTGGACCTGCACCCAGGCGCCGGCGACCGCCTCGCCCGTGGCCGCGTCGGTGACGACGCCGGCGATCTCGCCGAGCCGGTCGAGAGCGAAATCGACGCCGGCGCCGTCTCGGCTCGCCTGGCGGGCGGCCTCTTCGAGCCGCTGCTGAACCTCGCGGTCGAGCTCCTGGATGCTCTCGTGCAGCACCGTCGCGGGCGCCGCCATAACAGATTTACTATCCGGTCTTGTCGATTGTGCCTGGACGGCGGCGACGCCGGCCAGAAGCAGAATGACGAAACTGATGACGGATGACGCTCGAATCATGGCTGAGCTCCCGGTGGTGAGCGCAGGTCCCACGTCTGGCTGCGTGGGTCCCCACGCTTGGCGCCGCACTTTTCGTGCCAAGGGCGAGAGGGAGATCAGCTTCCGGCTTCAGGGCGTGCCGACGCTGCTCGACCACGCCGACATGTTGCCCGTCTCGAAGCCGTCGCTGAAGACGGCGACGCCGTCGTCGAGCGCGAAGTCGACGCCCGCGGCGAGCGGCCCGTGGCCGGAGACGCCGACGTAAACGGGGGTGCCCACCGTCGGGTCGCAGCCGCCGTCGTAGCTGGAGTCGGGGGTGCAAAGCCTTCCGGCGTAGACCTCGTCGACGAGGCCCAGGGCGTTGTCCGTGACGACGTGGTAAGTGCCGGGCGGGAGGATCCGCCGATATTTCCCGTCGCTGTCCGTCGTCGTGGTCCAGTCGGGGTAGTAGTTGTAGTAGTCGGCGGCAGACCAGAGCTGGATCGAAACGCCCGCGAGCGGAGCGCCCGTCGCGGCGTCGGTCACCGTCCCGGCGATCGCGTAAAAGCTGAGCTCGAAGTCGACCTGGTTCGTCGCGCCGACGGCGACGACGACGGGAGTGCCCTTGGTGGGATCGCAACCGCCCGGACACGGCAGGTCGTCGTAGACCTCGTCGATATGGTAGTCATACGAATCAGCCGTGACGAAGTAGCTACCCGGCGCCAGACCGTGGAACTGATACTGGCCCGACGAGCCCGTCCAGTCATAGGTCACCCTGACGCCAGAGGCGTCGAAGAGCTCGACGAAGACATCGTAGATCGGCTCTCCGCCCACTTCGGTGACGGAGCCTGCGATCCCCCCGAGTGGGCCCACGGCGAAGTCGATGCCCGAGGTGGTGGCGCCGACGTTGACGGACACGGGCGTGCCGGTCGTGGGGTCGCAGCCCGCGGGAGCGCCGCCCGGACACGGGAAGCCCGCGTAGAGCTGCGGCAAGACCGCGGGATAGGCGAACCCGTTCTCGACGACGACGAAGTACGTTCCCGCCGGCAGGCCCCCGATGACGTAGGTGCCGTCCTGGTAATAGCTATAGTCGTAATCGACGAAAGACCCCGCCGCGTCCCAGACTTCGACGCGGGCGTCGCCGATCGGGTCGCCCGTCGACGCGCTCGTGACGGTTCCGGAGATGGCGCCGGGGCGTTCGAGGGCGAAATCGATCCCCGAGGTCGCGTCGTTGTGGGAAACGTTGACGGGAGTGCCGGCCGTCTTGTCGCAATCGCCCGCGCAGGGCAGGCCGTCGAAGAGCTGCGGCGAGTAGCCGGATTTCGAGCTCGTCACGAAGTAGGTGCCGCCGGCGAGCCCGGCGACCGAGTATTGACCGGAGCCGTTCGCGGACCCGCTGCGGAGGAATTCGCCCGCGGCGTCCCAGACGACGACGCCGGCGAACGCCAGAGGATTGCCCGTGGCGGCGTCTCGGACCGTGCCCGCGATCGCCCCTCCCGGATCGAGAGCGAAGTCGATGCCCGTGGTCGTGGCGTTGAGCACGACCGCGACGGGAGTCCCTGTGGTCGGGTCGCAGCCGGAGTAGGGACCTCCCGGACAGACGAGGTCGTCGTAGAGCTCGTCGACGAAACTGCCGTCGACGTCCGTTGCCACGAAGTAGGTGCCCGCGGGCAGACGATCGAAAGTGTAACCGCCCGTCGACGACGTGTAGGTCCAATCGACCCAATCGCCGTCGGCGTCGAAGATCGCGACCTCCACGGAGGCCACCGGACCGCTCGTGAGAGCGTGCGTGATCGTCCCCGAAACGGCACCAAAGCGGTCGAGCGCGAAGTCGACGCCCGAGACAATCGCGTCGAGAGCGACGGCAATCGGCGTGCCGGCGGTCAGATCGCAGGTCCAATAATAACTGGGACAGGGTATGTCGTCGAAGACCTCGTTGATGTGATCGTAAGCATCGGTCACCACGACGTACTCGCCGGCGGGGAGACCGCCGATAGAATACATGCCGGTCGCGTCGGTGTAGTCGCTGGCGTAGTAGCCGATCTCGTCCAAGTAGACTTGCACTCGGACGTCGGGGATGGGATCACCTGTAGCCGTTTCGGTGACGACGCCGGTGACGACGCCGAGCCGGTCGAGCGCGAAATCGACGCCGGCGGTCGTCAGCGGCGCCGTGACCGCGATGGGCGTGCCGGTCGTGGGATCGCAGCCGTAGTAAGGGTACCCGCCCGGACAGGCGATCCCGTCGTAGAGCTCGTCCGCGTAGGCCGAGGACTCGGCCACGGCGTAGTGGCTTCCGGAAGCGAGCCCGGTGACCTCGTAGGCGCCGGCGCCGTCGGTCAACGCAGAGCCGACCTGGGAACCAGCGGAGTTGTAGATCCGGACGGAGGCGCCCGCCACCGGATCCCCGGTCGCCGCGTGGGTGACGAGCCCGGAGATGGCGCCCCCCGGATCGAGGGTAAAGTCGACGCCGCCGACCTCGCCGGTGCTCGACACCGCCACCGGCGTGCCGGCCGTCACCGTGCAGCTATCGTGCGGGCAGAGGACGTCGTCGTAGAGCTCGTCGAGGAATCCAATGAAGCCGTCGGTCTGGAGGAAGTAGCTGCCCGCGTCGAGCGCCGACACCGCGTAGTTGCCGGAGGCGTCCGTGCCGCCGGATCCCTCCCAGTAGCCGTACTCGTTGTAAGCGTAGACCGTGCCGCCCGCGAGCGGCGTGCCGTCCTGCGACGACGTCACCTGGCCCGAAATCGAGCCCCCGGTCCCCAGATGCAGCTCGAAGGGACCGCTGGCGCCGCCGAACCCGCTGACGCGAATCCAATACTCCTCGCCAGGGTAGGCGTAGAACGACGCCGCGGACTGCACGCCGTAAGCGTCGTCGTTGCAGGTCAGCTCGTTGGAGAAGGTGCCGGGGCAGGCCGCGTGGACGGAGACCACGGTGTCGAACCCGGAGCCGAAGGTGTCGACCGAGAGGTAGCCGTAGGTCGACGCGGTGAGCTTGTACCAGACGTCCGGGCTCGAGAGCGAAGCGCCGCAGGTGGCGACGCCGTCCTGGGCGGCGCCGACGGTAGTGCCGCTCGCCGTGCCCCGAGAGCGATGGGTAGAGCGTTCGTACAAGCGTCGTGGGCGGGCGCGGCGAGGCGGGTCCGCGGGACGGCGCTGGCGTGGCGCTCGGGCTCCCGCCGCAGCGCGGAGGCCGGAGCCTCTCCGGAGGCCGCACGCTCCAAGTTGTCCACCAGGTGGCCGAGCGAGCGCAGCTTGCGCCGCAGGGCTTCCGCCCGTTCGGCGTCGTCGACCTCGGCCAGCCGCCGCTCGAGCTCGACGAGCCGGTCGCGCAGACCCTCAGCTTCGAGGCGCTGGTCCTCGGCCCATCGGGAGTCGGCGTTCGCCCGTCGGGCGGCGCTTTCGAGCCGGTGCCGCACCTCGTGATCGAGCTCCTGGAGGCGCTCGTGCAGCGCCGCCGCCAGAGGCTTGGCGGCAGCCTTCGGGTCTGCCGGTTGGGACTGGACGGCCGCGGCGAGGGCCAGGTGCAGCAGAAGGACGAGCAAGGCGAAGGTCGACGGTCGATACATGGCGGGCTCCCGGATTCTGAAAACGGTTCGGTTCATTCAAAAGACAACGCGACGAACCGGGAGGATTCGGATCTTCCTCCGCAGCCCTTGACCCTGTCGGGGCGGCCCGCTACCGCTCGTAGACGGTCCGGCCACCGACGATCGTCATCACCACCTCGAGGTCCTTGAGCTGCGCCGGCGGCACGGCGAACGGGTCGCGGTCGAGGACCACGACGTCGGCGAGCTTGCCCGGCGTCAGCGAGCCCTTCGCGTCCTCCTCGCCGGCGGCCCAGGCGTTGTGGATCGTGTAGGCGCGCAGGGCGGTCTCGAGGTCGACGCGCTCCTCGGG
>DASWIG010000124.1:0-11437 GCA_036397835.1 Thermoanaerobaculia bacterium
AAGACGAGCTTCAGGCCTACGCGGGCCAGTGGGTGGTCCTCGAAGGCGAAGAGATCGTCGCCCACGGAGAGGATCCGGCGTCGGCTGCGGAGCAGGCTCGCTCGCAGGGAGTTCACATCCCTTATGTGTTCTACGTTGAAGTATACCGCCCTGACGTCGTTTTGATAGGACTGTATGTTCGACGGCCGAATCGCGGCCGTATTGGGTATTGACGTCCTCGAGGGACCGCGAATTCGGTATGAATCGGCGGCCGGAGGTTCTCTTGCCGCGACCATCCATGCGATTCGGCTCGTGCATGACGACCTGGGGTCGTATGTGCTTGATGTCGGCTTTACCTCGTCCGAGATCAAGCGGAATCCTCAGCATACTGGGTGTGGAGAACCTTGACGGCCGCCACAGAGTGACGACGATCGTCATAGGCCTTCCACACCCGCGCGAATCCGCCCTGGCCGATCGGCTCGATAAGCTGGTAGCGCCCGTCCGCGAGCAGATCACCGGGCTGGAGCTGCGCACCCTCGCGTAGCCGACGCTTCAGATCGAGGACCTCGTAGACGACCGCTGCCGTGTCGTCTCCCGTCGCCTCGAGCTCCGCCTTCCGGCGGTACGCCAGCTCCAGGGATTTCGAGAGCTCGCGGACGGCGTCGCTCGGGTAGTGAGGCTCGGGACGTCGACCCCGAAGCTCTTCGACGACGCGGCGAATGCCGCGCGTCACGTCCAGGAAGGCGGAATCCCGGTCCCTCCACTCGGTCACCGGCTTCGCGTCCGTGGGCAGCGCCTGGAGACGCGCGAGCCGCTGCGTTTGCCAGTCCGACGGACGCAGGATCACGGGGATCACCCGGGCCTCACCGGCGTCGTGACGTTCCAGCGCCCGCGTCATCTCGATGTCGAAGCAGTAGTCCGAGGCGATGAAGTCGGAGCTGATCAGCAGCAGGACGACGTCCGCCGTCTCCAGGTGCTCGGAGATCTCGCCCTGCCATTCGCCTCCGGCGTCGATCCGGCGGTCGTGCCAGGGGCGGATCGCGCCCTCGCGCTCGAGGCGCTTCAGGTGCCTGGCCAGCTCGTCGCGCAGGGTCTCGTCGCGGTGAGAGTAGGAGAAGAACAGGTTGAGGGCGTCATCCCGATCGGAGCTCATGAGGGCTTCCCGGCATCGTCAGGTCGTCCGGATCTTATCGGACGAGAGAGGGCCGCCGGCGCGGCCCTCGGGCAGGCACGGGGGCCTGCCCCTACGCCGGACGCGTGCCTCGCGTCCGTTCCTTCTCGCCGGGATGAACCTGGCATCGCCGGCTCTGGCCACGTCCTCGCTGGGCTCCGTGGATCGCGGACGAGCCCCGGATAGAACTCGGACAGCCGTCCGTGCGTATCAGGATAGAATCGTCGAGTCAGGATCATCGACCGAATGAGCAGCTCCGGAATCGAATCTCTTCAGGAGGATTTGCCATGCGTCCGAGAGTCCCAACGTCCGTCCGCACGCTGACCTTCGTCCTCGTCTTCGCCGCCGTCCTCGGCGCCGCGGCCCTGGCCCAGCCCGCCGCCGGCTCCCTGCCCGCGGGCGTCACCAAGCTGGCCGCGGTCGAGGGCATCACCGAGTACCGCCTCGACAACGGTCTGCGCGTGCTCCTCTTCCCCGATCCCTCGAAGCAGACGATCACCGTCAACGTCACCTATCTCGTAGGGTCGAAGCACGAGAGCTACGGCGAGACCGGGATGGCGCACCTGCTCGAGCACATGCTCTTCAAGGGCACGCCGCGCCACCCCGACGTCCCCAAGGAGCTCACCGAGCACGGCGCCCGCCCCAACGGCTCCACCTGGTACGACCGCACCAACTACTTCGAGACCTTCGCCGCCGGCGACGAGAACCTCGAGTGGGCCCTCGACCTCGAGGCCGACCGCATGGTCAACAGCCACGTGGCGAAGGCCGACCTCGACTCGGAGATGACGGTGGTGCGCAACGAGTTCGAGATCGGCGAGAACCGCCCCCAGAGC
The DNA here is from genome assembly GCA_036397835.1 of Thermoanaerobaculia bacterium. Taxonomy (GTDB): domain Bacteria; phylum Acidobacteriota; class Thermoanaerobaculia; order Multivoradales; family J023; genus DASWIG01. The sequence continues at coordinate 1,984 of DASWIG010000124.1, forward strand.
GTGCTGATGGAACGTATGATCTCGACCGCCTTCCTGTGGCACAACTACGGCAAGTCGACGATCGGCGCCCGCGCCGACATCGAGAACGTGCCCATCGACCGCCTGCAGGCCTTCTACCGCCGGTACTACCAGCCCGACAACGCGATCCTGGTGGTGGCGGGCAACTTCTCGCCGGCGTCGACCCTGAGCCTGATCGCCGCGAAGTTCGGCGTCATCCCGCGGCCCGAACGCGTGCTGCCGGCGATCTACACCGAGGAGCCGGCGCAGGACGGCGAGCGCGCGGTGACGCTGCGGCGGGTGGGCGACGTGCAACTGGTGGGCGCCGCCTACCACGTGCCGCCCGGCTCGCACCCGGACTACGCCGCGGTCGACCTGGCGGCCCACGTGCTCGGCGACACGCCGGCGGGCCGGCTGCACAAGGCCCTGGTGGAGACCGGCAAGGCCGCCACCGTCTACGACGTCGCCTTTCAGCTCGCCGAGCCCGGCGTCGCGATGTTCTTCGCCGAGGTGCGCAAGGAGGCCTCGCTCGACGCCGCGCGCGAGGCGCTCCTCGCCGAGGTCGAGGGGCTGGCCGCCAGGCCGGCCACCGCCGAGGAGGTGGAGCGGGCGCGCGAGAACCGCCTGAACCGCTGGCAGACCACCGTGCGCAACTCGGAACGCGCCGCCATCCTGCTCTCCGAGTGGGCCTCGCGCGGCGACTGGCGGTTGATGTTCCTCTACCGCGACTGGCTGCACGCGGTGACCCCCGAGGACGTGCGGCGGGTGGCCGGCGCCTACCTGCGGCCGATCAACCGCACCCTCGGCGTCTATCTCCCCACGGAGACGTCGCAGCGCGCCGAGGTCCCCGCGCCGCCGGACGTCGCCGCCCTGGTCGCGGACTACGCCGGCGGCGAGGCCCTCGCGTCCGGCGAGGGCTTCGACGTGGCGCCGGCGGCGATCGAGGCCCTGGCCGAGCGCTCGGTGGTCGGCTCGGGGCTGAAGCTCGTGCTGGTGCCCAAGAAGACGCGGGGCGAGGTCGTGCAGCTCGCCCTTCGCCTGCACTTCGGCAACCTCGAGAGCCTGCGCGGCCGGGCGGCCGCCGCCGACCCGGTGGGCCCGATGCTGACGAGGGGGACGGCGACGCGCAGCCGCCAGCAGATCGAGGACGAGCTCGACCGCCTGAAGGCCCAGCTCCGCGTCTTCGGCAGCGCCACCGCCGTGCTGGCCTCGCTCGAGGTCGAGCGCGGCAACCTCGAGCCGGCCTTGCGGCTGCTCGCGGACGTCCTTCGCCGCCCGAGCTTCTCTGCCGAGGAGCTCGAGCTGCTCAGACAGGAGCGGCTCGCCCAGCTCGAGGACTCGAAGAACGATCCCTTCCAGCAAGGCTTCACCACCTTCCAACGACACCTGCAGGACTGGCCCGAGGACGATCCGCGCTACGTGCCGACGGTAGAGGAGCGGATCGCCCGCGTCGAGAAGGTCACCCCGGAGGAGGTGCGCGCCTTCCACGCCGACTTCTACGGCGCCTCGGCCGGCGAGCTCGCCGCGGTGGGCGACTTCGACGCCGCCGCGCTGCGCGAGCTGGCCGCCGAGCTCTTCGGGGGCTGGGAGAGCGCGACGCCGTACGAGCGCCTGAGCTCTCCGTACCGCCCGGCGCCGCCGATCGGGAGGACGATCGAGACGCCGGACAAGGAGAGCGCCGTCTTCGTGGCCGGCCAGAGCGTGAAGCTCTCCGACGAGGACCCGGACTTCGCCGCCCTCGAGCTCGCCGATTTCATGACCGGCGGCGGCTTCCTCAGCTCGCGTCTGGCGACCCGCCTGCGCCAGAAGGACGGCCTGAGCTACGGCGCGGGATCGAGCTTCGACGCCAGCTCGTTCGAGCAGGACGCCACCTTCATGGCCTACGCCATCTACGCCCCCCAGAATTCGGAGCGCCTGGTGGCGGCCTTCGACGAGGAGATCAGCCGCATCGTGGCGGCGGGCTTCACGGCCGAGGAGATCGCGGCGGCGAAGAAGGGCTGGCTGCAGCAGCGCCGCGTCGCGCGCTCGCAGGAGCGGGAGCTGGCGGGCCGGCTCGCCCAGCTCGAGCACCGCGGACGCACTCTCGCCTGGGATGCCGAGCTCGAGGCCGCGGTCGAGGCCCTGACCGCCGAGGCGATCCACGAAGCGGTGCGCCGGCACCTCGATCTGGGGAAGATGTCCAAGTTCCAGGCCGGCGACTTCGCCCGCGCCGCCGCGGCGGCCGCCGCAGCGCAGGCGAAGGCCAGTGACTGAAGTCCCCGGCTACCTTCCGCCGTCCCTTCGGGACGAAGCAGCCCGTCATTTCGCGCGGCCGTCTTCGTCCCCTGGGGACGGCGGAGCGATAGCCAGTGATTTCAATCACTGGAATCTCTGGAATTCCCGTTCCTACAGCTCCCGCAGCGCCGTGGCCACCGGCAGGTTCGCCGCCCGCACCGCCGGGAAGAGCCCGCCGACGAGGCCCATGAACAGCGCGTAGACGAAGCCGCCTACCATCAGCGGCACGGTGACCGCGAAGGCGAACGCCACCTGGCTGAAGGTCTGCCAGTTGAGCGTCGCGGTCTGGAAGCCGTTGAAGAGCACGTAGGCGAGAGCGGCGCCGACCGTGCCGCCGAGCGCCGCCAGCACCAGCGACTCGAAGATCACCGAGATCACCACCGGCGAGGCGCCGAAGCCCAACGCCCGCAGGGTGGCGATCTCGCGGGTGCGCGCCGAGACCGCGGTGTACATGGTGTTGAGCGCTCCGAAGACCGCGCCGAAGCCCATCAGCAGGCCGATCACGCCGCCCAGCACGCGGATCATCGTCGACAGGGCCGTCGAGTTGCCGGCGTGGTACTCGGCCTTGTTGAGCACCGTGACGTTGAGGCGCGGATCGCGGGTCAGCGAGTCCTTGAAGGTCTTGAACGCCGCCGGCGACTCGAGCCGCAGGTGCACCGACTGGTAGCTGTTGCCGCGGCGGTAGGCGGGCTGCAGCACCTTGGCGTCGCACCAGAGCTCCGAGTCCTCCACCGTGCCGCCGGTCGAGAAGACGCCGACGACGGTCCAGGAGCTCTCGCCCCAGCGGTGCTCGGCGCCGATCTCGAAGCCCGCGAACTGCGCCGCCGCGCCGGCGCCGACGATGATCTCGTTGCGGCCCGCCTCGAAGCGCCGGCCGGCGACGATCTCGACGTTGCCGCGCACCTCGAAGGCGGTGGGCGAGACGCCGCGCAGCGGCACGTTGGCCGGCGTGTCGGAGCCGCGCCGCGGCGCGTCGACGATCACGAAGAGCTCGGCCGAGGCGAGCGCCCCGCGCTCGTTGCGCAACACGCCCGGCCCGTCGCCGACGATCCGCGTCTCCTCGTGGGAGAGCCCGCTCGACATCTCGTCGGTCGAGCCCGAGCGCATCACGATTACGCTCGTCGGGTCGCCGGTCGAGGCCAGCGTCTTCTGGAAGCCCGAGGCGATCGACAGCACGGCCACGAAGACCAGCACCACCCCGGCGACGCCGACGACGGTGGCCAGCGAGGATCCCAGCCGCTCCTTGAGGTTGCGCAGGTTGAACCACGACACGGTCAGGACTTGGGAGAGCCACATGATCACGTCCTCCTCAGGGCGTCGACGATCTCGAGCCGCAGGGCCTGGAAGGCCGGCACCACGCCGGCCACGAAGCCCGTCGCCAGGATCAACGCCACCCCCAGCCAGACGCCGTTCCACGGCAGGTAGAGGGTCGGCAGGAAGGCCCCCCCGAGGTTGAAGCTGCGGGTCAGCCAGGTCATCAGGGCGAGCGCCAGGCCGCCGCCGAGGATCGCCAGCAGCAACGACTCGGCGAGCACCATCGCCATCACCTGCCCGTCGGTGAAGCCGAGGGTCTTGAGCACGCCGAGCTCGCTCACCCGCTCGCGCACCGACAGTGCCATGGTGTTGCCCGCCACCAGCAGCAGGGTGAAGAAGACCACCACCAGCACCCAGGTCACGATCTGCCCGATGTCGCCCATCTGGTTGGCGAAGCCCTGGGCGAACGCCTTCTCGGTCGACGTCTTGGTCTCGGCCGGCGAGTTGGCGAAGCGCTGGTCGACCTCCAGGGCGATCTGCGCCGAGCGCTCCGGGTCGGCGATGCGCAGCATGTACCAGCCGACGATGCCCTCGATGCCGGTGACCTCGGTCAAGTACTTCCGGTGGAAGAAGAAGTTGCTCGTATCGAATCCCTTGTCGGCGTCATAGATGCCGTCGATCACGAACTCCCAGGCGGAGTCGTCAGGGGTGCGCCAGATGGTGCCCTGGATCGGCACGCGGTCGCCCAGCTCCCAGCCGAAGCGCTCGGCCGTCACCTTGCCCACGATGGCGCCCTGGCGGTTCTCGAGCCAGGCCTGCTTCTGCTCCTCGGGCAGCTTGATCTCCGGGTACATGCGCAGATAGGCCTCGGGGGTGACCGCCATCTGGGCGAAGAAGTTCTTGGGGTCCTGGTAGACGCCGCCGAACCAGACCGCCGAGGCGACGTCGGAGACGCCGTCGACGGCGAGGATCTGATCGCCGTATTTCTCCGGCAGCGGCTGGATGAGCGAGACCTTGTGGATGGTGACCAGGCGGTCGAGCCCGGCGATCTCGACGCCGACGCCGAACGCCGTCTTGACGGCGACGAGGGCGCCGAAGAGCACGAAGGCGACGAAGATCGACGCCAGGGTCAGCGCGGTGCGGATCTTCTTGCGCGTCAGGTTGCGCCAGACGAGGTAGACGAATTTCATGCCGCGGCTCCTTGCGCCGCGTGGGATTCCGAGCGCAGCTCCCGCCATTCGTCCTCCGAGAGCACGAGCCCCTTGTTGAGGTAGACGGTGCGCCGGGCGCGCGCCGCCGCCAGGGGATCGTGGGTCACCATGATGATCGTCTTGCCGTGGTCGCGGTTCAAGGCCTCGAGCAGGTCGAGGATCTCGTTGCCCGACTGGCGGTCGAGGTCGCCGGTGGGCTCGTCGCAAAGGAGAAGCGTCGGATCGCTGACGATGGCGCGGGCGATGCCCACGCGCTGCTCCTGGCCGCCCGAGAGCTGGCGCGGGTAGTGCTGGGCGCGGTCGGCCAGGCCCACGACCTCGAGCGCGGTGGCCACGTGCTTGCGGCGCTGGGCGCGGGAGAGCGGCGCCAGCAGCAGCGGCAGCTCGACGTTGCGCTCCGCCGTCAACACCGGCAGCAGGTTGTAGAACTGGAAGACGAAGCCGACGTGGCGCGAGCGCCAGCGGGCGAGCTGGCGCCCCGAGGCACGCCCGACGTTCTCGCCGGCGACCTCGACCAGCCCCGAGGTGGGGCGGTCGAGGCCGCCGATCAGGTTGAGCAGCGTGGTCTTGCCGGAGCCCGAGGGGCCCATCAGGGCCACGAAGTCGCCCTTGGGCACCTCCAGGCTCACGCCCTGGAGCACGTCGATCTTCTCCGAGCCCCGGGTGTAGATCTTGTGGACGTTGTCCACGCGGACGATGGTCTCATGGTCATTCATGTTGCAAGGGTCCTCACAGCCGTTTCTCCATGCCGATCAGGGATTCTTCAGCTTCACCGGATCTCCGTCCGCCAGGTCCTCCGGACCGCGGACGACCACCTGCTCGCCGGCGCTCACCCCGGCGGTGAGCGTCGCCGCCTCGCCCTGCCGGGCGCCGACGGCGACCGCCCGGCGCTCGGCCCGGCCGTCGCGGACCACGAAGACGACGTCCTGGCCGCCGTCCTGGCGCAGGGCCCGCGCCGGCACCCGCCACTGCGGGCCGGAGGCGGCGGGGCCGGAGCCGTCGCCGCCGGGGTCGAGGAACGAGACCTTCACCCCCATGTCGGGCAGGATCCGCGGGTCGAGCGCCTCGAAGGCGATGCGCACCCGCACCGTGGCCTTCTGGCGGTCGGCGGTAGGCACGCTGGTGATGACGGTCGCCGGGATCTTCCAGTCGGGGTAGGCGTCGAGCGTCGCCTCGACGGCCTGCCTGGGCGTGACGCGCTTGATGTAGGCCTCGTTGACGTCGACCTCGATCTCGAGCGAGCTCATGTCGACCACGGTGCCGATGCCGGTGCGGGTGAAGCCGCCGCCAGCGGAGATCGGCGAGATCATCTCGCCCGGCTGGGCGTTCTTGGTCACCACCACGCCGGCGAAGGGTGAGCGCACCACCGTGTCGGCGATGTCCTGCTGGGCCACGGCGAGGCGCTTCTCGGCCACCGCGATCTCCTCGCGGCCGAGATCGAGGCGGGCGGCGAGCGAGTCGACCTCGGCGCGGGCGGCGTCGAGCGCCGACTGGCTGGCGACGTCGGCGGCCACGAGCTGCTCGCTGCGCCCCAGGTTGACGCGGGCCTCGGCGAGCCGCACCGCGGTCTCGTGGAGGCGGCTGCGGGCCGCCGCGAGCTCGGCCTCGGCGAGGGCGCTCTGACGTTGCTGGGTGGCGTCGTCGAGGCGGGCCAACACCTGGCCGGCGGCGACCTCCATGCCCTCTTCGATCATCACCTCGACGATCTTGCCGGTGATCTTCGACGACACGGTGGCCCGCAGCCGCGCCGTCACGTAGCCCGAGGCGTCGAGCACGGTCGACGACGTCGCCGGCGCCACCGTTTCGACGGGCGCGATCTCGACCACCGCGATCTGGCTCTGTCGGTACCACCACCAGCCGCCGCCGCCGAGCAGTACCAGGAGCAGGGCGGTGAGCGCGAGCCCGAGACCGCCGCCCGAGCGGGTCTTCTCGATGTCGGCGCGGTCGATTTTGAGCTCGTTGAGGCGGTCGATCTTCTCCGACATGGGGGTCCTCGGAAGTGAAGTCAGGGCTCGGTACGCGGCCGATCCGCCCGGGTTCTCGGCTAGCCGGCGGGTGGCAGCCGATCGCCGGTGAGCGGCGGTCCTGCACGGTGAGCTCGGCCGCAGCCTAGCACGGAGACCTCGGCTCAGCGGCCCAGGCTATTGACAACGAGGCCCGGACCCGGCGGCAGCTTGAAAGAGGTGGTCCTGTCGCAGATCGAGGAGCGATTCGGTCCGCTCGACGACTCGCTCCGGAAAGACGTTCGCAAAGCTACCCTTGGTTGGCATCACAGGCGGGCGAGACACTCTTCGACGGCCTTCTCGACCATCCGCGTGCTCTCCTTGCCCACGGCCGCCCCGCGAGCATGGACGCTCCATCGCTCCACCGCCGACGCCACCGCGTCGAGGATCGGCTCCGCGTCGCGGCTCGAGATACCTGCCTCAGACGCCGCCTGCAGCAAGTGGCTCCGCCCCGGCGCCCGACCTTCGCCGGCGACGGTCATGGTGTGCTCCCCGCCGGGGCCGGGAGACAGGACGAGATCGTAAGCCGGTGCCAGCTCCCATTCGTCCTCCTCGTTCAGCCTGAAGGCGAAGTTCTTGACGTGATCGTCGCGGTTGTGGGCGAGCACGTTGAAGACCATCAGGCGGTAGCACGCGAGCACGTCCTGATGATTCCGGGTCAGGATCCGCGTCACGTCGAGGAGCTGCTGGTAGTCGCAGCTCGGAATGCGGAAGTCGGAGTGGATGAGATTGCCGAAGGTGTGGACGTGGTAGCGGCGATTGCCCTGGCGGTCGAAGCGTTCGACGCCGAAGAACCGCTCGCCCTGAGCCGTCTCGAAGATCCTCGTGGGCGGCATCGCGATACCCGCGTCTCCGGCCATCAGGGAGTAGGCGAGCTCGATCGGACCCGCGTCCGGCGGGTCCTGGCCGCTCCTGAACTTCACGATCCAGTGCGCGTAGCCCGCGGGCAGGTCCGCTTCGCCGGAGAGGATCTCATCTCCGGAAACCCCGACGAGCACCTTCGGCCGGGCGCCGCCGGGACTGCCGCCGGCGCGCAGGAGCTGCGGCAGCACTTCTGTCGCGGTGCCCTGGATCACCTGCTCCGAGGCGCGCGCCATCTCGTGCAGGTCGAGCGTCCGCGGGTCGCGGTCCGCGGGCTCGGCGGGTGGGTGATAGGTGAGCGCTCCCATGGTCCGAGTGCCGAGGTAGGCCAGCCGATCCAGCACCGACACTTCGGCCAGGGCCGTTCCCTGCTGCTGGAAGAACCGGTCCATGAGGAGCAGGCCCCAACCGTCCGGCAGCGAGTCGTCGAAGAGACCGAAGACGGGACCGAAGTCGCGGTCGCGGTGCTCCACGAGGCCCGGCTCGGGCGGCAGCTTGAAGGGCGAGAGCCAGAGCGGATCCCGCAGGAAGGCCGGACCGTACTCGAAGAAGGTCTGCCGGCCGCTCTCGGCGAGCTGGCCGACGATGCGCTCGTGTCCCGGCTCGCGAGTCAGCCGTACCTCCAGCTTCCTCATAGGCGGCCACGCTGACGCTTGGGGCTCTCCTCGGCCGCCTCCAGCTCCGCCATCGTCGACGCTCGAGGCGCCTGGAGGAGCGCGTCGAAGTCGTCCAGACGGTTCAGGGCGAAGGCCAGCTTGAGCAGGCTCTCGAGCGACACCCGTCCCGATTCCTCGAAGCGCCGCAGCGACGCCAGGCTGACGCCGGACCGCTGCGCCAGGGTCACCTGCTTCCAACCCTTGGCCAGCCGCAGCTCTTTCGTCCGGGCGGCCAGGGCCGCGCTGACCTGCTCCGGCGTCTTGAGGGAGTACTTCGGCATGGTGCAGCTCCTCCCCGAAGGAGACGGCAACTCCTATTATATGGGCGATAGAGGCTGGAATCCAGGACAAACGCCAAGATGTTGGCCGTAGCCTGCGCTACCGCAGCAGCTCTTCGATCCGCTCCCACGCCGCCGGCGTCTTCTCGGCGGATGGCTTCGACGAGGTCGCGGATCATTCTCGTTCCTCCTTGGGCCGGTCAATCCGACTCCGGTTCGCTATATTCTCGTCGCTCAGCCACGGAAGGAGGTAGGCCCTTGAAGAAACTGTCGCTCATGGTCTCTGACGCATGAAGATCCGCTGGCCGCCGTCTTCGCTCGGCCTGGGCACGCCGCTCAACCTGGCGACGCTTTCTCCCGAAGGCAGGAGGATCGCCAGGAAGACTTGGTGGTGGGTGATCCTGCTCGCCATCGCGACGCCGGCCGTGATGCTCGGCCTCGATCAGGTCTTCTTCGCGGGATCCAGCCTGGAGCGGATTCGGGTGCTCGGAGCGGAGCCGATCGGCCTGCGGATCCTCATCCTTCTCTACTCGGCCGTCACCGAGGAGATCGTCTATCGTCTCGGTTGGGCCACCCTTTTCGCCTGGCTGGCCCATCTGGCCCTTTCGCGGCGGGCTCGCCAGGCCAAGACGCTCTCCCAATGGATCGGCGTCGCCGCGGCTGCCGTCCTCTTCGGCCTCGCCCACGCCGGCAACCTCCCCGACATCGCCCACCCCGTGCTGCGAGCCGTGACCGTGAACGGCGTCGCGGGGGTCGTCCTCGGGGGGCTCTACTGGTGGCGCGGGCTGGAGATGGCGATCCTCACGCACCTTCTCGCCATCGCGCTGCTCTATCTCGCACTTCCTCCGTTCATCTGAGGATCTGTCCTTCCCAGAGGGACAGATCCGGCGCGATCTGTCCCTTCCATAAGGACAGATCGC
>DASWIG010000125.1:0-3600 GCA_036397835.1 Thermoanaerobaculia bacterium
CGAAGGAGCAACAAACCCCAACGGGGTTTTATCCCGAAGCCCAGGGCAAGCGAAGCGCCGCCCTGGGTTGTGGCGCCGCCACAATCCCAACCCCAACGGGGGTTGTATATCCGGGAGCTCGACGAAGCGATATTCATGGAATGAAGCTGGTCGAGGGAGTCATTATAGAACCCCTTTCAGGGTTCGGAATCGGAACGGATCGCCACCCAGGACGGCGCTGCGCTTGTCCTGGGCTTTAGAATTGAATCCCGTTGGGATTCCGAAAAGGACCGAGGACGACGCCCTCGTCGTCCGCTACTTGGACGCCTTCTTACGCTTGGCCTTGCCACCCCGCTCGCCGACGTTCCTGAGCCCGCCGGGCGACAGCCGGTAGCCGGGGGTTCAACCCCCGGACCCGGAAAGGAAGCGGATGGTGTACGATCGTCCGCGACCCGGGAGACAGCATGAGCCTTCGGGAGAGATCAGACGCCTCAGCCCCCGCCACCTCCCTTGAGGTGCGCTCGCGTCCCGTCGAGGCCCTGAAGCTCGCCCTCGTGGGTCCGGGGGCCGGGCACGCGCTCGCCGAGGAGCGGTTGCACCGCCGGGAGCGGCCGTCGAACTGGTACCTGACGGGCTTCCTGATCCCCTCGGGGACCCCGCCTGAGCAGAGCGACGGCCGCCGCGAGACTGCCCCCGACATCCTGAAGCTCCGCGAGCTCCACGCCGCCATGGACCGCACCGTCCTCGACGCCTACGGCTGGAGCGACGTCCCGACCGCCTGCGAGTTCCTTCTCGACTACGAGATCGACGAGGAGGAGTGGGGCAACAAGAAGAAGCCCTGGCGCTACCGCTGGCCCGACGAGGTTCGCGACGAGGTGCTGGAGCGTCTCCTGGAGCTCAACGCCGAGCGCGCGAAGGAGGAGGTCCGCTCCGGTGCTGCGGCGTCGAAGAAGGGGCGGGGCAAGGGCGGGAAGAGGCGTGCGATGGGGGCGCCGGGGGCGGAGGATCTGTTCTCATGACAGGGCCGAGGGAAACCACCATCGATACAATGAATGTGAATGGGGATCGGTCCTATGCGTCTTTACAAGTACGTTCAACCTGAACGGGTCGACGTCTTGCTAAACGGCGTGATTCGTTTTACTCAACCATCCCTCCTCAATGACCTCTTCGAATCTGCACCGCCGTTCGGGGGTATCTTGCCGTCCTGGGTAGAGGACATTCTACAATCGGCTGTTGACGATTACGGGCGGCTGTATTTGGCACGTGCATCTGTTCACGCGGTGTCGGGCCTGAATCTTCCCGATCTAGCAACGGCGGCGCTGAATATCGCGACATTGAGTCAGGTCAGCCGTGTTCAACTCGGGCGTCATCTGAGACGATGGCAATCGACATTTGTTGCTCGGGTTCAGCCTGGAGCTGGTTTCAGGGCTCAGGAGACGCTTAGCGAGCGCTTCGGTATATTGAGCCTCAGCGAGACTGCGACAAATGTGCTAATGTGGTCACATTACGCAGACAGTCATCGCGGCCTCGTGTTTGAGGTTGAAGTCGAGGAAGGGTTTCCTGGGCGTACCAGTCTCACAGGCCTTATTGGAACTCCGCAAAAGGTGATCTATGACGCCGACCGTCCGGCTTGGTTTTTTTACGACCCACTTGGGAAACCTTTCCAAAATCGGATCAAAGATATCTTCCTACGGAAGAACATCCAATGGCAGTACGAGAAGGAATGGCGACTGGTGTACCCTCTGACCAATCCAAGGCGGTACCCTCATACGATCTCTAGCAATATTCATCTTTTCCCACTGGTGCGCGCCGGCATCAAGAGGGTCATTCTCGGTGCTCGAGCCTCAGACCAAACGATAAGGTCCGTGGAGACCGCGGTAACGAGCGTACCCGAGCTCAATCACGTAACACTGTGGCGGTGTCGGCCAAGCGAGACTGCCTACGAACTATTGGCCGATAGATTCGTCGCAGGAGAGTCTTCGTGGGTAACTTGAGCAAGCACATTTCTTGGTTATTCTCGCTCTCTATCGGCGGACGAGGAGAGAGCTACTGCGGTGCGCCCAGCGGCCTGGGTGCGAGACGCTAAGCGTCTGATTCACAAGCGCTTAAGCAATGCCCCTCCATGATCGGGCGCCGTTCAGTCTCTGACCGAGTCGACTCTCTCATTTGACAGTATTCGCTGAATTGACAAGAATCGCTGTCAGATGGAAGCGACCGCCCCGCTCGCGAAGCGGCCTGGCTGCATGGGCCTCTGACGGCCGTGCCAAGGCCTCAGCCCTCGACATCGGGCGCCGGAGCGGCTGCTGCGGCGTCGAAGGAGAAGCGCGGAAGGGCGGGAAGCGGCGCGCGGCAAAGGCGTCGGCGTCGGGGGATCTGTTCTCATGAGTGAGTCGAGGGACCGTACCGCTCTCGCCGTGGTGACCAGCCTGTCGGCGGTGGACGCTGCTACGACGGAGCCGACCTGATGCCCATACCTCAGATCGTCATCGATACCAACGTCTTCATCTCGGCCCAGCGCTCTCGCCGTGGCGCGGCGTCCAAGCTACTCTCCCTGGTCGGTACCGGCCTCTTCGAGGTCCACATCTCCGTGCCGCTCGTTCTCGAGTATGAAGACGTGCTGCTGCGGCAGCACCAAGAGCTCGGTCTCACGCCTGAAGACGTCGGCGATGTCATCGACGCCCTTTGCGCGCTGGCGGCGCCTCACGAGATCTTCTTCCTCTGGCGGCCCTTCCTGCGTGACCCCAAGGACGAGCACCCCCGATTGAGGTGACAGACATTTCTTGGCTATCCTCGCTCTCTACCGGCGGACGGGGAGAGAGCTACTGCGGCGCGCCCGGCGGCCTGGGTGCGAGACGCTAAGCGTCTGATTCACAAGCGCTTAGACAATGCCCCCCATGATCGGGCCGATCCGAGGCCTCAGCCCTCGACATCGGGCGCCGGAGCGGCTTCGGCGGTGAAAGACACCGAAACTGTGATAGCATGCGCCCATGGCAAGACGGAACAGGACCGCGAACGCCAGCCCCGGCGACCCGCTGTGGACCTCGCACCTGAAGCCGGCGCCAGGCGAGCTGCGCATCGTCCAGGCGTTCGTCAACACCGAGGGAGACGCCAAGGCGACCGACGAGATCGCCAGCCCGCGGGGGCTCGCCGCCTGGCTGGAGCGCTGGCGGCTGCTACCGCCTGACACTGAGCTGACCGCGGACGAGCACGCGCGGGCCCTCGCCGTGCGCGGCGCTCTGCGCGCCCTGGCCGTCGCCAACGGCGGCACGCCCGCGGCGGCGTCCGCCATGGAGCGGCTCGACGCTGTGGCGGCTGCGACGCTGCTGGTCGTGCGCTTCGACGGCGGCGGTGCCAGCCGGCTCGAGCCCGCCGGCGAAGGTCTCGCCGGCGCCCTCGGGCGTTTGCTCACCATCGTCGTCCAGGCGCGGGCCGACGGCCTCTGGCCACGCCTGAAGCAGTGCGCCAACGCTGAATGCCGCCTGCTCTTCTTCGACCAGTCGCCCAACCGGTCCGCCCGATGGTGCGCCAAGGGGCTCTGCGGCAACCTCGTCCATTCCCGGACGTTCCGCCGCCGTCACCCGGGGTACTACGACGATTTCTGACCAGCGGCGAGGGCCAGGA
>DASWIG010000126.1:0-18358 GCA_036397835.1 Thermoanaerobaculia bacterium
AGTTGCACCGCGATGGGCGCGATCGGCACCTTGAGGTGGCGAAAGTCGGCTGCTGGCAGCGGCCAGACCTCGCCTCGATCCCGATCTAGATAAACCTTACCTTCCACATGGAAGTTAAACGGTGTTTTGGACAAGAGTGACCGGACCAACACTATTGGAGGTTAAGCTCTCAATCGGTTCTGGGCGCCTGTCTAGCAGGTTTAGGCGATTACCTTGATGCAGAGAGGTATCTGATCTCAAGCTATCAACAGTTGAAGCGGAACCTCGGCGCCCGGAGCATCCTCACTGTGGTGGCTCTCGAAAGGGTGATCGATCTCTACGAATTGTGGGACAAGCCAGAGAAGGCTGCCGAATTCCGGTCAATCCGTACGATGAGCAATCCGCCGATGGTCCGCCGTTGGGCCAACGCCGCCGGAAGGCAGAAAACAACAACATCACAGCTCGACGCCGGCGACTAGACTAGACGACCTACGGCACCAACCTCCTCATGATCCGACGCCTTCGGCCAGGCGTGCCCCGTAGCGACCCCTCAGGTAGTTGGCCCTGCCCTGCTTCCCAGCCCGCTCCTCGACGATCCACGCCAGCGCCTCGACAGCGTTCTCGGCATCTTGACGAGCGCCCGCCGCGATCAGCTTCTCGATCACCTCAGCCATGATCTGCTCTGCCCGGTCGACCATGCCCAGGCGAGCCAAGGCGAGGGCCTTGCCCCATCGTATGAGGACTCGGTGGCTATGGGAGCGCCGGAACCGCCGGCGTGCTAGCTCCTTGTCCGCTTGATCAAGCAACTGGAGCGCCCGGGTAACGTTGTCGAGCGTGCCGAACCGGATTAGCAGGGTGGAAAGAACCGTGATCGCCGCCATCCGCACGCGCAAATCCGACCGATGGGTGGTGAGGGCCAACGCCTCTAAGACATCTCCCATCGCTTGTGCTGCCGAACCGACTTTGAGGAAGAGCGCGATCTGCGCGCGGATGACGAGATAGGCCGCCTTCGAGCTGAGCAACTTCTGACGTCGCTTCTGGGTGCTGTCCTCCTCTCCTTCCAGCTTCGCTACTTCGCCCGCCACCAGCTCCAGGGAGACGTGGATGGAGTCCAGGGCCGTGTCGGCGTCCCGGCGCTCGATGTGCAGGCTGGCGCTCTGGGCCATCAGTTCTGCCTGAGCGGCCGGCGAGCCGCCCATCTTTCGCGCGACCTCGAGAGCCTGAAGCCCGCCCGGGAAGTCCCGCAACTGCCGGCAGCAGGCGACGAGCAGGCCGTAGTAGCGGACTCGCAACGACGGTTGCGCCACGACTTGCCGATTCACCGCCAATTCGTCGAGGATCTCGGCCCTCACACCGCTCGGATCGTCCGCCAGACGCTCCCTCAGGCTCTCCAGGCGCTTCTCAGGTTTCATACGGCCCCCACTGGTAGGCTGTTTTCGGCCATCGATGTCCAGCGTACGGCGCTGGCGAGTGTAGTGGCTAAAAGGAGGTTAGCACAATGAGGCCCGAACGGCAACCCCTCGATTCGATCCGGATCTCCTGCACGGTCAATCCGCTAGGCTGAGGCCGGCAGTCGCCCTCTCTGGGCGAGGCCTGGTCCGACACTCGAGTAACCCGAGCGCCAGAGTATTTGCCCTCCGTTCCCCCTCTCGCGTGAGGACGGAGGGCACTTGCCCTTCAATGCCGCCCTCGGCAGTTCACTCACGGAGGCTCGAGCTTTACCGGTGGAGCCCCAGGACGCGAGATTCCCGCGACCTGGGTCTATTTTTCCAGGTCCGACCCTACCCTATAGAGAAGTAGAGTCATGCAAACCTGCACATGGACCGCGACGGCTCGAGCACGGGCGCGCCCCGCATTGGAGGCGCGCGTCTCTTCGCTGCTGAGCCAGGCAGGAACCTCTCCCGACGTTCGACGCCCCCAGGGACGTCATCCGGGACGCAACCCACCACCGGAGGTGTTTCATGAGCCGTAGAAGACTCCTCGCAGCCACGGCCCTGCTGTGCGCGATCGTCCTGATCGCCGCGCCCGCCTGGGCCGGGCCCAACCACGGCCGGGCCACCCGCCACGACGTCTCGCCGCCGCTGTCCGAGATGGCGTTGCCGCTGCCGGCCAAGTCCGGCCTCCAGGTCGAGGTCAACCCCATCCAGCCGCCGGCGCGCACGCCGGGACCGGGCGCCGCGCCCGGCTTCCAGGACCCCAGCCTGCAGACCTCGGGCGAGCCGCGGCCGGGCGCGGCGCCGACGCCGGCCCCCAGCCTGGTCTTCGAAGGCCTGAGCGACGACGACAACGCCGCCATCGTCGGCGGACGCGTGGTGCCACCGGACACCGAGGGCGACGTCGGCCTCGACCACTACGTGCAGTGGAACAACCTCATCCTGGCGATCTACGACAAGGACACCGGCGCCATCGTCGCCGGCGGCGGCCCGTTCGCCGGCAACTCGCTGTGGAGCGGCTTCGGCGGCGTCTGCGAGACGACCAACAACGGCGACCCGATCGTGCTCTACGACCATCTCGCCGGCCGCTGGTTCCTGAGCCAGTTCGCCATCAACTTCGGCGTCCAATGCGTGGCCGTCTCGCAGACCGGCGATCCGCGGGGTCCCTATGACCGCTGGGAGTTCGAGGTCAGCCCCAACCAGAACAACGACTACCCCAAGTTCGGCCTGATGCCGGAGTCGTACGTGCTCACCCTGCGCGACTTCCCGTCCTCAGTGCCGTTCTTCGCCAGTGCCGTGCTCTTCGACCGCAAGGCCATGCTGGCCGGCGACGCGGCGCCGCGCTTCGTCAAGGACGGCCTGACCTGCGGCGCGCTCGACTGCGTCGACGGCTGGCAGCCGCCGCACCTCGAGGGTCCGCCGCCGCCGGGCGGCACCCCGGTGGTCCTGACCAAGGTCTGGGACGACGACTTCGACGGCCCGGTGACCGGCTGCGACGGCGTGCGGCTGTGGCAGTTCGACGTCGACTGGAACGTGAACCCGCCGGCCACCGCCTTTTTCTCGCTGGGCACCGCCTGCGGCGCCGGCTTCGACAACGACATGTGCGGCTTCTTCAACCGCAACTGCATCCCGCAGGCCACGGTCTCCCAGCTCCTCGACCCCATCGACGAGCTGCAGATGTACCGCGCCCAATACCGGCACGCCGCCACCCACGACACCCTGATGGTGAACACCACGGTGGACGCCGGCGGCGACCGCGCCGGCCAGCACTGGATCGAGCTGCGCAACTCGGGCCTTGGCTGGGCGATCCACCAGCAGGGCACCTACGCCCCGGCCGACGGCCTCCACCGCTGGATGGGCTCGATCGCCAAGGACGGCGACGGCAACATCGCCCTCGGCTTCAGCACCTCCAGCGCCACCACCTTCCCGTCGATCGCCTACAACACCAAGATGGCCGCCGATCCGGCGGACGGCGTGCTCAGCGGCGGCGAGGTGGTGATGCACGCGGGCACCGGCTCCCAGACCGGCGCCAACCGCTGGGGCGACTATTCGACGATGAGCGTCGACCCGGTAGACGATTGCACCTTCTTCTACACCCAGGAGTACTACCAGACCACCGGTAGCTTCGATTTCAACACCAAGGTCGGCGCCTTCACCCTCGCCGACTGCAACACCGACCGCTGCGGCAACGGCTTCTGCCAGCCCGGCGAGAGCTGCGCCGGCGGCGGCGGCCCCATCGAGTGCGATGCCGACTGCCTGATCGAGACCGGCGGCGGAGGGGGCACCCCCGGCGTGTGCGGCAACGGCGTCTGCGAGCCCGCCTTCGGCGAGGACTGCCTGAGCTGCGCCGGCGACTGCCGCGGCCAGCAAAACGGCAAGCCCGCCAATCGCTTCTGCTGCGGCGACGGCGACGGCCAGAACCCGATCGTCTGCAGCGACGGCGACGGCTCGATCTGCAACCAGGGCGGGTTCGTCTGCGGCACCTTCAGCGGCGGCGGCGGCACCGTGTGCTGCGGCGACGGCGTCTGCGACTCCGCCAGCGGTGAGTGCGACGTGTGCGAGCGCGATTGCTCGCGCGACGCGGCCTGCGGCGACGGCGGGGGCGGCGGCTGCGTGCCCACCCACTCAAACGAGAAGGGACCGCGCTGCTCGGACGGCCTCGACAACGACTGCGACGGCCTGATCGACGGCGCCGACCCCGACTGCTGATCGCCGGCCGCGGAACCCTCACCCCCCGGCTCCTCTCCCAGGGGGAGAGGTAAAAGAGCCTCCGAGCCCCCTCGCCCACTGGGAGAGGGGGTTGGGGGTGAGGGTTCGCCAGCGAGGCTCGCTACTTCTTCCGGTGCGTCTCGACCCACTTGCGGTGGGCCTCGGCGTTCTCCTCCCACGGCCGGCGCTCGAAGTAGCTGCTGGTGAGCTTCGCCACCACGCCCGACAGCATCACGACGGCGATCAGGTTGGGGAAGGTCACGAGGCCCAGGGCGATGTCGCCGATCGTCCAGATGGTGGCCAGCGAGGTCACGGCGCCGACGAAGTGCATGACGACGAAGAGCAGCTTGTAGGGCAGCACGCCCTTGGCCCCGAACAGGTAGTTGGCGCAGCGGTCGCCGTAGTAGCTCCAGGAGATGGCCGTGGAGATGCCGAAGAGCAGCACCGAGAGGAGCACGATGTAGCCGCCCAGGGCGCCGAGGTTGCGCTGGAACGCCAGCTTGGTCAGCGGCGCGCCGCTCTCCGCCGCCAGGCCGTAGAGCGTCGTGTGCTCGCCGCCGTCGGCGGCCACTGCCCGGCCCTCGCGCGGGTAGAGGGTGCCGGTGAACGGACGCTGGTGGCCGGCGTCGAGGAAGAAGCTGTCGACCGGCGCCTCGTGCCACGCGAACACCACGCCGGTCTCCGGCTGCTTGCCGCCGGCGACGTCGATCTGCTCGGGCGCCGCGGCGCCACGCGTCGTGCCGCCGCCGGCGGCGACCTCGATGAAGGAGCGGTCGCCGCCCGCGAGCGCCAGCTCCGTCGGCACCCGGTCGTCCCAGACGCCGGTGGCGATCACCACCAGCCCGGTCATGGTGCAGATGACGATGGTGTCGATGAAGGGCTCGAGCAGGGCCACGACGCCTTCGGAGACCGGCTCGTCGGTCTGCGCGGCGGCGTGGGCGATGGGCGCCGAGCCCTGGCCCGCCTCGTTCGAGAACAGCCCGCGGCGCACCCCCCACATCATGGTCAACAGGAACGCCCCGGTGCCGGCTCCGGCGACGCCGGCGGTGGGGTTGAACGCCTCCTTGAAGATGGTCGCGAACGCGGGGAGGACCTGGTCGTAGTTGAGCGCGAGGATGAGCAGCGCCCCGAACACGTAGATCACGGCCATCACCGGCGCCAGCACGCTGGTGACCGCGCCGATGCGCTTGATGCCGCCGAGGATCACCAGCGCCACGAGCGTCGCCGTTACCAGCCCGCTCACCCACATCGGCAGCCCGAACTCGTGGAGCAGGTTGTCGGCGATGGTGTTGGCCTGCACGCCGTTGCCGGTGAGGAAGGAGGTGGCGATGAGGGCGCCGGCGAAGAACATGGCCACCGGCTTCCAGCGTTTCCCGAGTCCTCTCTCGATGTAGTACATCGGACCGCCGGAGACCGAGCCGTCCCAGGCGCGCGCCTTGCCGGGCTCGGGCGCGTGGACGTCGCGGTATTTCTGCGCCAGGGTGACCTCGGAGTACTTCAGCGCCATGCCGAGGCCGGCGGTCACCCACATCCAGAACAGCGCCCCGGGGCCTCCCCAATGGATGGCGATGGCCACGCCGGCGATGTTGCCGATGCCGACGGTGGCCGACAGCGCGGTGGTCAGCGCCTGGAAGTGGGAGACGTCGCCCGGCTCGTCAGGGTCGTCGTACCTCCCCGTGGTGACGGCGAAGCCGTGGGCCAGACGCCGGACCTGGATGAAGCCGAGGCGCAGGGTGAGGAAGATGCCGGTGCCCAGGAGCGCGATGACGAGGAACGGGATCACCTCCTCGCCCACCGGGATGCCGAAGCTCCAGACGATGTACTCGGCCGTTCTGACGATCTGCTCGAACATGGGCTCCTCCAGGGGTCTTGCGAGAAATCCGTCGTGGGAATCCCGGCGCGGCCTCGACGGGCCGCGCCGCTGCCGGCTGCGGACGCGCTGCTCCTTGGGGGCGTTGTATATCATGATCCCGCGATCGGGTATCATCCCAGTCGCTATGGAGGGCGTACCATGAGCTTCGAGGTCTTCACCCAGCGCTGGGCCCAGGCCTGGGCCGACGAGCTGCGCGCCAGCGCCGACTACCGCAGCGCCGCCCTCAAGTGGGAAGGCTCGCTGCTGCTCGAGATGGAGGCCGACCCGGACGACGGCGTCGCCGAGGACCGCGCCGTCTTCCTCGACCTGTGGCACGGCGACTGCCGCGGCGCCCGCATCCCCGACGACGAGGACCGCGACGAGGCCCGCTACGTGATCCGCGCCGGCGCCCGGCAATGGCGCCAGGTGCTCGCCGGCGAGGTGGAGCCGATCACCGGCCTGATGTCGGGCCAGCTCGAGCTGGCCCGCGGCAGCCTCGCCCGGCTGGTGCCCTACGTGAAGGCCAGCAAGGAGCTGCTGGCCGCGGCCACGCGGATCGGCAGCCACTTCCCGGGCGAAGAGGCGGCCGCGGCGGCCGTACCCCGGCCTGCCGCGGCCGAGCCGCCGCCGGCTGCGACCGGCGGACGCCGGCTGCGCACCACCTCTCCCCGCGGCCTCGACCACGACCTGCCGCCCATGAGCTTGTGGCACAAGGCGAAGCGCTTCGGCATCTGGGACCCCCAGGGCATCGACTTCGGCCAGGACCGGCGCGACTGGCAGGCGCTGGCGCCGCTGGAGCGCGACGTGCTGCTCCATCTCGCCAGCCTCTTCCAGGCGGGCGAGGAGGCGGTGACCGTCGACCTGCTGCCGCTGATCATGGTCATCGCCCGTGAGGGCCGGCTCGAGGAGGAGATGTACCTCACGTCGTTCCTCTGGGAGGAGGCCAAGCACGTGGAGCTCTTCCGGCGTTTCCTCGACGAGGTGGCCGAGGACCGCAGCGACCTGACCCGCTACCACGGCCCGAGCTACCGCGCCCTCTTCTACGAGACCCTGCCCGGCGCCCTCGAGCGCCTGCACGAGGACCCGTCGCCGCGCGCCCAGGCCGAGGCCTCGGTGACCTACAACATGATCGTCGAGGGGGTGCTGGCGGAGACCGGCTACCACGCCTACTACTCGATCCTCGCCCGCAACTCCCTGATGCCCGGCATGCAGCAGGGCGTCTCCTATCTCAAGAGCGACGAATCCCGGCACCTCGCCTACGGCGTATTCCTGCTGTCGCGCCTGGTGGCCGAGCACGGCGAGGCCGTGTGGCAGGTGATCGAGCGCCGCATGAACGCGCTCCTGCCGGTCGCCTTGGACCTCATCCGCGAGATGTTCGACCGCTACGACGAGATGCCTTTCGCCCTGCGCCTCGAGGATTTCACCGACTTCGCCACCGCCCAGTTCCGGCGCCGCTTCGAGCGCATCGAGAGGGCACGGCGCCAGACCCTGGACGAAGTCTGTCGCCGGCCGCCCGAAGAGACGCTCGAACCGACGCCGGCCGGATGACCCACGCTCGCGCCATGCCCGCCACCAACGGCAACGGTCTCATCGATCCGCGCTTTCTCGACCAGCTCGAGCCGACCATGGTGCGCGAGCTGCTGCGCCACACGGCGGCCGACCAGCCGCCGCCCGAGGAGCGACAGATCTACGTCAACCGCAACCTGCGCATGGAGAAGATCCGCGCCGTCGGCTTCGACCTCGACTGGACCCTGGCCGACTACGACCGCGACGCCATGTCGCGGCTCGCCTTCGAGCGCACCCTCGAGCGCCTGGTCGAGCGTCACGGTTATCCCAAGAGCATCCTCAAGGCCGAGTTCCGGGCCGACTTCTCGCGCCGGGGGCTGATGATCGACAAGGAATCGGGCATGGTGGTCAAGATGAACCGCCACCGCTACGTGGGCCGCGCCTACCTCGGCCGTCAGTTCCTCGGCCCCGACGAGCGCGCCGCCCTCTACCGCCGCGAGCCGATCAACCCGTCGAGCGCCCGCTTCCACTTCGTGGACACGCTCTTCGAGCTGCCCGAGGTCAACATCTTTTCCGAGCTCGTCGAGCAGTCCGGGCGCGGCAATCCGAAGCTCGAGCTCGGCTCCTACACGCGGCTCTTCCAGGACATCCGCACCGCCATCGACACCGTCCACGCCGACGGCTCATTGAAGGCCGAGATCCTGGCCGACCTCGAGCGCTACCTGCCCCGCGACCCGCAACTGCCCCTGGCGCTCGAGCGCATGGGGCTCGGCCAGCGGCGGCTGCTGCTCGTCACCAACTCCGAGTGGTTCTACACCGACGCGCTGTGCTCCTACCTCTTCAACGGCGTCGTGCCCGGCCTCAGGAGCTGGCGGGAGCTCTTCGACCTGGTGGTGGTGACCGCCGGCAAGCCGGGCTTCTTCCGCCGCCAGGCGCCCTTCGTGGAGCTCGACGACCAGGGCCGCGAGCAGCAGCCGGTGGAGGTGCCGCGGTGGGGCGGCCTCTACGCGGGCGGCTCACGCGAGGCCCTGATGAAGCTCCTCGGCGGCCAGGGCGAGGAGGTGCTCTACGTGGGCGACCACATTTACGGCGACGTGGTGTCGTCGAAGCTGTCGTCAACCTGGCGCACCGCCCTGGTGGTCAGCGAGCTCGAAGAGGAGCTCGCGGTGCGCCGGCGCCTGGCGCCGCAACTGCGCCACCTCGACGTGCTGCGCGCCGAGATCATCGGCCTGGGCCAGCGCCTGGACGACCTCAACGACCTCATCGAGCTCGCGCGCCGCGCCAAGTCGAACGGCCATCGCCCCGCCGCCGACGCGGCGCTCGCCCCGGTGCGCGAGCTGCTCGCCGACCTGCGCAACGAGCACCGGGTGATGCGCCTGCAGTCCGGCCGCCTGCAGGACCGGGTCTCCAAGGCCCTCAACCCGTTCTGGGGCTCGCTCTTCAAGCAGGCCGACTCGAAGAGCCTCTTCGGCAGCCAGGTGGACGACTTCGCCTGCGTCTACACGTCGCGGGCGTCGAACTTCGCCTACTACGGCAGCCACCACTACTACCGCGTCCTGCGCGACGCCATGATCCACGAAAACGAGCTCTAAGACGATGAATTCCACCGAGCGCTCCTCCACGGCTTCCGGCCTCCCCCTCGCCGTCGGCCTCGCCGCCCTGACCGGCGGCCTGTGGCTCTTCCTCAACGCCATGGGCGTCGGCGTGCCGTCGTTCAAAGACCTGTGGCCGATCCTGCTCATCCTGGCCGGCGCCGCCTCGCTCGCCGACCTCTTCTTCCTGAGCCGCCGTCCCGCCGCCGCCGGTTGGGCGGTGACGTGGATCGGCTTCGGCGTCCTCGCCTTCGCGCTGACGCTCGACTGGACGAGCTGGGGGCGCATCCTCGACTGGCTGCCGAGCTTCCCCACCATCCTCGGCCTCGCATTCCTCGCCACCTGCGTGGCCGACAAGCGCCGCCGCGACCAGCTTGCGATCAGCGGCGGCGTGCTCCTCGCCCTCGGCCTGATGGGCTTCACCGCCCGTTTCGACTGGCTGCGCCGCCTCATGCCGTCGGCCCAGGTCCTGTGGGCGGGGCTGCTGGTGCTCGTCGGCGGCTACCTGGTGTGGCGGACGGTGGCGCGGGGACGGCGGCGAGGCTGAGCCGGAGAAATCCTCCCCCCAACCCCCTCCTTTCGTAAAGGAGGGGGAGCCGGATTCCGGCCGCTGGTCTGGTTCCCCCCTTTAAGAAAAGGGGGGTTAGGGGGGATTTCTCCCGCCGAGGCGCCAGGATCTCAATAATGGATTCTTATTATCCCCGCCGATAAATTCTTCTGAAAAATTCTCGTGAACGCGACCTCCGTCTGATACATTGAGACGATGGACTTGCTCGCGTCCATCGCCTACGAGACCTTCCGCACCCTCTACCTCGCCGCCCCCTACCTGCTCTTCGGCCTGCTGGTGGCGGGCTTCCTGCACGAGCTGCTGCCGGCGGCGACGATCCGGCGCTGGATGGGGCGTCCGGGGATGAAGGGGGTCACGCTGGCGGCGGCGGTGGGCGTGCCGTTGCCGGTGTGCAGTTGCGGCGTGGTGCCGATCGCGGTCGAGATGCGGCGCAAAGGCGCCAGCCAGGCCGCCAGCATGGCGTTCCTCACCACCACGCCCGAGTCGTCGATCGACTCGATCCTGTTCACCTGGGGGCTGATGGGGCCGGTGATGGCCGTGGCGCGTCCGATCGCGGCGTTCGTCACCGCCGTCCTCGGCGGGGTGCTGGCAATATTCCACCTCCCGGAGAAAGAGCAGGACGACGTCCCCGCCGCTTCCTCCTGCGCCTGCGACGACGGCTGCGCCACGCTCGGGGCGCCCGCGGCGCCGCGGGACGTAGGACTGTGGCGTCGCGTCGTCCGGCCTTCGCTGCGGTACGGCTTCGTGGAGCTGCTCGACGACCTGGCGTTCTGGCTGCTCATCGGCGTCGTCATGGCGGGGGTGCTGGGGGCGGTGGTGCCCTCGGACCTCGGCGCGCTCGGTCTCGGCTCGGGCCTGATGCCGATGGTGCTGCTCCTGGCGGTTGGGGTGCCGATCTACATGTGCGCGTCGGCGTCGACGCCGATCGCCGCCGCGTTGATGGCCAAAGGGGTGAGCCCGGGGGCGGCGCTGGTCTTCCTGCTCGCCGGCCCGGCCACCAACCTCGCCACCCTGGTGCTCCTGACCCGCACCTTCGGCCGCCGCTTCGTCGCCGTCTACCTGACCAGCGTCGTCGCCGGCGCGCTGGCCGCCGGCGTCGCGCTGGACGCGCTCGTCGTCGCCTTCGGGTGGGAGGTCGTGGTGCCGCTCACGACGCCGGGCGAATCGGCGTGGGCCGCTCTGGAATGGACGGCGTTCGTGGTGCTGGCGGCTTTGCTCGTCGCCAGCTTGTGGCGGGGATCCGGGCGTTCGGGCTGGCGGGAGCTGAAGACGGGCTTTACGGGTCTTCAGCCGAATCGAGGCTGACCCGGCCGAGATTGAGCGAGAACCCATCGCAGAGATTGTGTATAATACGTCTCCAACACACCTATCGTCACCGAAGAAAGGAGCACAGACGATGAAAATCCTCATGACTCTCCTGCTCATCCTCTGCCTTTGCTCGCCGCTGTCCGCGGCGGCGAGCGACGTGGAAAGCGCAGAGACCGCTGCCACCGCCGAGGTCGTGGCGCCGGTCGCCGGTGAAACGGAGGTCGAGCCGCCGGCCGACGAAGAGCAAGGCGGCATTTGCGCCAAGCCGGGTGCGACGAACGTCCTGGAGCCGGAGCCGCTCTTCGCTTCGAATTGCTCGGACTGCGACTCGTCGATGGGCTACTGTACACCCGGAGGCAGCCCGGTGTGCCGCAACTTCTGCCTCGCATTGGTCTGCGAGATCGGTTTCTGCCACCAGGAGTGCAACTGCTGCGTGTGCCCGGAGGGCAGCGGCTGCTGACGAGTGGGCAAGCCGGCCGAGCGGGTCTCGAAGGAAACGGGTGAGGGTCCACGAGCGGAGCTCGCGATTCTCGGGTCGGCCCCCACGGGGGCAACCCGACGACGAGGACGCGCGTACATACCCACAGCATGAACGGCAACGTGGATCCCCGCCTCCGTTTCGGCGGCTTCGAGCTCGATCCGCGCACCGAGGAGCTGCGCCAGGACGGACGTCCCGTACACCTGCCGCCGCAGCCGGCGCGGGTGCTCGCCCTGCTGGCGTCGCGGCCGGGCGAGATCGTGCTGCGCGACGACATCCGCCGCCACATCTGGGGCGACAGCTTCGTCGACGCCGACGCCGGCCTCAACGTCTGCATCCGGCAGATCCGCGCCGCCCTCGGCGACCACGCCGAGGCCCCGGCCTACGTCGAGACGGTGCCGCGCAAGGGCTACCGCTTCGTGGCGACGGTCGAGAGCGCGGCGCGTCCGCCGCGCCGGCGCGCTCGCCGGTGGCTGGCGGCGGCGGGGATCTCCGCCCTGGTTCTCGGGGCGATCGGCCTGCACGGTGTCACGGCCCAACGCAGTGGCACGGCCCTCACGTCGCCGGAACGCGTCAAGCTGCCCGCCGATCCAGCCGCCCGCGAGGCCTATCTCGAAGGCCGCTACCTCCTCGACCAGATGGACTACACGCGCCTGGCGGAGAGCGCCGAGCGCTTCCGCCAGGCCATCGCTCGCTCGCCCGGCCACCCGGCACCGCACGTGGGGCTCGGCGAGGCCCTGCTGCGTCTCGGCGGTCCTCCGCACGAGCGCATGCCCGCGGCACGAAACGCCTTCCTTCGCGCCCTCGAGCTCGATCCCGAGCTGCCCGGAGCCCACCTCGGGCTTGCGACGGTGCGCCTCTACTACGATTGGGACCTGCCCGCCGCCGGCGCCAGCCTCGACCGCGCCGCCGCGCTCGGGCTCGAGAGCGCCGAGCTCCACGAGGCGTTCGCGCTGTCGCGGGCGTTCGAGGGGCGTCCGGACGAGGCTTTCGAGCACCTCGAGAAGGCCCTCGTCTTCGACCCCGTGTCGGCGCGCATCCAGGGCGAGATCGGCTGGTTCTACGAGATGCTGGGCGACCACGCGACCGCCCTCGAGCAGTGCCGCAAGACGCTGCGGCTCGAGCCCGACCACGTGCCGACGCTGCTCTGCCTGCTGGTGACCCAGCGGGCGCTCGGCGACGAGGAGCAGGCGATCGCCGCAGCGCGCCGGCTCATGGAGCTCCACGACGCGCCGCCCGAGCGGATGGCCCGCCTCACCGGCGACGGACTCGCCGTCTTCGACGAATGGCAGCTCGACCGCATCCTCGCCCGCCAGGCGAGCCAGTACGTGTCGCCGTGCCAGATCGGCCTCGTCTACGCCAAGCTCGGCGATGCGGCCCAGGCCTTCGCTCACCTGGAGGCCGGCTTCGAGCAGCGCTCCGGGTTCATGCTCTTTCTCGAGACCGAGCCGGCCCTCGAGCCGCTGCGCAGCCACCCGCGGTACGCGGCGCTGGTCGAGAAGGTGCGGGCGGAGATCCGGGGCTGAAATCACCGCGAAGTAAGAGCCGCAGCGCCCGTAGATAGACTGGGGACGTCATGGGAAAGCGGACCTTCGGAACCCGCTGCCCGTGGTGGAGACGCGCCATCCCTGTCCGGTGTGCCTCGGCGTCATGATGGCGAAGCTGCGCGTGGTCAGCGGCGACGAGCTCACCGTCGACCGCTGCGAGCGTTGCGGCGGCGTCTGGTTCGACGCGGGCGAGGTGACGCGGCTGCGCACCCTGCGTCCGGTCACGCAGTGGCGCCAGATCGCCCTCGGCGACGACGCCTGGCGCATGCCCTGCCATGGTTGCCAGGCCCTGATGGACCGCAACGCCGAGCGCTGCCCGGCCTGCGGCTGGGAGAACGCCGTCGACTGCCCCACCTGCGCGCGGCCGATGACGCGCCGCCTGGTGGACGGCTGGCACCTCGATGTCTGCGTCCACTGCCGCGGCGTTTGGTTCGACCGCATCGAGCTGGCGGGCATCTGGAACCTCCAGGCCGACGCGCTCGAGAAGCGGCGCGCGTCCGCCGGGGCGTTGGGAGGAGCCGCCGAGAGCGTGGCCGAGGTGGCGGCCGAGGTCCTGATCTGGAACCCGGGGCTCGTCGCCATCGGAGCGCAGGCCGTCGGCCACGGCGCGCGCGCCGCGGTGGCGGTGGCGTCGCACGCTCCCGAGGTCTTCGGAGCCGTCGTGGAAGTCACCGGCGATCTGGCAGGAAAGGTGTTCGAGGTGATCGCCGAGATCGTCGGCGCGGTCTTCGATTGAGGGCCGACGTTCAAGACGACTGCCTCGTCACGTCAATCCGGGGGGACCCCGGGCTACGGCCGCCGCAAGCGCGGGATAGAATGAGGTTCCATGATGTGGACGCGGGGAGGCGCCGACAGACGCCGGCGTTTGGCGCCGTGGATGGGGGCGGGATTGCTGCTCTGCGTGGGAGCCCTCAAGGCCGACCCGACCTCCCAGGACGCCGGCGCCCGAGTCTCCATCGCCGAGATCCTTCGCCACCTGCGGACGCTGGGCGACGACGCCATGGAGGGGCGGGGCACCGGGACGGCCGGAGGCGAGCGGGCCGCCGCCTACCTCGAATCGCAACTGGCGCGGCTCGACCTCGAGCCGCTGGGCGGCGACGGCGGCTACCGGCAGGCGGTGCCGCTGCACGGCAGCCTGCCGCTTGCCTCGAGCCGGCTCACCCTGGCCGCCGCCGACGGCCGGCAGCGCACCCTGACGCTGTGGGACGATTACGTGCTCTTCGACACCGGGGCGCAGACCTTCCTGCCGCGGCCGGTGCCGCTGACCTTCGTGGCCTACGGCATCGTGGCGCCGGAGTACGACTACAACGACTACCAGCGCGCGGAGGTGGCCGGTCGCATCGCGGTCTTCATGGCGGGGGAGCCGCCGTCGGAGGATCCGTCGTACTTCGACGGCGAGCCGACCGTCCACTCGGATCCCGAGATGAAGTTCCGGACCGCGCAGGCGCGCGGGGCGCGCGGGGCGATCCTGATCCCGTCGCCGCGGGAACGCGCCTTCCTGGACTGGAGCCGCTTGCTCGACGCTTTCCTGACCGAGGACGTGACGCTGCCCTACGGCGTCGCCGGGAGCCTCAACCTGCTGCTGCGCCTCGAGCAGGCGGCGCGGCTCTTCAACGGCGCGCCGGCATGCTAATAGCTCCACGTCTCTCGCCGAACCGGCAGGCGATTGAGCACCTCGCGATAGAACTGCCACTTGGGAATGAATCGGTCCATCAGGGCTACGAAGCGGGAGTTGTGGGTCGGCTCCAGCAGGTGAACCAGCTCGTGAACGACGATGTATTCGACGCACTCCGCCGGCTTCTTGGCCAGCTCCGTGTTGAGGCGGATCGTGCCCGCCTTGTGGTTGCAGCTTCCCCATTTGGTCTTCATACGTTGGACGAAGAACCGCTCCGCTCTCACGCCCAGCAGCGGCTGCCATCTGTCCAACAAGGGCGGCACAGCCTCCTTCATCTGCTTCCGATACCACTTCTCGACGAGAGCCTCCCTCCTGCCCTCGTCTGTTCCCGGACGTACCCGCAGTATCATGCGGCTGTGGCTCAGCTCGATTGAAGGTAGCTCATCGCTCTCGACAACAGAAAGCAAATAGCGCTTGCCCCACACATAGTGGCTTTCCCGGTCTACGTAGTCGCGCGGCGTCTCGCGCTCCTGCTCGCGCAGCTTGACCTGTTGCTCCTTGATCCAGTGCAGTTTCGAGATGGCGAAGACGCGGATGGTGTCGATGCTCATGCGCTTCGGGGCCGAGATGCGTACCCGGCCCGTTGGCGGATAGACGCTGAGGTGGACGTTCTTGATGTCCTTGAGGACTACGTCGACCGCGATGTCTCCCAGCTTGATCTGCGAAACCATCAGTACTCGTCCCGTGCCTGGATAATCAGGAAAATCCGTTCCACTTCGGCTTCATCCCTCAGGATCTCATACAAAGCGGCCTTGATGACTTGCTCACGGGCCTGGACTCCGCGCCATCCGTCATGACGGACTCGCTTTACCGCGGCGTCGAGCTCCAACGCCAGATCCAGCGCCGCGTCGCCGGAGACCGTGTAGTCGTCCGGCATCTCGGTGACGTCTCTTCCCTTTGCTGGCGCTCCGCCGTCCCTCTTCAGGTTGTTGTAGAGTGCCCGCAGCGCCGGGCTTTTCTTCAACTGCTCAGGCGTGTCGTCGGCCACTCCCGCCTCGACCCTCTGCGCCAAGTCCGCGATGCGCTTCAGGTATTCCTCGTATTCGAGCGCCTTGGCCGTTCGGGCCGCGATGATTTCCTCGAGCAGCGCCGACATCTTCGCGTAGTAGGCCGGGTCGCTCAGGTGCTCCTTGAGGATCCTGCGGCGAACGTTGTTCTCAATAGTCTCGGCGATGGCGTCCCCGTTGCCTTTCAAGGCGCCGAGCCGCGACGTGATGGCCTCGGCAATGCCCGTCTTCACGATCAGTTCCAGCAGGCTGATGTCGCCGAAGAGCGAGATCTCCCTCGGCAGGTCCGCCTCGATGTAGGTGTCGATGAGGTGCCGCATGTCGGCTTCGTAGGCCTTGAGGTCGAGAGTCTCGCCACTCGCGTTGCGGATGATCTCACGGACGTTCACGTGGTGGTCGAGCTGCTCCTTGATCCGGCGGATCTTGGTATTGCTGTAGCCGGCGGCTTCCAACTCGTCCGCGATGTTGGCGTAGGCCCGCACCAGGGCCACGGTTGCCTTGTAGAGCGCGGCTCGCTGTGGCTCACGCTCCTGAAGGTCCGACGGAATCTCCGTGTTGCCGCAGAAGTAGTGGATGTGCTCCAGCTCGCCCTTGGGCGGCTCCACCGGCTCGCACAGCAGGGCAAGAGCCTCCAGCGCGCTGTCGAGCCGCTCCTTGCCCTTTTCGAGGCGGTCGTTCAGGAACACGTCCGGATCCGGACCGCCGGCGCTGCGATCCAGCTCCGAAGTGTAGACGGCGATGGCCTTCTCGACCTTCTTGAAGAGATCCTTGTAGTCCACGACGTAGCCGAAGTCTTTGTCCTCGCCGTCCAGGCGGTTGACGCGGCAGATGGCCTGGAAGAGGCCGTGATCCTGCATGGATTTGTCGATGTAGAGGTAGGTGCAGGGGGGCGCGTCGAAACCGGTGAGCAGCTTGTCCACCACCACGAGCAGCTTCATGTTCGCCGGCTCTCTGGTGAACAGCGCCTTGGCCCACTCCTCGTAGGTCTCCGTCTTGGTCATGCCCGGCCTGGCCTCGACGTCCGCCAGCAGCTCGGTGTACGTGTTGTAGATGACCTGCTTTTCGGTCACGCTGTTGGCGCCGGTTTCCTCTCTGGTCACGTCCCTCGTCAGCGGATTGTACGAGGTGACGACCGCGCACTTGCCCTTGAACGGCGTCTTCTGGAACAGCGTGAAGTACTTGCACGCCTCGTAGATACTGGAGGCCACGAGGATGGCGTTGCCGCGCTCGCTCGAGAGCCGCGGCTTCACGCTGAAGTCGAAGATGACGTCGCTCACCACCCGCTCCATACGCGAGCGCGAGCTGAGCACCTTCTGCATCGTGCCCCATTTGCTCTTCAGCTCGTCCTTCTGCCAATCATTCAGCCCCCTGGTCTTAGCCTCGAACCAGGCGTCGATCTTGTCCTCGGAGCCGAGGCGCTGATCGATGTCCCGCGCCTCGTAGACGAGGTCGAGCACGACGCCGTCCTCCACGCCTTCGCTGAACTTGTAGGTGTGGATGTAACCGCCAAAGACCTCCAGGCTCGTCTTCCTGTCCTTGTCGAGCAACGGGGTGCCGGTAAAGCCGATGAAGACCGCGTTGGGCATCAACGCCTGCATCACCCGGTTCAGCTTGCCGCTCTGCGTACGATGGCACTCGTCCACGAACATGAAGACCTCGCCCACCGACGGGCTCGGCCGCGACCCCAGCTCCTTGATGAACGCCTTGAAGTCGCCCACGCCCTTGCGCCCGAACTTGTGCACCAGCGAGCAGAGCAGACGCGGCTTGGCCTGGCCGAGCTGGCGCATCAGGTCGTCGCCGCTGCTCGTACGATAGATATCTTCGCCCATGTCCGTGAAGCCCCGTTCGATCTGCTTGTCAAGCTCGTCGCGGTCGGTGATGATGGCGACGCGGGCGTTCGGGTTGTCCTCCAGGATCCACTTCGCGAGCAGCACCATCACGATGCTCTTGCCGCTGCCCTGAGTGTGCCAGATGATGCCCCCTTGCTTCCTGCGCACGTGCGCCTGGGCGGCCTTGATGCCGAAATACTGGTGGGTGCGAGGCAGCTTCTTCACGCCGCCGTCAAAGAGAACGAAGTCGTGGATCAGCTCGATGAGCCGTTCCCTGGCGCATAGCTTGAGCAGGTACTTGTCCAACTTGTAGCGGCTGTCGTCCTCCTCGTCTTCCTTCCACTTGAGGAAGTACTTCTCTTGCGTGCCGATGGTGCCGTACCGCAGGCCCTCGGAGTCATTGCCGGCGAAGATGAGCTGCACCGTGGAGAAGAACCAGGCGTTGAACTCGGGCTGCTGGTTCGAGAGGCTCTGGCGGATGCCGTCACCGATCGTCACACGACTGTTCTTCAATTCCAACACACCGACGGCGAGGCCGTTCACGTACAGCACGAGGTCCGGCCGCCGTTCGTGGTTGCCCTTGAGCGTCACCTCCTCGGCGAGGTTCTCCTTCACTTTGTGTGGAACCTTCGGCTGGTCGCGGCCAGCATTGGGCTATGGAAACTGCCGCGGCTGCCGGCGGATGTGGAAGGCCCGCGGAAAGCGCGGACGGCCTTCGGCCGGTCGCGTCCGCACTTTCCGCCGCCCTCCCACAACCGCCTTGGAAAACCGCCCGCCTGCGGCGGGTCGCGGCCGGTTTCCCACAGCCGCTTGGAAAACCGCCCGCCTGCGGCGGGTCGCGGTCGGTTTCCCACAGTTCCCACAGCCCCGATGAC
>DASWIG010000127.1:0-18623 GCA_036397835.1 Thermoanaerobaculia bacterium
CGGAGGCGCTGCGGGCGGCCCTCGGCGATCGCCACAACCTGGTCGCGGCCAAGGCCGCGCGGATGGCGGCCGAGCTCGGCAAGGACGAGCTGGCGTCCGAGCTGACGGCCGCGTTCGACCGCTTCCTGGACGCCGAGGCCGACCGGGGCTGCCACGCCAAGACCGCGATCGCCAAGGCCCTGGTGGAGCTCGACCACCCGGCCACCCGGCTCTTCCGCCGCGGCATCCGCGTCGTGCAGATGGAGGGCGCCTACGGCGGCCCGGTGGACGTGGCCCAGGAGCTGCGGGCCAACTGCGCCGTCGGGCTGGTCAATTCCGGCCATCCCGACGCCGTGGTCGAGCTGGTGCCGCTGCTGACCGACCCGGGCCTGCCGGTGCGGCTGGCCGCGGCCCAGGGCATCGGCGCCTCGGGACGCGCGGAGGCCGAGGCGGTGCTGCGGCTCAAGGCGCTCGTCGGCGACGAGGAGCCCGAGGTGATCACCGAGTGCCTCGCCGCCCTGCTGCGCCTGGCGCCCGAGCGGTCGCTGGAATTCGTGGAGCCGTTCCTGGCGTCCGGCGGTCCGTTCTCGGGCGCGCGGCGCGAGGCCGCGATCCTGGCGCTCGGGGAGTCGCGGCTCGAGGAGGCGGTGGGCGTCCTGCGCCGTGAGTGGGGGCGCAGCCACGACGGCGACAGCCGGCGGACGGTGCTCCTGGCGCTGGTGACGTCGCGGCGCGAGTCCGCCCTCGACTTCCTGCTCTCGCTGGTCGCCGAGGGCGAGCCGCGGCCGGCGCGGGAGGCGCTCTCGGCGCTGGCGATCCACCGTCGCGACGAGCGGATCCGCGAGCGCGTGGCGGCGGCGGTGCGGGCGAGCAAGCACTCCGCGGAGCTTGCGAGACACGTCGACCGTGAGTTTTGACAGGCCGTGGGATTTCTCAGATCAGACTCTGGCGCATTCCTTTGGCCACGGCTTCCGACTGGGTGTGGACCCGGAGCTTGTCGTCCGGCGCCCTGAATCCAATCCCTTGAATTACCTTCAATCAATTGATCAGTTTTCCCCGTCTCATCGTGCGGTGCGTTTCGCGGCGACGGCCCGGCGCCCGCCGCATCGTGTGAGGTCCACGTCTGGCACGCAGGTTGCTAAACCCACAGGCACCGAGACAGCTTTCCGTGGGAAAGGTGCTCGCAACGTGTAGGACAACGAGGATTCACCACCTAAAGGAGGCCTTGAGTGATGACACTCCGAATCCGGCGACTACTACTCGCCATGCTCGTGCTACTCCTGACGTCGTCGGGGACCGTCTGGTCCCAGAGCCAATCCGGCAACCTCTACGGCACCGCCCGCGACAACGAAGGCGCCGCGCTTCCGGGCGTCACGGTGTCGATCGAGATCTCCGGCGGCGGCGCCGTGCAGACGCAGGTGACGGACGTCCAGGGTCAGTTCCGCTTCCTCGGGCTCTCGCCCGCCACCTACGAGCTGAACGCGGCGCTCGACGGCTATTCCACCGTCGAGTTCTCGAACGTGACGATCAGCGTCAACCGCAACACGACGCTCGAGGTCACGCTGACGCCGGCGATCGAGGAGACGATCACCGTCACCTCGGAGTCGCCGTTGCTCGACGAGCGCAAGATCGTGACCGGCACCACGGTCACCCAGGTCGAGCTCGAGAAGATCCCGTCGGCGCGCGACCCCTGGGCGGTGCTGCAGACGGTGCCCGGCGTGCAGACCGACCGCATCAACGTCGGCGGCAACGAGAGCGGCCAGCAGTCGCAGTTCACCGGCCCCGGCTCCAGCGGCGACGAGGCGGTGTGGGCCGTCGACGGCGTGGTCATCACCGACATGGCGGCGATCGGCTCCTCGCCCTCCTACTACAACTTCGACGCCTTCGAGGAGCTGCAGGCGGCGACCGGCGGCTCCGACGCCTCGCTCGCCACCGGCGGCGTGACGCTGAACATGGTGACCAAGCGCGGCACCAACGAGTGGCGCGGCTCCGCCCGCTTCATCAAGGCCGACGACTCCTGGCAGTCGGACCTCGAGTTTTCGCAGGGCGATCTGGGCTCTGGCCAGGAGGAGTTCAACCAGGGCAACCGCATCGTCTCCGTGGAGGACTACGGCGTCGAGGTGGGCGGCCCGATCCTGCGCGACAAGGTGTGGATCTGGGCCAACTACGGCAAGAACGAGGTCGACCTGCTGACGATCGACGACTTCTCCGACTTCACCGAGCTCGAGGACTACGGGGCCAAGCTCAACGCCCAGGTCACCGCCTCGAACTCGCTGGTGGGCTTCTACAACTTCGGCGACAAGATCAAGCTCGGCCGCAACGCCGGTCCCACGCGCCCGCAGGAGACGACCTGGAACCAGACGGGCCCGACCGACATCTACAAGCTCGAGGACACCCACGTGTTCTCCTCCTCGTTCTTCCTGACCGGCATGGCCTCGTTCGTGGGCGGCGGCTTCCAGCTCACGCCGCAGGGCGGCCTCGACGGTCCCCCGACCACTTTTGACGCGGACTTCATCTGGCGCAACAACTTCATCCACCACGACACCTTGCGGCCGCAGGAGCAGGGCAAGCTCGACGGCAACTACTTCTTCAACACCGGCGAGCTCAGCCACGACCTGAAGTTCGGCGTCGGCTACCGCCGGGTGCAGCTCGAGTCGCAGTCGATCTGGCCGGGCAACGGCATCCGCCTCGACTTCTACGGCCCCAATCCTGGCGACAACGTCTTCCAGGTGTCGCGGCCGACGGCCAACGACGGCCAGTCCACCTACGAGAGCCTCTACGCGCAGGACACCCTGACGGTGGGAAACCTGACCGTCAACGCCGGCCTGCGTTTCGACCGCCAGGACGGCGAGGTCTACTCGGTCACGGTGCCGGCGGTGCCGGGCTTCGAGACCTTCGCGGACGCCACGCCGCTGCTGCCGGAGGCCACCTCGCCGGCCTTCGACCAGGGCTTCGAGTGGGAGGACGTGACGCCGCGTCTGGGCCTGACCTACGCGCTGGGAGCTGAGCGCAAGACCTTGCTCCGGGCCAGCTACGCGCGCTTCGCCGAGCAGCTCCGCCAGCCCTACACGGCCTTCCTGGCACCGGTCGCCCCGGGTAACTACTCCTACGCCTACTTCTACTACAACGACGCCAACGGCGACGGCTTCGTGACGCGGGACGAGGTCGGCGACTTCGTCGGCACCAACGGCTACGACCCGTTCGGCCAGACCCACCCCAACCGGGTCGATTCGGACTTCGAGGCACCGACGACCGACGAGCTCATCCTCGCCATCGAGCACGCGTTGATGCCGGAGTTCGTCATCGGCGCCTCGGCGACCTTCCGCAACATCTCCGACGTCGTGGAGCTGGAGCGGCTGGTGATCGACGAGAACGGCGTGCTGCGCCCGCACCAGCGCTCCGACTACGAGGTCGACCGGATCCTCACGGCCACGCTGCCCAACGGCGAGCAGGTCGACGTCCCCTTCTTCCTCTTCCGCGACGGCATCACCGACACCGGCGGCCGCTTCCTGACCAACGGCGACCGCGAGCAGGACTACCAGGGCCTGTCGGTCTTCTTCACCAAGCGGCTGTCGAACCGCTGGATGCTGCGCGGCAACGTGACCTTCCAGGACTGGGAGTGGGACGTGCCGGAGAGCGAGCGCGAGGATCCCAACATCTACGTCGGCGGCGGCTATGACGACGGCGGCGCGGTGTTGCAGGGCTCGGGCACGGGCTCGGGCTCGAAGGGCGGCGTCTACATCAACGCCGGCTGGTCCTACAGCGTGACCGGCATGTACCAGATCGCCCCCGACCGGAACTGGGGTTTCAACGTCTCGGCCGCGCTCAGCGGGCGCGAGGGCTACCCGGTGCCGTACTTCTTCGGCCGCGTCGGCGGCTTCGCCGAGGGCGCGCTCAACACCAACGTCCAGGCCACCGGCGACGCCGACGCCTTCCAGCTCGACGACGTCCACCTGGTGGACCTCAGGGTGGAGAAGGAGTTCGGCTTCGACGACTTCAACTTCACCGTCGGTCTCGAGCTGTTCAACGCCTTCAACGATTCGACGGTGCTGCAGCGCCAGCACCGGCTGAACGTCGGCACCAGCGACTTCGTGCAGGAAATCCTGTCGCCGCGGATCTTCCGCGCCGGCCTGCGCTTCCGGTTCAAGTAGGCGGAGCCGGTGCTGAACGCGGAGGCGGCAGCGCCTCCCGACTGACGCCAAGACCGCCGGGACGGCCCGGCGGTCTTTTCCTCTGCACACTCGGAAAACGGGCCCACGTCATGCTCAGGATCAGCCCGAGGAGCTGGCGGTCCGGGGACGGGTCCCCTGTGGTAGCGTCGGCTCCGGCGCCATGCGAACGCGGTTCACCAACCTGCGGCTGCCCGCCAAGGGCGACGCCACCGTCGACGCCGAGATCCTGGTGCGCGACGGCCGCATCGAGACGGCGACGCCGGAGGGCGACATCCCCCTGGTGGCGGGCACCGAGGAGGTCGTCGACCTGGGCAGTGCCCTGGTGCTGCCCGGCGTGATCGACACCCACGTCCACTTCGACGAGCCGGGCTTCACCCACCGCGAGAACTTCGAGACCGGCACCCGCGCCGCCGCCGCCGGGGGCGTGACCTGCGTGGTCGACATGCCGTGCACCACGCTGCCGCCGGTGACCCGGACGGCCAACCTGCGACACAAGCTACGCGTGGTCGCACCGCGGACGCACGTGGACTTCATGCTCTGGGGCGGGGTCTCGGACAACGCGCTGGCCGACCCCGCCTGGCGGCGCAACCTCGCCGGTCTGGTCGAAGAGGGCGTGGCGTCGATCAAGGTCTACATGCTCTCGGGCATGGACACCTTCCGCGACCTGTCGCACGAGCAGATCCGCGAGGTGCTCGGCGCCACCGCGGAGCTCGGCATCCCGGTGGGCGTCCACGCCGAGGACCGCGAGCGGGTCCGCGAGCTCACCCGCGAGCTGCGCGCCGCCGGCCGTGACGGCCCGCTCGCCTACGCGGCGTCGCGGCCGGCCGAGGTCGAGACCGCGGCGGTGGCGGCGCTGGCCGAGCACTGCCGCGCCACCGGCGGGCGAGTCCACGTGGTCCACGTCGGCGCCGGGGCGGCGCTCGACGTGGTCGCCGCGGCGCGCGCCGAGGGGCTGCCGATGTCGGCCGAGACCTGTCCCCACTTCCTCGAGTTCACCGAAGGCGACCTCGCCGCCCAGGGCGCCCTGCTGAAAACGGCGCCGGTGGTCAAGTCGGCGGCCGACCGCGACCGCCTGTGGCAAGGCCTGGCCGCCGGCGACGTCGGCTGGGTGGCGACCGACCACGCCGCGGGCCAGTGGCCCGAGGAGAAGTGTACCGGCTCGATCTGGACCGACTACGGCGGCGTGCCCGGGGTGGAGCTCCTGCTGCCCTACCTCTACTCGGAGGGCGTGCGCCGCGGCCGCGTCACCCTCGAGCGCCTGACCGAGCTCACCGCCGCGGCGCCCGCGCGCTTCCTCGGCGTCGAGCACCGCAAAGGCCGGATCGCCCCCGGCCTCGACGCCGACTTCGTGGTCTTCGACGAGGAGGAGCGCTGGACGGTGGAGCCCGAGCGGCTGCACAACCTGAACCGCTACACGCCGCTCGCCGGCCGGACCCTGACCGGCCGCGTGCGCTCGGCCTACCTGCGCGGCCAGCGCGTCTATCACCGCCGCGGCGACGGCACCGAGAGCTTCGCGCCGCCGGGCACCGGGCAGTGGCTGCGCCGTCCCGCGCGGCCCGTCTGACCGGCCGTGAAAGAAACCCGCGCCGTCGTCTTGTCTTGACGGCGCCGCAGGTGTAAGATCCCCGCCGAGGGACGGGAAGAGTCTTTTCCCTTTTGAAGATCGCTTTCCCTCATTCTGCTTTTCTCCACAAGCTGCCTGCCCGGAGCAGTGGCCAGCGCACGTCGGTGCTGTTCGCGGTGGTGCCATGCGCTGCGTGCTGCCGTATGTTCAGATAAAGTTATTCAATTCTGCGCATATGTCAGGAGGCATTGATGGATGCCGCGGGCAGACAGTCGTTCCATGACCTCACGGAATCAAGCGCAAAGATACCTCGACCCACATTCCTCATCGCGACGAAGCGGAAGACGGAGCCCGGCGGCTCGACGGACGGCTCCTTCTTTCTGAAACGGTTTCGCGATCAGGCCGTACGCCGTCCCCGTCAGCTCGCGGTGATCGATCCCCGGGGCGCCGGGGACCGGCTGACCTACGAGCAGCTCGACCGTCTCTCCGGCCTCCTGGCGCAGTGCCTGCGCCAGGAGGGCGTCGGGCTCGAGGTGCGGGTGGGGTTCTTGATGGAGCGCTCGGTCGATCTCGTGGTGGCGCTCCTCGCGGTGTGGAAGGCGGGGGGCGTCTACGTGCCGCTCGATCCGGATCATCCGGCCGCGCGCCTCGGCGAGATCGCGGGCGACGCCGACCTCGCTCTGCTGGTGACCCACCGCGACCTGCGCCCGGCGTGGCCCGGCGCGGCGCGCCTGCGCATCCTCGACTTCGGCCTTCCCGATCTCGAGCGGCGGCGTCCCACCGGCCCGGTGGGCTCACCCGCGGTCGACGGCAGGTCCGCGGCTTACGTGATCTACACCTCCGGCTCGACCGGGCGCCCCAAGGGCGTGGTGATCGAGCACCGTGCGCTGTCGTGGTATGTCGAGGCCGTCGGGAGGTTCTACGGGATCGGCGCCGCCGACCGCGTGCTCCAATTCTCCTCGATCAGCTTCGACCTGAGCGTCGCCGAGATCTGTCTGGCCCTGGCGGGCGGCGCCACGTTGGTCTTCCGCACC
Organism: Thermoanaerobaculia bacterium; assembly: GCA_036397835.1. Lineage (GTDB taxonomy): Bacteria > Acidobacteriota > Thermoanaerobaculia > Multivoradales > J023 > DASWIG01. The sequence goes on from DASWIG010000127.1 coordinate 6,750, forward strand.
GCCCGAATGGCGGATTCGATGAGCGAGCTGCTGCGCCGCTGCCGCGAGCAGGAGGTGAGCGTGATGCTGCCCCCCACCGCCTTGTGGCACGAGATGGCGGGCGCCGTGGCCAAGGACCCCCGTGCGCTGCCGCCGTCGTTGCGGCTGATCGCCTTCGGCGGCGAGGCGGCGTTGCCGGAGCGGATCGGGCGCTGGCTGGAGGCCGTGGGGCGGCGGGTGCGGCTGGTCAACGCCTACGGTCCCACGGAGGCGACCATCGAGACGATCCACCACGAGGTCGCCGAGCGCGCCACGGCGGCGATCGGCCGGCCGGCCGCGGGGTCCGAGGCCTACGTGCTCGACGCCCGCGGGCGGCTCGCGGCGCCCGGAGCCACCGGCGAGCTCTGCCTCGCCGGGCCCGGCCTGACCCGCGGCTACCTGCGGCGGGCCGCCGAAACGGCGCGCCGGCTGGTGCCGCACCCGTTCTCGCCGCGGCCCGGCGAGCGCCTCTACAAGAGCGGCGATCTGGCGCGCTGCGGCGAGGGCGGCGAGCTGATCCTGGCCGGCCGCGCCGACCACCAGATCAAGATCCGGGGCTACCGGGTCGAGCTCGAGGAGATCGAGGCCCGGCTGGCGCGCCATCCGGCGGTGCGGCAGGCGGTGGTGGTCGCGCGGGAGGACTTGCCGGGCCACCGCTACCTGACCGCTCACGTCGTGCTCGAGGACGGCGTGGCGCTCGAGGACGGCGTGGAGGGCGCGGCGGCACCGGCGGAGCTGCGCGGCTTCCTCGAGGAGAGCCTGCCGCGCTACATGGTGCCGACGGCGTGGAAGCAGCTTCCGGCGCTGCCCCTGACGCCCAACGGCAAGATCGACCGCGCCGCCCTGGCCTCCGGCGCGGCGCTCGAGACCGACGTCCGGGGTTCCTACGTGGCGCCGCGAACGCCGGTCGAGCGCCTCCTGACGCGGATCTGGGCCGAGGTGCTGCACCTCGAACGGGTCGGCGTCGGCGACAACGTCTTCGAGCTCGGCGGCGATTCGATCCTCCAGCTTCGCATCGTGGCGCGGGCGCACGAAGAGGGTCTGCGACTGTCCCCCCGCGACCTCTTCCGGCACCAGAGCGTGGCCGAGCTGGCGGCCGTGGTGGAGGCCGGGCCCGCCGGAGCGCCGAACGCCCTGGCCGAGCAAGGCCCGGTCACCGGCGAGGCGCCGCTGACGCCGATCCAGATCTGGTTCTTCGAGCAGGACCTGCCCGCGCCGAACCACTACAACCAGGCGGTGCTGCTCGAGGTCCGGCGGCGCCTCGACCCGCGGCTGGTGGCGCGCGCGATCGCCCTCCTGGTGGGGCACCACGACGCCCTGCGCCTGCGGTTCCGGCGCGGCGGCCAGCCTGCCGACGGCGCCTGGAGCCAGCGCTTCGAGCCCGGCTGCGGGCCGGTGCCCTTCGTCCGGGTCGACATCTCGCGCTGCCGCCGCCGCGCCCTGCCGATGGTGACGCGGGCAGTGGCCGACCGCCTCCACGCCAGCCTCGACCTCGAGCGCGGCCCCCTGCTGCGCGCGGCCTACTTCGACCGCGGCCCGCTGCCCGGCCGGCTGCTGATGGTGATCCACCACCTGGCGGTCGACGGCGTGTCGTGGCGCATCCTCCTCGACGACCTCGAGAGCGCCTATTCGCGGCTCGAGGACGGCCGGCCGGCGGCGCTGCCGCGCAAGACCACCTCCTACAAGGCGTGGGCCGAGCGGCTGCGCCTCCACGCCGCCGCGGCCGAGACGCGCTCCGAGCTCGACCACTGGCTGCGCCTGCCGCGCGACGCCCCCGAGCTGCCCCTCGACTATCCCCACGACGCGGCCGCGGCCAACACCCGGGCCGCGACGGCGCGGGTCACGGCCGAGCTCACCGCCGAGGAGACGAGGCTGCTGCTGCGCCGCCTTCCGGCGGCCTACCGGACTCAGATCAACGACGTGCTGCTCTCGGCCCTGCTGCTGACCCTCGAGCGCTGGACCGGCCGCCGCCGGCTGTTCATCGAGCTCGAGGGCCACGGCCGCGAGGACGTCCTGGAAGGGACGGACCTGTCGCGCACCGTGGGCTGGTTCACCGCCGCCTTTCCGGTCCACCTCGAGGCGGAGGCGGGCGCCGGCCCGGGAGAGGTGCTGCAATCAGTGAAGGAACAGCTCCGCGCCTGCCCGCGGCGCGGCATCGGCTACTACCTGCTGCGCTACCTCGACGCCGCGGCGCGGCCGCGGCTCGCCGCCTTGCGGCCGCCCCAGGTGAGCTTCAACTACCTGGGGCAGATGGACCCCCACTTCGCCCGCTCGGCGCTCTTCGAGCTGGCCTCCGAGCCCAGCGGCGAGCGGCTGAGCCGTCGCGGGCGGCGCGGCCACCTGCTCGAGATCGAAGGCTTCGTGGTGCGCGGCCGGCTGTGGATCAACTGGTGGTATTGCCGCCGGCTTCACCGCCGCTCGACGATCGAGCAGCTCGCGCTCACCTTCATGGACGAGCTGCGCCGGCTGATCGCGCACTGCCTCGAGCCGCGCTCCGGCGGCTTCACCGCCTCCGACTTCCCGCTCGCCGGCCTGACCACGGACCAGCTCCGCCGGGTGGTGGGCGCCGACCGCGACGTCGAGGACGTCTACCCGCTGGCGCCGGTGCAGGAGGGGATCCTCTTCCACGTCCTCTACGCGCCTTCCTCCCAGGTCTACTTCGAGCAGAACGCGTGGTCGCTCGCCGGGCCGCTCGACGTCGGCGCCTTCCGCCGCGCCTGGGAGCGGCTGGTCGAGCGGCACGCGGTGCTGCGGACCGCCTTCGTCTGGGAGGGCCTGCCGCGGCCGCTGCAGGTGGTGCGCCGCCGGGCGGCCCTGCCGTGGCAGGAGGTCGACTGGCGGCGGCTCGGCGGCCACGGCGAGGAGGGGCGCTTCGAGAGGATGCTGGCGGAGGACCGCCGCCACGGCTTCGCGCCGTCGGCGCCGCCGCTCATGCGCTGCCGCTTGGTGCGGCTGGGCCACGACCGCTTCCGCTTCGTGTGGAGCGTCCACCACCTGCTCCTCGACGGCTGGTCGATCGCGCTGCTGCTCGACGAGCTCTTCGCCCTCTACGACGCGATCCGCCACGGCGCCGGCGACGAGCGGCCGCGGCCGTTGCCCTACCGCGACTACGTGGCCTGGTTGGGGCGTCAGGACCGGGCGGCCGCGGAGCGCTTCTGGCGCCGCGCGTTGGAGGGGTGCCGCGAGCCGGCGCCGTCCGCGGCGAGCGCGGCCGTCCTGCCGCACCGCCACGTCCGGCTCGACCTCGACCTCGACCTGACGGCGGCTCTGCGCGCCTTCGCCCGCCGTGGCCACCTGACGCTGAACACGCTCTTGCAGGGAGCCTGGGGCCTCGTGCTGGCGCGTGCCGCCGGCCGCGACGAGGTGGTCGTGGGCGTGACCATCGCCGACCGCCCGCAGGCGCTGCCGGGCGCCGACGCCATGGTGGGGCTGATGATCAACACGCTGCCGGCGCGCCTGCGCGCCGGCGATCGCGAGACGCTGCTGCCGTGGCTCGAGCGGCTGCAGGCGGCCAACGTGGAAATGCGTCAATACGCCTATGCGTCGCTGGTGGACATCCGCGCCTGGGCGGGGATGGCGCACCAGCGGCCGCTCTTCGAGAGCGGTCTCGGCTTCCAGAACTTCCCCGGCGGCGAGCCGGCCTTGCGCGAGCGCCACGGCCAGCTCGAGATCGGCGACCCGCGCTACTTCAGCCAGACGAACTACCCCCTGGCGCTGCTGGCCTCGCCCGAGGATCGCCTGCGCCTCGACGTCAACTACGACCCGGCACGCTGGACGGCGACCGGCGTCCGGCGTCTCCTCGGCCAGCTCCGGAGGGTGCTCGCGGCGATGGCGTCGGCGCCGGCGCGGCTCCCGCTCGGAGCCCTGCCGGCGCTCTCCGCGGCCGAGCGGCAGCAGCTCGTGTACGAATGGAACGACTACGCCGCGGTGACCGTTTACGGCCCCTTCCACCGTCTGGTGGAAGCGCGGGCGCGGCGCCTCGCCGACGCCACGGCGTTGCGGTGGCGCGAGCGCAGCGTGAGCTACGGCGAGCTGGACCGCCGCGGCGAGCGCCTCGCCCGCGTCCTCGCGGCGCTCCCCGAGCTGGCGGGCGGCGAGGCCCGGGTAGGGCTTTTTCTCGACCGCTCGCCGGAGCTGGTGGTGGCGATGCTCGGCGTCCTCAAGGCGGGAGCCGCCTTCGTGCCGCTGGACCCCGCCTATCCGCGCGCTCGGCTGACCTTCATGCTCGAGGACGCCGGCGTGGCGGCCGTGCTCACCCGCGACGACCTGCAGGGCCGTCTGCCGGCGACCGCGGCCCCGCTCTGCGTAGGTCAGGCTGCGCCTGACGATTCCGGCGACGATCGAATCGGCAGGCGGAGCCTGCCCTACGAGACGCCTCTCCCGGCGGTACGGCCGGACAACCTCGCCTACGTGATCTACACCTCCGGCTCCACGGGCCGGCCCAAAGGCGTGCTGCTCCACCACCGCGGGCTGTGCAACCTGGTGGCCGACGACCACCTGCGGCTGCGTCCGGGCGACGCGCTCCTGCAGTACGCCTCGCCGAGCTTCGACGGCGCCGTTTACGAGGTCGCGATGGCGCTGGCGGCCGGGGCGGCCCTCGATCTCGGCGAGAGCGGGCCGCCGGCTCTCGGAGAAGCCCTGGTCGAGCTGCTCGAGCGCCGCCGCGTCACCCACGCGGCGCTGCCCACCGCCGCGGCCCGCGAGCTGCCCGCCGAGGACGCGGGAAGGCTGCCGGCCCTGCGCACCCTGCTGGTGGCCGGCGAGGCCTGCCCTCCCGAGCTGGCGCGGGCCTGGGCGGGCGGCCGCCGCTTCCTCAACGGCTACGGCCCCACGGAGACCACGGTCTGCGCCACCGTCGCCCGGCTCACGGGCGACGGCCGCCGGGCGCCGATCGGACGGCCGATCCGCAACGTGCGCGCCCACCTCGCCGGCCCTGCCCTCGCGCCGGCGCCCGCCGGCGCGCCGGGTGAGCTCTGCCTCGGCGGCGCGGCCGTGGGCCGCGGCTATCACGGCCGACCCGGCCTCACCGCCGCGCGGTTCGTGCCCGATTTCCTCGCCGCCGCGCCCGGCGAGCGTCTGTATCGCACCGGCGACCTGGCGCGGCGGCTCGCCGACGGTCGCCTCGAGTTCGTGGGCCGCGCCGATCGCCAGGTCAAGGTGCGGGGCTACCGGGTCGAGCCGGAGGAGATCGAGAGGGCGCTCGAGGCGCACCCGGCGGTCGCCAGGTGCGCGGTCGTGGCGCGGCCGGAGCCCCCGGGCTGCGCTCGTCTGGTGGCGTGCGTGGTCCCCGACCTCTCCGCTCCCGGCGAGGACGGCTCGCCGGGGCAACGCGAGCAGGTCGATCACTGGAACGTGCTCCACGACCACGTCTTCGGCCGTCACTTTCCGGCGGGCGAGTGGCGCGAGGACGATCCTTCGCAGCTCACGGTGGGCTGGAACAGCAGCTACGACGAGCGCCCCATCCCGGTCGCCGAGATGGACGAGTGGCTCGACCACACCGTCGCCCGGCTGCGGGCCCTGACGGCCTCGGGCTCGGCGGCCGTGCTGGAGATCGGTTGCGGCACCGGGCCCCTGGTGCTGCGGCTGGCGCCGCACGTGGCGCGTTACGTGGCGACGGATTTCTCGGCCCCGGCGCTCGCCGCGCTGCGCTCGCGGCTCGCGGGGGCCGCCGCGCCGCGCCGGGGCGACGGCTCGGCGCCGCGAATCGAGCTGCGCCACCAACGCGCCGACGACTTTTCCGGGCTGCCCGAGGGCGCCTTCGACGCCGTCGTGCTGAGCTCCGTCGTCCAGTACTTTCCCAGCCTCGAGTACCTGCTCGCAACGCTGCGGGGAGCGCTGCGGGTCACCGCGCCCGGCGGCGCGATCTTCCTCGGCGACGTCCGCTGCCTGCCGCTGCTCGAGGCCTTCTGCGCCTCGGTAGAGCTCCACCAGGCGAGCGCCGAGCTGCCGGTCCGGGAGCTGCGCCGCCGCCTGCGCGCGCGGTGGCGGCGGGAGGAGGAGCTGGTGCTGGATCCGGCCCTGTTCACGGCCTTGCAGCGCCGCTGGCCGGAGCTCGGGCGCGTCCACGTCTGGGCCAAGCGCGGGCGCGCGCGCAACGAGCTGACGTGCTTCCGCTACGACGTGGTGCTGCGGCGCGCCGGCGCCGCCGCGCCCGCGCCGGCCGCGCCGCGGCGTCTCGACTGGCGCCGGGACGGCCTCACGGAGGCGTCGCTGCGGCGCCTGCTGACCGCCGATCGGCCGCCGGCCCTGGTGGTGAGCGCTCTGCCCAATCCACGCCTCGCCCCCTGGCTGCGGCTCCGCGAGCTGCTGGCCGGCGACGACGGCGCCGCGACGGCGGCGGATCTGCGCCGGAACCTGGACGCCCTGCCCGCGGCCGGGCCCGAGCCCGAGGACGTGCTCGCCCTGGGTCACGGCCCGGGCTACCGCGCCGAGCTCTCCTGGGACGACCCGGCGGAGGACGGGAGCCTGACCGCGCTCTTCTGGCGGCCGGAGGACGCGCCGCCCCTCGCCGCGGTCCGGCGGCCCGACGACGCCGGCCGCCCGTGGGCGTCCTACGCCAACGACCCGTTGCGCGACCGGCGCACGCGCGAGCTCGTGCCGCGGCTGCGCCGCGACCTCGAGCGGCGGCTTCCCGCCTTCATGGTGCCGGCGGCGTTCGAAGTGCTCGACGCCCTACCCCTGACGCCCGGCGGCAAGGTGGACCGCGCGGCCCTCGCCCGCGAGCCGCTCGCCCGCGAGCCGCTCGCCCGCGACGCACCGCCCGACGGCGAGGCCGTGCGGGCCCAGCTCAGCGCCGGCTTCCGGCCTCCCCGCACCGCCGCCGAGAAGGCCCTGGCGGCGATCTGGAGCGAGGTCCTGGGCGTCGCCGAGATCGGCGTCGACGACGATTTCTTCGAGCTCGGCGGCCATTCGCTGCTGGCCACCCGGGTGGTCGCGCGGATCCGCCAGTCGCTCGACGCCGAGCTGCCGCTGCGGCGCCTCTTCGACTGCCCGACCATCGCCCGCATCGCGCCGGAGCTGGCGCCGGCCGGCGGCGCCGCGCCGCCGATCCTGCCGCGCTCGGGCGAGGACGGCGAGCTCTCGTTCGCGCAGCAGCGGTTGTGGTTCCTCGATCGGATGGTGCCCGGCAGCCCCGCCTTCAACATGGACGACGCCTGGCGGCTCCGCGGCCGTCTCGACGTTGCCGCCCTCGGCGCCGCGCTGGCGGCGATCGTGCGCCGCCACGAGGTGCTGCGCGCCACGTTCCCGAGCGCCGGCGGCCGCCCCCGGCAGGTCGTCTCGCCGCCGCCGGCCCTGGCGCCGCCGGTGGTCGACCTGCGCCGGCTCGAGCCGGCGCGGCGCCGCCGGGAGCTCGGGCGCCGGGCCGAGCGCGAGGCCTTGCGGCCCTTCGACCTCGGCCGCGGCCCGCTGGTCCGCGTCACCCTGGTACGGCTCGCCGGCGCCGGCGGGGACGGCGAGTGGGTGCTGCTCAGGACGCTCCACCACATCGTCTCCGACGGCTGGTCGGAGCAGATCTTCTACCGCGAGCTCGCCGCGCTCTACGCGGCCGGCGCGCAGCGCCGGCCTTCGCCGCTCGCTCCGCCGGCGGTGCAGTACGCGGATTTCGCGGCCTGGCAGCGGCGCTGGCTCGCCGGCCCGCGGATGAGCAGCCAGCTCGACTACTGGCGGGCGCAGCTCGCGGACCTTCCGGTGCTCGAGTTGCCGGCCGACCGCCCGCGGCCGCGAGGGCCGCTGCTGCTCCGCCGCGGCGACGTCCACCGCTTGCGGATCGGCCCCGGCCTGACCGCGGACCTCAAGGAGCTCGCCCGCGGCGCTCAGGCGTCGCTCTTCATGACCCTGCTCGCGGCGTTCATGGTCCTGCTCCAACGTTACGCCGGCCGCACCGACGTGGCCGTGGGCTCGCCGATCGCCGGCCGTCCCCGGCGCGAGGTCGAAGACCTGATCGGCTGCTTCGTCAATACCCTGGTCCTGCGCGTCGACCTCAGCGGCGATCCGACGTTCCACGACCTGATGGCCCGGGTGCGCGCCACCGCGCTCGCCGCCTACGCCCGGCAGGACGTGCCTTTCGAGCGCCTGGTCGAAGAGCTGCACCCGGAGCGCGAGGCGGCCCGCAGCCCCCTTTACCAGGTCGTCTTCGCGCTGCACCAGACGCCCACCCTGGAGATCCGCGCCGGCGAGGTCGAGATGCGGGCCCTGGAGCTCGCCCGCGAGCGGGTGACGGTGGACCTCGAGGTCCACCTGTGGGAAGACCGGGAGGGTCTGCGAGGCTACGTGGCCTACGGCGCCGTGCTCTTCACCGCCACTCGCGTGGCGCGGCTGGGCCGCCACCTCGAGCGGATCCTGGCGGCGGCCAGCGCGGCGCCAGGGCGGCGTCTGGCGGAGCTCGGGATGCTGACGGACGCGGAGCGCCACCAGCTCCTCCACGAGTGGAACGACACCCGCGCCGATGCCGCCTTCGCGCCCTTCCAGGAGGTCTTCGCGGCACGGGCCGCCGCGGCGCCCGACGCCGTCGCGGTGCGCCGCGGCGAGGGCCAGCTCACCTACGGCGAGCTCGGCCGGCGTGCCGGCGGCCTCGCCCGGCGCTTGCGCCGCCACGGCGTCGCCGCGGGGACGCTCGTGGGCCTGCTCGTGGAGCGCTCTCCCGAATGGGCGGTGGGAGCCCTGGCCGTGCTCGCGGCAGGCGGAGCCTTCGTGCCGCTCGACCCGGCCTACCCGCAACGACGCCTCGCCTTCATGGCCGGCGACGCGCGCCTGGCGGTCCTGCTCACCGTGGAGGCCCTGCGCGGCCGTCTGGCCGCCGCCGGGGCCCGCGTCGTCCTGCTCGAGGGCGACGCGGCCGCGGAAAGCCTCGGCGCGGTCGCGGTCGGGCCCGAGGAGACGGCCTACGTGATCTACACCTCGGGCTCCTCGGGGCGGCCGAAGGGGGTCGCGGTCACCCACCGCGGCCTCGCCAACCTGGCGGCCTCTTTGCGTGGCCGCGCCGGTCCCGGCGACGTCGTGCTGCAGTTCTCGGCCCTGAGCTTCGACGCCTCGGTCTTCGAGCTGGTGCTCGCTCTCGCCTCCGGCGCGTGCCTGGAGATCCCCGCCTCCGAGGCGCCGCCGCTGGGCTCGGAGCTTGCCGCGGCGCTGGCCAGGAGCCGCGTCAGCCACGCGGTGCTGGTGCCCTCGGCGCTGGGCACCGTGCCGCCGGCGGAGCTGCCGGCGCTGCGCTGCCTGTGCGTGGCCGGCGAGGCCTGCCCCGCCGAGCTGCCGCGGCGGTGGGCGTCCGGCCGCGGCTTCTACAACCTCTACGGCCCCACCGAAACGACGGTCTGGGCGACCGCGGCGCGGTGCTGCGGCGACGGCGCGCCGCCGGCGATCGGCCGCCCGGTCCGCAACTTCGAGCTCCACGTGCTCGACGGCCGGCTGCGCGCCGTGCCCGCCGGCGTGCCGGGCGAGCTCTACCTGGGCGGTCCGGGGCTCGGCCGCGGCTACCTGCGGCGCCCCGGCACCACCGCCGAGCGGTTCGTTCCGCACCCCTTCCGGCTCGGCGGCGCCCGCCTGTTCAGGACGGGGGATCGGGTGCGCTTCAGCGGCGAGGGCCAGCTCGAGTTCCTCGGCCGCCTCGACGCCCAGGTCAAGCTGCGCGGCTTTCGCGTCGAGCCGGGAGAGATCGAGGCGGCTCTCCGGCGTCAGCCGGGGGTGCGCGCGGCCGTCGTGACCTCGCGGGGCGGATCGCTCGCGGCGTACGTCGTCCCCGAGCCGGCGGAGCTCCCGGCGGACGGCCTGGTGCCGCGGCTGCGCCGCGGACTGGAGGAGGACCTGCCCGTCCACCTGGTGCCCGCCGTCTTCGTGGTGCTGGGCGAGCTGCCGCTGCTGCCCGGCGGCAAGGTCGACCGCCGGCGTCTGCCGGACCCCGGGGGAGGGCGGCGGCCCGACCCGGGCTCGTCGTCGGCGGCGCCGCGCAACGCCGTCGAGGCGGCGGTGCTGGGGATCTTCAGCGAGGTCCTCGGCGTCGACGGTCTCGGCGTCCACGACGACTTCTTCGCCCTCGGCGGCCACTCGCTGCTGGCCACCGAGGTGGTCGCGCGGATCGAGCGGGACCTCGCGGTGGAGATGCCGCTGCGCTGCCTGTTCGAGGGGCCGACGGCCGCCGCGCTCGCGGGCGCCGTCGGCGCGCGGCCGCGGACCGCGCGGCCCTCGCTCGCCGACGGCTTCGAGGAGGTCACCCTGTGAGGGCGCGCGGGAACAGGCGGTGAGCGGCGCGGCGGCAAGCCTGCTGCGCGAGCTCCTCGACCGCGGCCTCCAGCTCCGGACCGACGGCGAAGCCCTCACCCTCAGGGCTCCGCGCGGCGGCTGGACCGACGAGCTGCGCGCCGCCGCGGCGGCGCGCAAGCACGAGCTCATCGCGCTCCTGGCGCCCGGGTGCAAGCACGCGCCGGCGGCGCCGGCGCAGGAGGACCTGTGGCTGCTCGACCGGCGCACGCCCGGCGGCACCGCCTACGACATGCCCGAGGCCCTGCGCCTCTCCGGCGCCGCCGACGCCGCCTGCCTGGCGGCGAGCCTGGGCGAGATCGTCCGCCGGCACGAGGCCCTGCGGACGACGTTCGCGCTGGTGGCGGGGCGGCCTTGCCAGGTCGTGGCGCCGCCGGCCGCGCCGGCGCTCGCCGTGATCGACCTCTCCGGGCTCGGGCCGGCGCGGCGGGAGGCCGAGGCGCGGCGCCTCGCCGTGGCCGAGGCGCGGCGTCCGTTCGACCTCGAGCGCGGCCCGCTGCTGCGCGCGGCGCTGATCTGCCTGGCCGGGCCGCCGCGCCGGCCGCGCGACTCGGTGCTCCTGCGCAACGTCCACCACGCCGTGTTCGACGGCGTCTCCGCGGCGATCTTCGAGCGCGAGCTGGCGCGGCTCTACGCGGCGGCGCTCGCCGGCCGGCCCTCGCCCCTCGCGGCGCCGCCGCTGCAGTACGCCGACTTCGCCGCCCGCGAGCGCCTGGCCCTCGCGGACGAACGGACAGGCGAGACGATCGCGGCGGCGCCCCTGGAGCTCCCCGCCGACCGCCCGCGCGCCGGCAGCCGCCCGCGCCGCGGCGCGCTCCACCTCCGTTCTCTGGACGAGGTCGCCGGGAAGCTCGCGGTCCCCGGCGCGTCGCGCTTCATGGCCGCGCTGGCGGCCTTCGCGGCGACGCTCGGCCGCGTCGCCGGCCGCCGCCACGTGGTCGTGGGCACCACTGCCGACGGCCGCGATAAGCCGGAGCTCGAGGGGCTGATCGGCTTCTTCGTCCGCACGCCGGCCCTCCGCGTCCTGCTGGCCGGCGAGCCGACGCTGGCCGCCCTCGTCGGCCAGGTCCGCGACGCCGTGCTCGAGGCCTTGGCGCGTCCGCCGGCGGCCGGCGCGCTGCCGCCTTTCCACGTGGTCTTTCAGCTCCACGTCGCCGGTCGGCCCGCCGAGCTGCCGGGCCTCGCCGTCGAGCCCTTCGAGCTGCCGGTGCCGCCGGCCAAGTTCGACCTGGTGGTCAATCTCCACGAGTCGCCCGGCGCTTTGAGCTCGACGTGGCACTTCAACCCCGAGCTCTTCGACTCCACCACGATCCGGCGCCTGGCCGCGCGCTTCGCCGCCGTCCTCGGCGCGGATCCCGCGACGACGGTTCCCGAGCTTCCCCTGCTGGCGGCGGCCGAGCGGCACCAACTGCTGCGCGAGTGGAACGACGGACCCATGCCGGCGGCGCCGGAGACGACGCTCGACGCGCTCTTCCGCCGCCAGGCCGCCGCCAGGCCCGACGCCGTGGCGGCGACGTTCGGCGGCCGTCATCTCAGCTATGGCGAGCTGGCGCGTCGCGCAGGTGCCCTGGCCTTGCGGTTGCGGTCCCTCGGCGCCGGACG
>DASWIG010000128.1:0-45364 GCA_036397835.1 Thermoanaerobaculia bacterium
TCGGGATAGCTGTGCTCGGGCAACGCCAGCTCGAGCGTGAGCAGGTTCGACGGATCGAGCCCCGGATCGGCGGCGTAGATGCTCTTGAACGCCCGGATCAGCGTGCCGGCGGTGACCAGCAAGGCCAGGGCGAGGGCGACCTCGGCCATGACCAGCGCGCCGCGCAGCCGCCGGCGTTCACGGCTCTCGCCGCCGCGGCCCCCCTCCTTGAGCACCGTCGCCAGGTCGCCGCGCGTGGCCTTGAAGGCCGGCATGAGGCCGAAGAGGATTCCCGCCAGCGTGGTGACCGTCACCGCGTGCAGCACGACCTGGGCTTCCGGTTGGATGGCGGTGGCGATGAAGCCTATGTTGGGGTCGGGAGCGAGCCAGTTGCGCAGCACCCGGATGCCCCAGAGACCGGTGAGGAAGCCGGCGCCGCCGCCGGCCAGCGCCAGCACCAGGCTCTCGGTGAGGAGCTGCCTCACCAGGCGGCGCCGCGACGCTCCGAACGACGAGCGCAGCGCCAGCTCGCGCTCGCGCCCCAGCGAGCGCGCCAGGATCAGGTTGGCCACGTTGACGCAGGCGATCAGCAGCACGAAGGTGATGGCGGAGTAGAGCAGGATGGTGACGAGCGAGGACCCCTGGCGCAGGTTCTCGGGTATCGTCTGCACGATCGCGGTCCAGCCGCGGTTGGTGTCGGGATACTCGGCGGCGAGGCGCTCGGCCACCGCTCGCGCCTCGGCCGTCGCCTGGCGCGAGGTCGCCTCGCCGGCGAGGCGTCCGACCGCGAGCAACCGGCGCTGATCGCGCCCGGCGGCGCCGCCCGCGAGCGCCAGCGGCGTCCAGATCTGGGTCGTCGGCTGCGGGAAGAAGAAGCCCTCGGGCGTCACGCCGACGACGGCGTGGACCTCGCCGTCGAGGTCGAGGGTCCGTCCGAGGACCTCCGGATCTGCGCCCAGGCTCTGCTGCCAGAAGCTGAAGCTGACGATCGCGACCCGGGCGCCGCCGGGGGCGCCCTCCTCGTCCAGAAAGGGACGGCCGCGGGCGAGCGTGATGCCGGTGACGTCGAAGAAGCCGGGCGTCACCTGCGCGCCCCGGACCCGCACCGGCTCGCCGGCGCCCACGACGTTGTAGAAACGGTCGGCGACCGCCGCGAGATCGGAGAACGACCGTAGCTCGGCATGGAGGTCGAGGAAGTCGTCGGCCGAGACGCCGCCCTGCACGATCCCTTGCTCGGGGTTCTCGCCCATGAGGAAGGCCGCGCGCTCGGGCTCCGCGAACGGAATCGGAAACGAGAGCAGCGCGTTGATCACGCTGAAGACCGCGGTATTGGCGCCGATCGCCAGGCAGAGCGCCAGCACGGCGGCGATCGTGAACGCCGGGGCACGGGCCAGAGTGCGCAGGGCGTAGCGGACGTCGCGGATCAGTGGATTCATGGGCGGCCTCCTCGTCGGCGTCAGGGTCTACCAGGTATAACGAGGATTCGGCGGGGGGTGTTACGGATTCGTGCATACCCGCACGGGCATTTATGCCCGTGCGGACGGAGCGCGACTTCCAGGCGCTGGCGCGTCTTCAACGCCCCAGCAGAGAAAACCCCTCGACGGTCGGCGCCAGCTCGACGTCCTGCGGTAGGTGGCGGCCGTCGATCCACACGATCCACTGGCGGTCGAGCCGGCTGGTGAGCTCGGCGAAGGCGTCGCCCAGCTTCTTGAGCGTCCCCGCCTCGCGCACCTCGCCCCAGGCGGCGATCTCCGGCGACGCGTGGCTCGCGGGGTTCCATACCACCAGCGGCACGCCGAGGCGGTCGAGGTATCGGCGCACGCGGTCGGGGCCGAGCTCGCCTTCGACGCGCGGCCGGGTGCTCGGCACCAGCACCACGGCGCGGCGGTGCCGGCCCTCGTAGGCCGCGAGGGCGGCCACCGCCACCGCCGACGCCGGGCGCGGCTCGCGCTCGACCTGCGGCCGTCGCAGGCGGCTCAACACCCCGTAGAGGTCGCCCACGTCGCCGCCGTAGGAGGGCGAGATCGGGAAGAGCTCGAAGGTGGTCGCCACGCCCTGGCTCTGCTCGGGCACGGTGGAGACGAAGCGCAGGCGCTGATCGGCGGCCAGGTAGAGCGACCTCGGCGGCTTGTAACGCTCGCCGGGCTCGAGAAGGTGCGGGAAGGGACGGTCGAGGACGACGACGATCTCGGCGCTTTCTTTCTCGATCGCCAGCACCCGCAGCGGCTGGCCGTCCTTCACGAGCCAAGCCTGGGCCGCGGCCACCTCCGGCGGTCGCCTCGACGCCTGGTCCGCGAGGAGCGGCAGGGCGGTGATTTCGGTCGACACCTCGTCGACGTAAGCGCCGCCGAAAGTCATGTCGAGGCGCGACGCCACCCGATGCTCGAACTCGAGCTCGACCTGCAGGAGGTGGAACTGGCCCTCGTCGACGAGCGGCAGCACGATGCGGTGGGGATCGTCCACCGGCACCGGCTCGCCGTCGAGCGACACGGTCACGGATTCCGGCTCGGCGCCGGCGGCGCTCTCCCAGGTCAGCCGGGCGGTCCGCGGCTCGCCCGGGCGCCGCGGCTCGAGGACGACGCTCGCCACCGCCCGCGGCGTCGGCAGGTTGAGCCATTGCTCCGCCCGTCCTCGCTCCTCGCCGTCGGCGTCGAAGGCGACCGCCTCGAGGTGGCGGGGCGCCAGCTCGGCGCCGAAGTCGACCGTCGTGCGCCACGGCGGCTCGCGCAGCGTGGTGAGGCGCTCGCCATCGAGCCGCAGCTCCACCGCAGCCACGGTTTCACCCACCACGACCTCGACCGTCTGAGCGCCGAAGACGAGGCCGAGGAAGAGGGAGGCGAACGCGATCATCGTCAAGACGTCATCGTCCCACAGAATCCGGTTTCGTGTCACCGCGCCACGCCAAGACCCGAGGGCTTTACAGTCGCGGAGTCATTGCGCTATCCTTTCGCCACAATCTGGAGAAGGAGCTCACAGACCCTCGCGGGTCGTCCACGCGAGCATCGTCCGTCGGCGGTGGCGTGCTGGCATTCAGGCCGCGACGAAGCGCGAGACCAAGGAAGATCAACCATGAAACAGACCACCCTTTGCGTCCTTCTTGCCGCCTCCTTCCTCCTGGCCGGCGCCGCCGCGGGCCAGGAATTGGCGGTCGCCACCCTCGACGGCTTCCAGGAAGTCCCGGCCCTCATCTCACCGGGATCGGGCGTCTTCGCCGCCACCATCGACGAGGACGAGACGGAGATCCAGTACTCCATGGAGTACCGCGGGCTGCGCGGCGACGCCCTGCAATCGCACATCCACATCGGCCAGGAAGGCGTCAACGGCTCGATCGTCGTCTTTCTGTGCTCCAACCTCGGCAACGGTCCCGCCGGCACTCCGGCCTGCCCGCTCCGTGAGGGCGAGGTCAGCGGCACCTGGACCCTCGATTCCGTGGTCTTCGTCAACGCGCAGGGGATCGACGACACGCCGGGCGCGCTGCGCCGCGTGATCAAGGCGATGAGAAACGGCGCGGCCTACGTCAACCTCCACAGCGCCCGCTTCCCGGGCGGCGAGCTCCGCGGCCAGGTCGAGGTCGTCGAATAGGCGGCCTTCCTGCGTCTCCTCGCGCGCCCGCCGCGCGAGGAGACGCGAGGTCAGCCGAGCAGCCGCCGGCGGATGCGGCGGACGTGCTCGGGGCCGGTCCGGCAGCAGCCGCCCACCAGGGCCGCGCCGCGCTCCACCCAGACGGCGGCGGCGGCGGCGAAGTCGTCCGGATCGGGCCGGCCGCGCCAGCGTTTGGCCGCCGCGTCCCACAGCTCGCCGGAATTGGGGTAGACCACGATCGGGCGCTCGCTCACCCGGCGGATCTCGTCGAGCAGCTCGGGCACGAAGCGAGGAGCCGTGCAATTGACGCCCACCGCGGCCACCCGCTCGCCGGCGGCGGCCTCGGCGGCGATCGCCGCGATCTCGCTGCCGTCGGCGAGGTGGCGGCCGTCGCGGCAACTGAAGCTGAGCCAGGCCCAGGTGCCCGGGCTCTCGCGCAGCAGGCGCAGCAGGGCGCGCGCCTCGGCGGCCGACGGCACCGTCTCGCAGGCGAGCAGGTCGGCGCCGCTCGCGGCCAGCAGCGCGAAGCGCCGGCGGTGGAAGGCCACCAGGGCGTTCTCGTCGCGGTCGTAGGCGCCGGTGTACTCCGAGCCGTCGGCGAGATAGGCTCCGTAGGGTCCGACGCTCGCCGCCACCAGCGGCCGCAGGCGGCCGGGAGGCGCCTCTTCCCAGAACCGGTCGCGCGCTTCCCGGGCCAGCTCCACGGCGCGCAGGAGCAGGGTGCGCGCGTCGTGCAGGCTGAGGCCCCGCCGGCGAAAGCCGCGCAGCGTGGCCTGGTAGGTGGCGGCGGTCACGCAATCGGCGCCGGCGGCGAGGTAGTCGAGGTGGACGCGGCGGATCACGTCGGGATCGAGCAGCAGGTAGCCGGCCGACCAGAGCTCGTCGGAGAGGTCGCAGCCCCGCGCTTCCATCTCGGTGGCGAGGCCGCCGTCGAGGATCATCGGCTGTTGCCGGCGCAAGAACGCATTGACGGGGTTGTTCACCGCGCGCGCCATCGCTCACCTTCATCTCGCCACGAAGTCGTCACAGGCCGCGAACAGGCTAACGTATAGGGGAGGTGAGGTCAAAGACGGGCTGCGGAGAAGACGGGGACGGGGACGCGGAAGGACGGGACACGCGCGATGATCGGTGAGCGCCTCTCCGACCGTTATGAGATCGTGGCGGAGCTCGGCCGCGGCGGCATGGGCATGGTCTTCCGCGCGCGCGATCCGCTGCTCGAGCGCGACGTGGCGGTGAAAGTCATCGCGCTCGCCCAGATGTCGCCCGAGGCCGAGGAGCGTTTCCGGCGCGAAGCGCAGCTCGTGGCGCAGATGGACCATCCCGGCATCGTGCCGATCTTCGACCTCGGCACCGACCGCGACTGCGTCTTCTTCGTGATGCCGGTGGTCGAGGGCACCACGCTCCAGACCCTGATCCGCGGCCACGATCTGGTGCTGGGCGACGCGTTGGAGATCGTCGCCCAGGTGGCCGAGGCCCTCGACTACAGCCACGCTCGCGGCGTGGTCCACCGCGACGTCAAGCCCGAGAACGTCATGGTCACGTGGGAGGACGGCGAGCCGCGGGCGCGGGTCATGGACTTCGGCCTGGCGCTGGTCGGGGCGGCCAGCCGCCTGACCAGGACGGGCAAGCTGCCCGGCACGTTGGTCTATCTGAGCCCCGAGCAGATCCTCTCCGCCGAGGTCGACGGCCGCAGCGACCTCTACTCGCTGGGCACCATCCTCTACGAGTGCCTGACCGGCGAGACCCCGTTCTCCGGCTCGCGGTACTCTTTGCTCTACCGCATCGCCCACGAGCCGCCGCCGCCGCTGGCCGCCCGCGGGCTCGACGCTCGCCTCGCCGAGCTCGTCCGGCGCTGCCTCGACAAGCGGCCCGAGGAGCGGCCGCGGCGCGGCAACGAGCTCGCCGACGCCCTGCGCCGGCTGCGCTCGGAGCTCGACCCGGCCCGGCGCCGCGCCGCCCTGCTCGAGAGCGCTCGCCCGGGGCGTGAGGGCGGCGAGCTCGCCGCCCTCACGCCCCTGGCCGGGCGCGCGGCCGAGGCCGGGGAGCTGCGGCGCTGCCTCGACGAAGCCCTGGACGGCGGCAGCCGCCTGGTCGTCGTCGGCGGCGAGGCGGGGCTCGGCAAGACCCGGCTGCTGCAATTCGTCGAGGAGCTCGCCAGGAGCCGCGGCGTCCAGCGCGTGCTGCGCGGCCGCTTCTCGACCCGCGACGCGTTTCCCTACCAGGGATTCGGCGAGCTCGTGCAGGACTACTTCCGGGTGCGGGAAGCGTTGCCCGAAACCGACCGCGCCCCGCCCGAGCTGGGCGACTTGTGGGCCGACCTGATCGAGCTCTTCCCGGCGTTGCGCGAAATCTCGGAGGTCACTGCCACCGGGCCTCCCGCGCTGTCGGCGGCGGCCGCCGCCGAGGACCACACGCGGATCTTCGAGCTCGCCGCCCGCACTCTGGCGCGCCTGGCCGGGGGACGTCCGCTGGTCTTGCTGCTCGAGCAGCTCCATGCCAGCGAGGCGGCGATCGAGGCGCTGCTCTACGTAGTGCGGCGCCTGGGTCCGACGCCGACGCTCATCGTCGGCACCTACCGGCCCTCGGAGCTCGGCCGGCGGCACCCGTTGGTGCGGCTGCTGCGCGGCATGCGGGACGACCCGCGATTCACCGTGATCGAGCTCGAGCCGCTCGCCGCCGACGAGCACCGCGAGCTGCTCGCCACCCTGCTCGCCGGCTCGCGCATGAGCGAGGAGCTCGTGGACAAGCTCTACCAGGCCAGCGAAGGCAATCCCTTTTTCATCCGCGAGTGGGTCCGCTGGCTGCTCGAGACCGGCGACCTGTGGCGCGACGAAGCGGAGACCTGGGTGCTGGCGAGCGACGCGGCGGTGGCCCACGACGCGCTCCCCGAGACCATCCAGCAGGCCGTCGAGTCGCGCCTCGAGCAATTGCCGGAAGAGCGCCTGAAGGTGCTGCGCACGGCCTCGATCCTGGGACCGGCCTTCGACTTCACCGACCTCGAGGCCCTGGCCGGCGGCGACGTGGAGGCGGCGGTGGAGGCGCTGGTGCGCGAAGGGCTGCTGGAAGAGGAGCCGCGCTCGCGCGGCGACCGGCTGGTCTTCTCCAGCCGGCTGGTGCGCGAGACGCTTTACCGCGGCCTGACGCGGCGCCGGCGCCGCCGGCTCCACCGGCGCCACGCCGAGCAGTTGGAAGCGCGCTACGCCGGCCGTCCGCACCGGGTCTTCGCGCGGCTGGTCCACCACTTCGCGGAAGGCGAGGTCGCCGACAAGACCGTCGGCTATGCCCTCGAGCTGGCCCGCCAGGCGGTCGCCGGCTTCGGCTGGGAGGCGGCGATCCGTGCCGCGCGCACCGCCCTCGAGCTGATCGCGGACGACACCCTCGCCGGCGGCGGCGCCGAGGCCGAGCTGCGCCGCCTGCTGGCGGCCGCACTGCGCGCCGAGGGTCAGCTCGAGACCGCGTTCCGGGAGGCCGAGCGGGCGGTGCGCGCGGCGCAGCGTACCGGCGCGGCGCCGGCGGTGGCGGCGGCGGCGCTGCTGGCCGCCGAGATCGCGTGGCAGGCGCGACGGGTCGACGAAACCCGCGAGTGGATCGCCCGCGGCCTCGAGGTTCCTCCGGAGGACGCCGGCGGCGAATGCCGGATCCGCCTGCTGACCCTGGCGGCGACCCTCGCCAACCTCAGCGGCGACTACGCCCGTGCCCGCGAGCTGCGCCAGGAGGCGGAAAAGCTGGTGGAGGGGGAGCCGGGCGAGGCGGACGCCGAGGCCGTGCCCGCCGGCGGCCGGCTCGTCGTCGCGCTCTCGGCCTCGTCGGTCGCTCTCGATCCGGGCGCCGTGCAGACGCTCGAGGAAGCGGAGGTCCTTTCCAACGTCTACGAAACCCTGCTCACCACCGACGGCGAAGGCAACCTGATCCCCACTCTCTGCCGGGAGTGGGAGGGGTCCTCGCGCGGCAGCGTCTTTCGCTTCGTCCTGCGTCCGGAAGTGTGCTTTTCCAGCGGCGAGCAGCTCACCGCCGCCGACGTGCGGCGCTCCTTCGAGCGGGCCGCGCGCCTCGGCGGCGGCCTGCCGGCGCCCGCCTTCCGGGCGCTCGCCGGCGTCGAGGCGTTCCTGGCGGGGGAGAGCGAGAGTCTCGACGGCGTGCGCGCCGACGGCGACCACGTCGTCGAGCTGCGGCTGCGCGAGCCCTTGCCGATCTTCCCGTCCCTGCTCACCGACCCGCGGACCGCGGTGTCTCGGACGAGGGCGGACGGCTCGCCGCACCTCGGCACCGGACCGTTCCGCTGGCCGCGCGGCGGGGCGGAGGACGGCCGTGTCGTGCTCGAGCGCAATCCCCGCTACTGGCGGGGGAAGCCGCCGCCGCTCGAGCGCCTCGAGTTCCGCGTCTTGCCCCACGCCGCCGACGTCGCGCGCGCCCTGCGCGCCGGCGAGATCGACCTGGGGCGGGACCTCCAGGGCGAGGACCTCGAGGAGATCCTGCGCGATCCCCGCTATCGCGCCGGCCTGGTGGAGACCACGCAGAAGAACGTCTACTACGTGCTCTTCAACTCCTCGGGGCCGGCGGCGCGCCGCGCCGACCTGCGGCGTGCCCTGACCGGAGTGGTGCGCGTTCAGGACATCGTCTGGCGCACCCTCGGCCGCTTCGCGCAGCCGGCGACCGGCCTCATCCCGCCGGGCATCCTCGGGCACGATCCCGGGCGCCGCCGCCCGGCGCTCACCCGCGAACAGGCGCGGGCGCTGCTGGCCGCGGCCGGCTACGAGGCGGACGCCGCGCCCCGGCTCAAGGGCGCCGTGCACCCCCGGCTCCTCGAACGCTTCGGAGGGCTCATCCAGGCGCTCTTCGACCAGTGGGCGGCGCTCGGCGTGACCGTCGACCTGGTCACGGTGCCGCTCGACTCGTACCGTTCGCGGGTCGCCGATCCCACCGGCCTCGACTTCTGCTTCGGCCGCTGGGACCTCGCCTACGACGACCCCGACAACGTCTGCTACGAGGCGTTGCACTCGCGCTACGGCCGGCTCGCCGCCTATCTCGACACCGACGCCGCCGATCCCTGGCTCGAGCGCGCCCGGCAGGAGGTGCGCGCGGCCCACCGCCAGCGGCTCTACCGCCGGATCGAGAGGATGGTCGCGGAGCGCGCCCTGCTGCTGCCGTTGTTCCACGACGTGCGCTACTTCATCCGCGGCCCGCGGGTGCGCGGCCTGCGCCTCCTGGGCGCTCCGCCCTTCGTCAACTACGCCGAGATCGGCGTCGCCGATCCCGACGACGAGCTTCGGCGCTCGCGGCGGCTCCCGGCGCGGCAGAGCGGCACCCTGCACGTGCCCTTGCCCGAGGCCTTGCCGAGCCTGGCGCCCGAGGTCGCCGTGCTCCTCGAGGGGGCGGAGCTGGTGCCCAACGTCTTCGAGACCCTGACGCGGATCGACGAGGGAGCCCACGTCGTGCCCTGCCTCGCTTCCGAGTTCCGGGCCGAGAACGGCGGCCGGCGCTTCCGGTTCCGCCTGCGCCAAAACGTGCGCTTCCACGACGGCCGGCGGCTCACGGTGCGCGACGTGCGCTACTCCTTCGAGCGGCTGCTGCGCGCCGGCGGCGGCGCCGCGGAATCGCTGCTGCCGATCCGCGGCGCCCGGTCTCTGAGCGCCGGCGAGCGCTCGGAGCTCGCGGGGCTTCGCGTCATGTCCGAGCGCGAGCTGGTGCTCGAGCTCGAGGAGCCGCTGTCGTTCTTTCCCGCCCTGCTCACCAGCCCGACGACCGCCGTGGCGCCGGAAGGCAGCGGCGTCTTCGACGGCAACTGGCGTCACGGCACGGCCGGCACGGGTCCCTTCCGCGCCGTCCGCGTAGTGCCCGGCGAGCGTGTGGAGCTCGAAGCCAACCCGCACTACTGGCGCCGCGGGCGTCCGCGCTGCGACCGGCTGATCTTCGAGCTCGGCCTCGGCGCCGAGCGGATCGCCGCCGACTTCCGCGCCGGCGCCCTGGCGATCGCATCGGACCTGCGGCCGAGCGACCTCGAGGAGCTGCGGCGCGATCCCGAACTGGCCGCCGGCTACCTCGAGGTGCCGGGCTTCGCGACCTATTACCTGGTGCTCAACGCGCGGCGCGGCCCGCTCGCCGAGCTCGGGATACGGCAGGCCCTGGCCCGCACCCTTGACGTCGCCGGCGCGGTGCGCGACGGTCTCGGACGGCTGGCGTCCCCGGCGCGGGGTCTGATTCCCCCCGGACTGCTGGGCCGGGACCCGCGCCTCTCGCCGCCGCCGCCGGGAGGCGAGGTCGCGGACCTCGCGGGCGTCGAGCTGCGCGGCGCAGTCCATCCGAAGCTGCGCGACGCCTACCGCGATTTCTGGCGCCGGCTCACGGCGCCGCTGGCGAGCGCCGGAGCGACCCTGGAGTCGATCGACCGCGACCCGCGCCGGGCGCTCGAGACCGCCGGCGTCGACCTGGTGGCCGTGCGGTGGCTCGCCGACTATCCCGATTCCGACTCCTTCGTCCGCCTGCTGCACTCGGCCGACGGGCTCTACGGCGCGCTCTGTGGCCGTCCGCAGCTCGACCGGCTGATCGAGGCCGGCCGCCACGAGAGCGATCCGGCCTCGCGTCACGGCATCTACCACGAGATCGAAGAGCTGCTGCGGCGCGAGGCGCTGGTGGTGCCGCTCTTCCACGAGACGGTCTACCGCATCGCCCGTCCCGAGGTCACCGGGCTGAAGCTCGGTCTGCGGGCGCCGGTGGTGGCCTACGACGAGCTCGCCCTGACGTGAGCCCTGGGATAGGATCGCGCTGAACCGGATCTCCCTGTTCCCGCCCTCTGTTCGTTTCCCGTCCCGTATCTCGAAGGCTCGCGCATGATCGGCACCCGGCTGGCCCAGCGCTATGAGCTCGTGAGCGAGCTCGGCCGCGGCGGGATGGGGGTCGTCTACCTGGCCCGCGACCCCCAGCTCGACCGCGAAGTCGCGATCAAGGTGCTCTCGGCGTCCGTGCTCGAGACCGAGGCCGAGGACCGCTTCCTGCGCGAGGCGCAGGTGGTGGCGCGCATGGACCATCCCTCGATCGTCCCGATCTACGACCTCGGCCGCCACGACGACGCGCTCTTCTTCGTCATGCCCCGAGTGCGCGGCGAGACCCTCGGCGAGCTGTGCCGGCGCGACGCCCTCGCCCTCGGCGACGTGCTCGAGGCGGTGGCCCAGGTGGCCGAGGCCCTCGACTACAGCCACCTGCGCGGCGTGGTCCACCGTGACGTCAAGCCCGAGAACGTCATGATGAGCTGGGAGGACGGGCGGCTGCGCGCCCGGGTGATGGACTTCGGCCTCGCCCTGGGCGAGGCCGGCAGCCGGCTGACGCGGACCGGCAACCTGCCCGGCACCCTCGGCTACCTCAGCCCCGAGCAGATCCTCGGCGCCCCGGTCGACGGCCGCTGCGACCTCTACTCGCTCGCCACCATCCTCTACGAGTGCCTGGCGGGCACGCCGCCGTTCACCGGCGCGCGCTACGCGTTGCTCTACAAGATCGTCAACGAGGAGCCGCCGCCGCTTCCCGGCGTCGAGGCGCGGCTCGCCGACGTGGTCTTCCGCTGCCTGGCGAAGAACCCCGAGAACCGGCCGGCGCGGGGCAACGAGCTGGCGGCGGTGCTGCGCCGCCTCGGCTCGAGCCCGGCGGCGGCGACCCTCGCCCACACCGGCACCGGCGTCACGGAGCCGCCACGCCGTCCCGGCCTGACGCCGCTCGTCGGCCGCGGCCGCGAAGTCGCCGAGCTGCGCGAGCGCCTGAAGCTGGCGAGCGCCGGGGAGTGCCAGCTCGTGCTCGTCGGCGGCGACCCCGGCATGGGCAAGACCCGGCTGCTCGAGGAGCTCGAGCAGCTCGCCCGCGCCCGCGGCTTCCGGGTGCTCCGCGGGCGCTTTTCCGATCAGGAAGACGCCTTTCCCTTCCAGGGCTTCGGCGAGCTCATCCAGGACTTCTTCCTCAGCCGGGAATACACCAGCAGCCCGGCGTCGGCGCAGCCCGACCTCTCCGACCTCGCCGGCGACCTGCGCACGCTCCTGCCGGCGCTGGCGGAGATCAGAGCGCTCGCCCCTGCGGACCGTCTCGCCGAGCCGCTGGCGGGCGCTCCCGGTCTCGCCCTGGCGGCGGCCCGGCGCGGCGATCCCACGCACGTCTTCGAGATCCTGGCGCGGGCGCTGGCCCGCATCGCCGGCGGCAAGCCGACGGCCTTCCTGCTCGAGCACCTCCACGGCGCCGAGACCTCGATCGAGGCGCTGCAGTACGTCGTGCGGCGCCTGGCGCCGACCTCGTGCCTCTTCGCGGGCAGCTACCGCCGCACCGAGGTGCCGCGGCGCCACCCCCTCAACCGGCTCCTGAGCGGCGTGCGCGACGAGCCCCGTTTTTCCTCCATCGTGCTCGCGCCGCTCGGGGTCGCGGAGATCGGCGAGCTGGTGGCGGCGCAGTTGGGGGGCGGTGAGGTGGCGAGCGGTCTCGCCGGGCCGTTGCACGAGGCCACCGAGGGCAACCCGTTCTTCGCCCAGGAGCTGGTGCGCTCGCTGGTGGAATCCAACGACGTCAGCCGCGACCCGGGCGGCGTCTGGACGCTGGCGAACGACGCGGCGCTGCTGCCCGAGTCGTTGCCGGAGACCATTCAGCAGGCCGTGGAGTCGCGGCTCGAGCGCCTGCCCGAGGACCTTCTCGAAGTGCTCCAGGTGGCCGCGGTGCTCGGCCGCAGCTTCGACTGCCACGACCTCGAGGCCCTGGTGGACGAGGACGCCGAGGACGCCGTGGAGCGGCTGCTCGCCGCCGGCCTGCTCTCCGAGGACCGCCAGCCGCGCAGCCAGCTTCTGCACTTCGCCAGCGGCGTGGTGTGCGACGTGCTCCACGCCGGCCTGTCGCGGCGCCGCCGGCGCTCGCTGCACCGGCGGCACGCGCGCCGGCTCGAGGAGCGCTACGCCGGCCGGCTGGAGCAGGTCCTCCCCCAGCTCGTCCACCATTACGCGGCGGGCGACGTGGCGGAGAAGACGGTCGAGCACGCCCGCGAGCTGGCGCGCAGGTCGCTCGACGCCATGGCCACCAACGTCGCCGTGCGCGCCCTGCGCACGGCCCTCGATTTCGTCGAGGACGAGAGCGTCGCGCGCGCCACGGAGGGCGAGCTGCGGTTCCTGCTGGCGCGCGCGCTGCGCGCCGCGGGAGCCAACGAGGCGGCAGTCAAGGCGGCGGCCCGGGCGGTGCGAGCCTGGGAGCAGGTGGGGGAGACGGCCGCGGCCGCGCAAGCCGCGCTGGTCGCCGCCGAGACCGCGTGGCAGGGCCGGCGGGTAGGCGAGACGCGCCGCTGGGTGGAGAAGGGCATCGACCTGGCGCGGCGTGCCGCCGCGGCGGACACGCTGCGGCGCCTGCTCAGCCTGGGCGTCACCATCGCCAACCTGCGCGGCGAGCACTCGAAGGCGCGGGCGCGGTGGGACGAGGCCCAGGAGCTGGCCGCCGCGTCGTCACCGGCCGAGGAGCCGCTGCCCGCCGGCGGCACGCTCGTCACCTCGCTGCCGGTCGAGGTCTTGAGCCTCGACCCCCGCCGGGCCCTGACGATCGAGGAAAGGGAGGTGGTGGCCAACGTCTTCGAGCCGCTGATCGAGGTCGACGCCGAAGGCCACCTCAATCCTTGCCTGTGCGAGGAATGGGAAAAGGCGGCCGGCAGCCGCTCGTTCCTCGTGCGCCTGCGCCGTGACGTCCGCTTCTCGGACGGCGCGCCGCTTACCGCCGCCGACGTCAAAGCCGTCTTCGCGACCGCCGGCCGCGACCGCCTGCCGGCGGCGTGCGCCGCCATCGAAGACGTCCGGGCGCCCGCTGCGGACGAGGAGTCCGCCCTCGCGGGCATCGAGGTGCTCGACGACCACTCCCTGCGGTTCCGGCTGCGGGAACCCTTGCCGATCTTCCCGATCCTCCTGAGCGATCTCGGCGTCGCCGTCTTTCGCGCCGGCGCCGCCGGCGCCCTGGTGGGCACGGGGCCGTTCCTCCTCGCCGCGCACCGCCGCGGCGGCGTACGGCTGGAGCGCAACCCGCACTACTGGCGGGGGAGCTCGGCGTTGCTCGACGCGGTCGAGATGCGCACCCTCCGCGAGGACGCCGCCGCCGCGGCCTTGCGCTCGGGCGAGATCGACGTCGGCCGCGACTTTGGTCCCGACGAGCTCGACCAGCTCCTGCGCGACCCGAGCCTGCGCACCGGCCTGGTGGAGGCGAGCCGCCAGGCCGTCTTCCTGGTGGCCCTGAACCTCGCCGGACCGGTGACCGGAAGGCCGGAAGCGCGGCGGGCCCTGGTCGACGCCGTCAGGGTGCAGGACGTGGTGTGGCGCACCTTGGGGCGCTTCGCGCAGCCGGCGAGCGGTCTCGTTCCGCCGGGGACACTGGCGCACGATCCGGGCCGCCGGCGGCCTCACCTGTCGCGCGAGGAGGCCCGCGAGAGCCTCCAAGCGAGCGGGCTCGAGCTGCCGGTGGAGCTCGTGGCGGTCGCGGACCCGCTCTACTTCGACCGCTACCTTTCCTTCACGCAGGCCCTGACCGCCGAATGGGAGGCCCTCGGCGTGCGCATCGTCTTCGCGCAGCCCGGCCGCGACCCCGGATCGGCGCTCGACGGCCGGGGCGGCGACCTGTGGATCGGGCGCTGGGTGGCGGATTACGACGACCCTGACTCCTTCGCCCGCGGCCTGTTGCACTCACGGCACGGCTTGCTGGGGAGCTACCTGGGATCGCCGGCGATCGACGACGTGGTGACGCGGGCGCGGCGGGAGGAGAGCCCGGCGGCGCGCCAGGCGCTCTACCGCAAGCTCGAGAGCATCCTCGTCGACGACCGCTCGCTGCTGCCGCTCTTCTACGACGCGGACTACCGCCTGGTGAGCCCGCGGATCCGCGGCCTGCGGTTGCTCGGCCGGCCGCCCTACGTGAGCTACTCGGAGGTGGCGAAGCTCGACGCCGGCACCATGGCGCCGGCGGCGGGCGACAGCGGCGTGCTCCACGTGCCGCTGCCGGCGATGTCCGGCGACCTGGCGCCTCGCCAGGCCCAGATCCTCGGCCACGCCGAGGCCGTGGGCAACGTGTTCGAGACCCTCACCCGCCTCGACGAAGGGGCGCGCATCGTGCCCTGCCTGGCCAGCGAGTTCCGCCTCGAGGACGGCGGGCGACGGTTCCGCTTCAAACTGCGCGGCAACGTGCGCTTCCACGACGGCCGCAGGCTCACGGTGCGCGACGTGCGCTTCACCTTCGAGGAGCTGGTGCGGGGCCTGAGCCGCGACGTTCTCGCCGCGGGCCTGGTGCCGATCCGCGGCTGCCGTGCCTTCTGGGAGGGCGAGACCAGCGAGCTCGAGGGATTCACGATCCAGTCCGGCAACGAGTTCGTGATCCACCTCGAACGCCCCCTCTCGTTCTTCCCGGCCATGCTCACCAGCATCTCCGCCGCCGTCGTTCCGGAGGGCAACCGGCGCTTCGACGGCAACTGGCGCGACGGCTCGGTGGGCACGGGGCCGTTCCGGGTGCTGCGCTTCGACCCCGCCGAACGGCTCGAGCTCGAGGCGCACCCGCATTACTGGCGGCGCGGGCTGCCCAAGTGCGACCGGCTGGTCTTCGAGCTCGGCGGCGAGGGCGAGCTGCTCGCCGAGCTGCGCGCCGGCCGACTTTCTCTGGCCGCGAACCTGCGGCCCGCCGAAGTCGACGAGCTGCTGCTCGATCCCGCGCTGGCCGCCGGCTTGCGCGAGATGCCCGGTTTCTCGTCGTACTTCCTGGCCCTCAACGTCCGCGGCGGCCCGCTGGCCGACACGGAGGTCCGGCGGGCGTTCGCACGAGTGGTGGCCGAAGTGCTGGAGCGTCCGCTCCTCGGCCGCCTGGCGGCGCGTGCCCAGGGCTTCATCCCGCCGGGACTGCTCGGCCACGAGCCGCGACCGCGGCGCGCCACGGAGGCCGCCGGCGAGCCGGCCGCGAGCGCCGACGCGCTTTCCGGCGTCGAGCTGCGCGCCGCGGTCTTTCCCGCCTACCTGGGACCCTACCGACCCTTCTGGGACGCGACGGTCCAGACCCTGGAACGCTCCGGCGCCGCGGTGAGAACGGTCGCGGCGAGCCCGGTCGAGACGCTGTGGCGCGTGGCGCGCGGGGAGGTGGACCTGGCGGGCGCGCGGTGGGCCGCGAGCTACCCCGATCCGGACGCGTTGATCCACTTCTTCCACTCGCGCGGCTACCTCGGCGAGCTCATGAGCCGCCGTGAGCTCGACGAGCTCTTCGACCGCGGGCGGGCCGAGACCGACCCGGCATTGCGCCACACGATCTACCGCCAGATCGACCACGTCCTGAGCCGCCACCACGCCTTGATTCCGCTCTTCCACGATCAGGTCGTGCGCGTGGGGCGCCCGGAGCTGCACGGTCTGCGCCTGCGCTTCGGATGGCCCGAGGTGGCCTATGAAGAGCTGACGGTGGGCGCGCCCTGAACCGGGCGGCGGCGCAAGTCCTTGAAGGCGGGGACGAGGCGAAGGTGGGCGTCGAGCTCGGCGGCGGCGAGCAGCCGGCGCTCGCCCGCGATCTGGCGCCAGACGAGGCAGTCCTCGAGCAGGAAACCGGACTTGCCGTTCGCGGACGCGGGCAGCTCGACGCAGAGCGCGCCCTGGTAGCGCACGTCGGCCGCGGGCGCGGCGGTGGGGTAGGGCTGCTGCGTCAGGGCCGGGCGCGAGCGGACTTGGCCGAGGTAGGCGAGCGAGGCACCGACGACGGCCGAGAAAATCTCGTCGTTGGCCACCGCCGAGGCGAGCACCGCGTCGCCGCCGGCGACGTTGCCGCTGGCCTCCTCCGGGACGATGAGCGTCGTCACGCAGGCCCGCACGCCGCCACGCAGGCCGAGCCAGAAGACGGCGGTCGGCGGCGCCATGCCGCCCCGCGGGCGGGCGAGCAGGTCGGCGCTCCGGCGCGCCATCTCGTCGGTCACGTAGACGGTCGGCAGGGCCGTGGCCCGCGCCGGTGAGCGCCGCTGCCGTCCTCGCTTCCGCGGCGGCCCGGCCAGGGCCTCCTCGACGACTCGCCAGTGCGCCGCCTTGTTGCGTCCTCGATCCTGCTCCGTCATGGGTACCTCGTCCGTCCGGCCCCGCTTCTTGGGGCCGGTAGTTCTTCGGACGGCCAAAAGCGGCCGATCGTGCGGCGTTCTCACGAACGACGCCGTCGGATCTCGAACAGGACGACGCCGGCGGCGACGGTCACGTTGAGCGATTCGACGGGCGGCGCCACCGGGATCGTCAGGGCGCGACAACGGTCTCGGACCGCCGCCGAGAGGCCGGCGCCTTCGGCGCCCAACGCCAACACCAGGGCGCCTTCGAGCCCCACGCCGTAGAGGTCGTCGCCGCCGCGGGGCACCAGGGCCCACCACCGCGCCGCGAGGGGGGCGAGGCGGCGATCGAGGTCGTCGACGGCGGCGGGGTAGGCCACGCTCAGGCGCAACAGGCTGCCGGCCGAGGCCCGCAGCGCCCGCGGATGGTTGGGATGGACGCAGCCGGCGCTCAGGGCGAGACCGGCGGCGCCGCTCGCCTCGGCGACCCGCGCCAGGGCGCCGAGGTTGCCCGGGTCCTGGATGCGCTCGGCGTAGACGTAGACGCCGGCGTCGACCGCCGGCAGCACCTCGGCGCCGCAGCGCGGAAGCTGGGCGACGGCGACGATCCCGCGCGGCGAGTCGCTGTCGGCCACCTCGTCGAGCAGGGAGGCCTCGACTTCGAGCGGCGGGAAGGGGAGGTGCGGCGCCAGGCGCCGGCCGTCGGCCGAGGCGAGGAACTCGGGCGTGGCCAGGAGGGTGGTGAGGCTGCGGGCCGCAGCGAGGGCCTCGCCGATCAGGTGAGGTCCTTCGAGAAGCGCTTCGTCGCCTTTACTTCGCCGCAGCCGGCGAATATCCTTCACGCGCGGATTCTGACGGCTGCGGATCATGGTACGCGATATTAGGGACTTCTGGCACCGATTCCAATCGGGCGTCGACGTCGCGGTGGCGAGTCAGCTTCCCGACAAGCTGCTCGGCGTGCGCGACGGATTCTTGCGCTACTTCCAGGAGCGCTACCGGCGTGCCGGGTCGATCCGCGTCCTGCCGCATCCGGAGAACGAAGCGCGGGCGCCCCTGCCGCTCGAGGACGCAGAGATCCTGAACCTGGCCCGGCAGCGGACCCTCGACCTCGAGCGCGCTCATCCCGACGAATACTCCTTCTACGTCGGCAGCGAGAGCGGGCTCCTGACGATGCGCAGCGGCGAGGCCACCCGCCAGCTCGTGCGCACCTGGACCGTCGTGCTGGGCCTGGGTGACGAGGCCTGGGGAGCCAGCGGATCGATCGAGCTCCCGCGCCGCCTCATCCAGGGTCTGGACCACGATACGATCCCCGTTGCGATTCCGGGAACGCGGCGCCGCGGCGGCATGGTCAGCTCGCTCACCGGCGGCCTGGAGTCGCGGCGCACGGCCACCGGCCTGTCGACCTTCCTGGCGCTGTCGACGCTGACCTACGGCCTCCACGAGAGCCGTCCCCGGCCCGCCGGCGGGCGCGCCGGCCTCTAGCTGGGTTGCCCCTCGCTCCGGGGTCTGTGCTAGGATCCGCCGGTTCTCGATCGAGAAGAGGGGCCGCCGCGCCGTCTCGTCGTTTTCGCCCACCAGCCTGATCGTCGCCGCCGGATTTGCCCCGGCGCAGGAGCACGAGTGAATGACTGATCCAAGATCCTACCTCTTCACCTCGGAGTCGGTCACCGAGGGACATCCCGACAAGATCTCCGACCAGATCTCCGACGCCGTGCTTGACGAAGCCTTGAGGCAAGACCCCTACAGCCGCGTCGCCTGCGAGACCCTGGTCAACACCGGTCTCGTGATGCTCGCCGGCGAGATCACCACCCAGGGCTACATCGACTTCCCGGCAGCGGCGCGCCGCACCGTGGAGGAGATCGGCTACACTGACGCCGCCTTCGGTTTCGACGCCGCGAGCTGCGCGGTGGTCTCGGCGATCGATCCGCAATCGCCCGACATCGCCATGGGCGTGGACCCCGGCGGCGCCGGCGACCAGGGTTTGATGTTCGGCTACGCGTGCCGCGAGACGCCTGAGCTCATGCCGCTGCCGATCATGCTCGCCCACCACCTGACGCGCCGCCTCGCCGCCGCCCGCAAGGCCCGCGAGATCGGCTGGCTGCGCCCCGACGGCAAGAGTCAGGTCACCGTGGAATACGAGGGCGACCAGCCGCGCCGCGTCCACACGATCGTCATCTCGACCCAGCACGCGCCTGAGATCGGCCGCGACGAGATCCGTCACGAGGTCCTCGCCAGGATCATCCGTCCCACCGTTCCCGAAGAGCTGCTCGACGACGACACGATCTTCCACGTCAATCCCACCGGGCGTTTCGTCACCGGCGGCCCGCACGGCGATTGCGGCCTGACCGGCCGCAAGATCATCGTCGACACCTACGGCGGCATGGGGGCCCATGGCGGCGGCGCCTTCTCGGGCAAGGACCCGACCAAGGTCGACCGCTCCGCCAGCTACATGGCCCGCCACATCGCCAAGAACCTGGTGGCGGCCGGGCTCGCCGGCAGGGTGCTGGTGCAGCTCGCCTACGCCATCGGCGTCGCCGATCCGGTGTCGGTCCACGTCGACACCTACGGCACCGGCCGGCTCGGCAACCGCCGGATCGAGAAGCTCATCCGCGAGCATTTTCCGCTCACCCCAAAAGGGATCATCGAGCACCTCGACCTGCGTCGACCGATCTACCGCCGCACCGCGGCC
This sequence comes from Thermoanaerobaculia bacterium, assembly GCA_036397835.1. Lineage (GTDB taxonomy): Bacteria > Acidobacteriota > Thermoanaerobaculia > Multivoradales > J023 > DASWIG01. The sequence continues at coordinate 19,284 of DASWIG010000128.1, forward strand.
TACGGCCATTTCGGCCGCGAAGAGGACGGATTCACCTGGGAGGATCTGGACCACGTCGACGCGCTGAAGGCGGCGGTTTAGGGCGAGCCGTTGCGTGCGCTCTTCACGTCTTGACGCCCAGGAAGAGATACAGGGCGAAGATGGAGAAGATCGCGCCCGGGCTCCACACCGCCACCATCGGCGGCAGGATGGCCTCGTGGCCCATGGTCCTGAAGAAGCCCAGGAAGATCAGCAGCGCGAAACCCAGCAACAGCGACAGACCGATGCCGTAAAGCGCCCCCTGACGCCCGAGGCGGAAGGCGAAGGGCAGCGCCACCAGGGCCATGACGAAGGCCAGCACGGGGTAGGCGACCTTGTTGTGGAGCTCGACCTCGAGCGGCGCCGTGTCCTTGCCGCCGAAGGCGCGCAGGTCCTGAATGTGCTCCCGGAGCTCGGCGAAGGTCATCTCCTCGGGTAGCCGGGGCACCCCCGCGAAGAACTCCGGCGGCTCCGGCAGCCGTTCTTTGACCGGTTCGTCGAGCATGCGGAAATCCGTCACCTGGGTGCCCGCGAACTGCCGCGCCCAGCCGCTCGAGAACGTCCACCAGCCATCGCCCAGGTAGGTCGCCTTGTCGACGACCAGCCGCTGGACCAGGCGGTAGTCGGAATCGAATCGGAAGACCTGCAGGCGGTAGAGCTCCTGGCTCGCGCCGTCGTAGAGGGCATAGTTGTAGAGAAAGCCCCCCTGCTTGCCGTAGAGCCAGCGCTGGTCGGCGCGCTGCAGGCGCGTCGGTGTCTCGCGACCGCGGATGCGCGCTCTGAGCTCGGCAACCCGCTCGTTGGACGCCGCCAGCACCTCCATCTGCAGCAGGGCGCACAGCGCCGAGATCACGGCCGCGGCCAGCAGCACCGGCAACGCCAGGCGGTAGAGGCTCATGCCGAGTGCCTTGAAGGCCGTGATCTCGTTGGTGCGCGACAACAGCCCGAAGCTCAGGAGGGTGGTGATCAGCACGATCACCGGCGAGATCTCGTAGATGATGTCGAACGACCTGAGCTTGTAGTAGTCGGCGACGACCTGGCGAGGGACGTCGTTCTTGAGGATGTCCTCGGCGTTCTCGGTCAGATCGGCCGCGATGTAGACCACCAAGCCCGACATTGTCGCCAACAACAACACCCGCAGGAACGTGCGCAGGACATAACGGTCGATCGCGGTCGGGAAGGGAAGCCATATCTCCGGGAAGCGCAACACCACCCGGTCCGGGGGCCGGTAGGCGCGCCCGCGGCTGCGCCGGTCGCGCCGCCGGTGCCTGCGGCGCTCCTGGACGTGCAGCAGACGGCGCCAGAGGTCTTCGCGGACCCACTTGTCGAGGCGGCTCAAGACCAGGCTCTTGTCGCGGTTGCGGCGTACCAGGAGCAGCATCCCCACCAGCAGGAACGTCAGGTTGGGAGCCCAGACGGCGAGCCCGGCCGGCGTCGCGCCTTTCTTGGCGAAGTCCTCGCCCCAGTTCAGCAGGATGTAGTAGACGAGCAACACCCCGATCGAGATGGCGAAGCCCGAGGAGCGTCCGCCCCGCGCGTTGCTGAAGCCGAGGGGGAGTCCGAGCAGCCCGAAGACCACGCAGGCGGCGGGAATGCTGAACTTCTTGTGGATCTCGACGAGAGCGGTCTTGCGCACCATCGGCGGTGTCTCGGGATCGCGGGCGGTCGTGCGGAGCTCGGAGAGCGGCAGCTCGCGCAGGCCGCGCTGGACCGAGCCGCCGACCGCCCGCGGGCGCTCGGCGGTCAGCGTCATGTCGATCGTCTGGTGGGCGAAGATCTCATAGGTCTCGGGGTGGTTGAGGTCCACGCGGTGGGTGAAGGCGTTGGTCAGCGACAGCACGATCTGGGAGCCATCGGCGACCGCCCGCGCCTCGCCCCATTCCGCGACCTCCACCTGGGTCTGGCCGGCGGGGATCGCCTCCGAGAGCAGCGTGCCCTTCCAGCGCCGCTCGCCCGGCGGCGCCTCGAAGACGTAGAGCATCTTGCCCTGCCAGCCGGTATGGGGAACCCGCGGCACGATCTCTTCGGAGAGCCCCTGAGTGACGATCTCCATGCGCAGTTGTTGGAGCGCGTGGTTGCCCTCGGGCAGGAGCTCGAGCATCAGGTAGACGTTGAGGCCGGTGAGGACGGCGGAGAGCAAGAGGATCGGCCGGTAGAGCGAAAAGAGGCTCACGCCGGACGCGCGAATCGCCACCAGCTCACTGTCGGACGAGAGCCGGCCGACGGCGATCAGGATCGCGAAGAGGAAGGACATCGGAATCGTCAGCACGACGATGTTGGGCAGCGACAGGAGCAGGAGTTTGCCGACGGTCGAGACCGCCACGTCGCTGCCGATGATGAGCTCGGCGGAGCGGAAGAGGACCCGCAGCAGGAGCACGAAGGTATAGATCAGGAGGCCCAGGGCGAGCGGCCCGAGGATCTCTGCGAGGAGGTAGCGGTCGAGGCGGCGAAGCATCAGGCGCGGGATTATACGCGACTGGGCCGCGCCGGCAGTGGCTGACTCGGTCGTCTGGTAAGAAGCATTATGTCAATCATGGCTCGATTCAACCCCCCCCCGCGTTCAGCGGACCGTCAACGCTGGCGCAGGTCCTGGAGGATCTGCTCGAGCGTCCGGATGAGATCGTCCTTGCCGACGGAGCTTTGCCGGAACCGAAGCGAGAGCTGGAAGCTCTTGTCGGGCGCCCGGAAGGAGAAGACGTAAGGCTTGCGCCGCGGCGCCTTGCCCTTGTCGGGCCCGCGCTTCTGGCGGCGGAGATCGTCGCGGCTCAGCCCGCGCCGATCGACCTCTTCGATCAGGCTGAGCATCTCGTTCTCGTCTTCGGCCTTGAGCACCTCCAGGAGCAGCGACTTGGTGTGGATGCCGAGCGCCTGGGCCGCTTCGCGGACCCTGGGAGGGATCTGCAGCAGGGCCATGCTCTCGGTCACGACCGTGCGGGACTTCCCCACCGCCGTGGCGATCTGCTCGTGGGTGTAGTCGAAGCGTTCCGAGAGCGCTCGGTAGCCTTCCGCCTCTTCGAAGGGCGTCAGGTCCTTGCGCTGGAGGTTCTCGACCAGCGCGATCTCGAGCGCCTCCTCCTCGCTGACGTCCATCTCGATCACGGGAATCTCGGCGAGACCGGCTTCCATGGCGGCCCGGTAGCGCCGCTCGCCGCTGATGATCACGTACAAGGCCTTCGTGCGAGGCAGGTCGGTGGCAGGCCGTGGACGGACGAGAATAGGCTCGAGGACGCCTTTCTCTTCGATCGACCGGGCGAGCTCGGCGAGGTCGCCCATTGCAGTCCGGGGCTGGTTTGGATCGGGCTCGACGGCGGACAGGGCCACCATTCGGCCCAGCGGGGTCTCCCCCGCGCGGTCCGCGAGCGCTTCGACGAAATGGGTGTCATGTCGCATCTTCACCCGTTCGGGCAGGCCTCGCTTGGCGATCGCTCTAGACACGGCTCAGGATCTCCTCGGAGAGCTTGTAATACTCGAAGGCGCCGCTCGATTGCGGCGCGAAGCTGAAGATCGACTCCTTGTAAGCGGGGCTTTCCTCGAGCCGCACGCTCTTCGAAATGGTGGTCTCACAGAGCTTGTCGCCGAAGTTCTTCTCGATCTCGAGGCGAATGTCCCGGGCCAGCAGCGTTCGCTTGTCGTAGAGCGTAATGACGGCACCGAGGATCTGGAGGTCGGGGTTGGCGCGGACCTTGATCTTCTCGATGGTCTCGAGGAGGTCGTCGGTTCCTTCCAGGGCGAAGTAGCTGGCCTGGATCGGGATCAGCACGTGGGTCGCGGCGACCAGCGCGTTGACCGTGATCAGCCCCAGCGTGGGCGGCGTGTCGATCACGATGTAGTCGAACTCGTCGCGGACTTTGTCGAGCTCGTCCTTGAGCCGGTAGTGGCTGTCGAGCTCGCCAAGGAGCTTGGCCTCGAGCTTGGCCAGGGCGATGGTCGCCGGGACGATAAAGAGATTGGGGGTCTTCTCGGCGCCGCGGATCACGTCGCGAATGCCGACGTCCGGCTCGGTGATGGCCTCGTAGATCGCCTTGTCCACCTCGTGCACGTCCAGGAACGACATCGAGCTGTTGGCCTGGGGATCGAGGTCGATCAGGAGCGTCCGCAGGTCGCGGGAGGCGAAGGCCGCAGAGAGGTTGATGGCGGTGGTGGTCTTTCCCACTCCGCCCTTCTGATTGGTGATGGCGATGATCATGGCGTGGCGCGAGTGTACGAGATGGGCGCGAAAGAGGTCAAGCGCCACGGCGAGCCGCAATTCAGGGATGTCGGCGCGCCGACATTCCACTTAAACCTTTGAATACGAATGGCTTATGGCAAAGGTCCGGACCGTCGCGAGCGCCGACGGGGACGTCACATCGTGTATTTGCCCAGGTCTTCCGGGTCGACCTCTTCGAACCACTTCTTGAGCCGCTCCTCGTCGCTCGAGGGGTCTCCGGAATCCGCCGTCTTGGCCTTCTGGAAGACCTGCTCGCTGACGAAGATCGGCGCCTCCACGCGCAGGGCGAGCGCGATGGCGTCGCTCGGGCGAGCATCGGCCTCGACCTCGCCGTCCCGGGTCTGGAGCACCACGCGGGCGTGGAACGTGCTTTCCTGGAGATCGCAGATCACGATCCGCACCACCTCCGCCTCGAGCGACTCGATGAGGCTCGCCATCAGGTCGTGGGTCATGGGCCGCGGAGGCTCGACGCCTTCGAGCTTCAAGGCGATCGCATTGGCCTCGAACACGCCGATCCAGATCGGCAGGTACTCGCTCCCCTCCTCGTCCCGCAGGATCACGATCGGCACGTTGGACGTCGGGTCCAGCATCAGCCCCTTGACGACCATCCGGAAAAGCTTCTCGCTGCTCATTCGTCTATTGTGCGGTGCGCGATCGGGCAGGTCAAGCGCATGGGACGAATCGGCCTCCAGCGCGGCCTGGCGAAGCTGGCCCAGGCGAAGCTCAGGCGAGGCTTCCCAACAACGAATGAGGCAGCGCCCGATCGATCCGGACGCGCGCGAGCGAGCCCAGCGCGAGCGGCACCTCGCCATGGGCGAAGTGAACCAGCCGATGGCAGGGCGTTCGACCCGTCTGGGTGCCCGGTCGTTTGCCCCACCGGGTGATCACGATCTCGCGGGTCTGCCCCACCAGCTCTTCGTTGAGCTGGCGCTGGATCACGCCCTGGACGGCGAAGACTTCCTGCAGCCGCCGCTCGGCTTCTTCCTTGGGCACCTGCGGCAGCTTCAGGCGCGGCGCCGCGGTACCCGGGCGCGGCGAATAGACGAAGGCGAAGAGCTGCGAGAAGCGCACCTCCTCCACGAGGGCCAGGGTCTGCCGGAAGTCGTCGTCGGTCTCACCCGGGAATCCCACGATGAGGTCGGTGGAAAGGGCGACGTCGGGCCTCGCGGCGCGCAACCGGTCGACCAGGTCGAGATACAGAGCGCGGTCGTAGCCCCGCCCCATCGCCTTGAGGATCCGGTCCGAGCCGGATTGCACGGGAAGGTGCAGATAGGGACAGATTTTCGGATGCCGCGCGAACTGGTCCACCATCGGCTGCGTGAAGTCTCTCGGATACGAGGTCACGAAACGCAATCTCTCGATCTTCGGCAGCGATGCCACCGTGTCGAGCAGCACCGCGAAGTCGGCCCCCGTGTCCGGGTCCCGCCAGTGGTTGACGGTCTGCCCCAGGAGCTCGATCTCGCGGAAGCCGTAGCGCAGGAGATGACATACCTCGTCGACGATCTCCGCCTGGCGCCGGCTTTGCTCGTCGCCCCGGGTCCGGGGCACGATACAGAAGGTGCACTTCTTGTTGCAGCCCTCGATGATCGTCACCATACCCTTGTACGAGCCCTCCCGCGATACGGCGTCGAGGTCGTAGCTGCGCTCGGTGGCGGGCGGAAACCCCGTCGCCACCACGCGCAGGCCGGACCGTCTCCTGGCGATGACGTCGCGGAGCTCACCGACCCGCCCCGGACCGACCACGAAGTCGAGGTCCGGCATCCGCTTCAAGGCCTGCTCGCCCTCCTGCTGCGCCACGCAACCACAGAAACCGATGAGCGTCTCCGGACGCTCCTTCTTGAGCAGCCGATACTCCCCCAGGCGCGAATAGGCCTTCTGGGCCGCCTTCTCGCGCACGCTGCAGGAGTTGAGCAGGATCAGGTCGGCTTCGCGCGGGTCGCGCGTCGGCAGGATCCCCTCCTGCATGAGCTGGCCGCTCATCCGTTGGCTGTCGAGCTCGTTCATCTGGCAACCCCACGTCTCGACGTAGAACCGCCTTGGCGCCGTCATGGATCGATCACCTCGTCGACGACCTGGGGCTCCCCCGCCTGGTGCGCGGAAAAAGGCTCGGGCTCGTCCTCTTGAAGCTCGGCGCGCTCCGGCTCCAGCTCCCAGCCCTCGCTGAGCCATCCCGGCTGCGCCCCGGCGCGGCGGCCTTCCTCGAGGAAGCGCTCGAGCTCCTGCTCGTAACGCAGCGAACGGTCCCGGAGCCGGCCCAACTGGTCGAGCACCCGGTCCCATTCCGGCTTGACGTGGCTGTCGCGCAGGTAGGGATCCTCCTCGGCGTAGAACTGCTGCCGCAGCGCGGCGGACTCGAGCTCGAGCTCCTCGATCCGATCGAGGGTTCGGCGCCAACCCATTCGCAGCTCCAAGGAGCCGTTGCGCCAGTACTGCTCGTCGTGCACGTCCTGGGGCTTGGCGTCAGCCTCAGGGCTGCCCTGGACCACCACCGACAGGGGAGGCGCGGCGGGCGCACCCTCGACCATGATGATTTCGGCTTTCTCGGCGTACTCGCTCAGGTTCTCGTCGGTGATCTCGGCGATGGGCTCGACGCGGGGACCGCCCTGCTCGCGGGCGCGCTGCGACGCCTCGTAGAGCGACTGCGGTTCTTTCTCGCCGCCCCCCGGATCGATCACCTTGACGGTCGAGGGCCGGCTCGGCCGGATCTCCCGGATCGGCGGTGGAAGCTGTGGCGGCGGCTCGAGCTGCGGGCCGGCCTGCGTCGCCGTCTGCGACGGAAGAGGCTCGGGGTCCTTCTTGCCGGCGCAGGCCGTCCAGCCGACGACCAGGAGCGCGCTGAGAACGGCGCGGACTGACGTCTCGAGCCACGGTGCAGGGATGCTGTTCTTCATCGCGATGACCTCCTGGTTCCCGCATTATGCCTGATCGGCGCCGCATTCCCCAACTCTGCCGCCGCAACGGAGCCCGAACCGGCAGCGAGCCTAGCCCACTTTGGCGGCGAACAGGAGCTCGCCGAGCTGGGATTGGAGGTACTCGTCCACCTCTGCCGCGGTCGCGAGGTCGGAGCAGATCTCCACGATCTTGCCGAGGTGGCTCGCGTTCAGCCCGCGGATGCGGCGCTTGATGGCCGGAACCTGGCGCGGCGCCACCGACAACCGCCGCAAGCCCAGGCCGACGAGGATCGGGGTAAAACGCTCGTCGGCGGCCATCTCGCCGCAGAGACTGACCTCGATGCCGGCGTTCCCGGCGTTGATCACGACCGTCCGCAGCATCCGCAGCATGGCCGGGTGCAGCGGCCGATAGAGATTGGCCACGTGCTCGTTGTTGCGGTCGACGGCAAGGGCGTATTGGATGAGGTCGTTGGTGCCGATCGAGAAGAAATCCGCTTCCCGCGCCAGGAGGTCCGAGATCAAGGCGGCCGCGGGGACCTCGATCATGATGCCGAGCTTGAAATCGCGGCGAAAGACCAGTCCCTCGCGTTCGAGCTCGACCGCGACGGCGTCGACACAGGTGCGGAAGGCGCGGACCTCCTCGACGATGGTCACCAGAGGCAGCATCACCCACAGGTCGCCGAAGACGGCGGCGCGCATCAGGGCACGGATCTGCGTCTTGAAGATGTCGGGACGCGCCAGGGTGAGCCGAATCCCCCGCAGACCCAGCACCGGGTTCTCCTCGCGGGTCTCCATGACCTCGCGGGCGATCTTGCGGCCGCCCAGGTCGTAAGTGCGGATGATCGCCGGATGCGGCGCCGCCGACTCCACCAGTTGGCGGTAGATCGCGATGTGCTCCTCCTCCGACGGCAGCCTGGGGCTTTTCTCGATGTAGAGGAACTCGCTGCGGTAGAGCCCGACTCCGGCGGCGCCAAAGCGCTTCGCGTCGAGGATCTCCTCGGGGAGATCGACATTGGCCATCACGTGGAGCTCGGCGCCGTCGACCGTGACCCCGCGCAGCTCGCTCGACTCGAGCAGCTTGACCTCCCGGCGCGCCAGGTCCCGGACACGCTCGCGGAAGAGCCGGAGGGCGGCCTGGTCGGGCCGCAACATCACCGTGCCGGCGCTGCCGTCGACGATGATCGGTACCTCCGCCTGGTCGGCGAGGTGTCGCTGGATGCCGGAAACGCCCGTGACCATGGGGATGTTCAGCGACCGCGCGATGATCGTCGTGTGCGAGGTCCGGCTGCCGTGCTCGGTCACGAAGCCGACGACGTTTTCGCGGCCGAGACGGACGGCGTCGGACGGAGTCAGGTCGTCGGCGACGATCACCACCTCGCCGCTGACCTCCGAGAGCAAGTGCAGGTGGAGGCCACGCAGGCTGCGCACGACGTAGCGTCCCACGTCCCGCAAGTCCTGGCCGCGCTCGCGCAGATGCTCCGTGTCGATCTCGTCGAAGCGCGCCTGGATCTCCGAGACCGTCTCCTGCAACGCCCACTCGGCGTTGACGTGCTCCTCGCGAATGCGCCGATCGACCCGGTCGAGGAAGGTCCCGTCGGAGAGCAACAGCGATTGCGCGTCGAAGATCCCGGCGAGGTCCTCTCCGAGCTCACGGCCGACGCGGTCACGCATGCGGTAGAGGTCCTCCCGCGTCCGCATGACCGCGGCGTGGAAGCGCTCGATCTCGGTCTCGAGCTCGGCGGCGGGCAGCGGGATCTGGAGGACGTCGGCGATGCGCGTGTTGATGCAGATCGCCTTGCCGATGGCGACGCCGTCGGAGACTCCCAACCCCTTCAGCTCGAGGACGGCGTGCTTCATGCTCACTCACCCTCTCCGAAGCGGTCCGCGATGAGTCGGGTCACGGCTTCGAGGGCTTCGTGCTCGTCGCTGCCCTCGCAGCGGATCGAGATCTCGGTCCCCTGGGCGGCGCCCAGTTGGAGAATGCCGAGGATGCTCTTGGCGTCCACCTCCTCGCCGTCCTTGACCATGGTCACGAAGCTGTTGAAGATCCCGGCGGTATGGACCAGCTTGGCGGCGGCGCGGGCGTGGAGCCCAAGCCGGTTGGTGATCGCGAGCTTGGATTCGACCATCACTTGTCCTCGCAGGGCGCGCCGGCCGGCGGCGGACGTCGCTGTTCGGCGGCGCCGCAGATGCTCGAGCGCCCCTTCTCACGGATCCATGCCGCCATCTCCGCGAGCGGCATGCTCTCGGTCGTCAAGCAGCCGAGCCGGACGACCATGGGCAGGTTGACGCCGGCGATCACCTCCACCCTCCCCTCCTCTTGGAAGCTCAGGGCGGCGTTGGAAGGCGTGCTGCCGAACATGTCGGTGAGAATCAGGACGCCGTCGCCATCGTCCAGCCGCGGCAAGAGGGCCCCGACCTTGTTGCGAGCTTCCTCCGGACCGTCTCGCCATTCCAGCGCCAGGGCTTCAAAGCCCGGCAGGGCGCCCGATATGACGCGCGCCGTCTGCAGGAGCTCCTCGGCCAAGCCGCCGTGGCTCAAGATCAAGATGCCCACCATGGCTTTCCTTGAGGGCCTTCCTCTGAGGAATGAGCGGTTCCGGCCGTCTGGCAGCGGCCGAGTGAATAGTATCGCCGCTGCGCCCTCCGACGCAAACACCGGCCGCTAGCGATCGATGTCGCGGTGGCTGACGCGGATCCGCCAATCGCGGTTGCGCAACCGCTCGGCGAGGCGCTCACAGACCGCCACGGACCGGTGCCGCCCGCCGGTGCAGCCGATCGCCACGGAAAGATAGCTCCTGTTCTCGCGGCGGTAACGGGGCAAGACAAAGGCCAGAAAGTCCTCCAGCTTCACGAGGAGATCGTGATACTCGTCGTGGGCGTCGAGGAACGCCTGAACTTCGGCGCTACGGCCGGTCTTGTCGCGAAGGTCAGGCCGGAAATGAGGATTGGCCAGGAAGCGGACGTCGAAGATCAGATCGCTTCCCATGGGGATGCCATGCTTGAAGCCGAAGCTGACCAGCGAAACCACCAAGGGTACGCTCCCCTCCCCCTCGTCGCCGAACTCGGCGCAGATCTCGCGGCGGAAATCGTGGACCGACCACTCGCTCGAATCGAAAACGAGATCGGCCGCGCCGCGGATGTCGGCGAGCAGCTCGCGTTCCCGCCGGATGCCGTCGATCAACGGCCGGGTACCGCCGGCCAACGGATGACTGCGGCGGGTTTCGGAGAATCGGCGCACCAGCGCTTCGTCCGAGGCGTCCAGGAAGAGCAGGGTGAAGTCGAAGCGCCGGCGGTCGATCTCGGAGAGGAGCTGCGGCATGGTCTCCGAGAAGCCCGGCGCGCGGACGTCGGTGACGACGGCAATGCGGCGGTACGAGCCGACCAACGCCAGCGGATCGTGCAAGAAGGTCCGCAGCAGCGGCAGCGGCAGGTTGTCGACGCAGTAGTAGCCAATGTCCTCGAGCGACTTGGCGGCCGTCGACTTGCCCGATCCCGAGAGCCCGGAGATCAGTAGCAGACGCGGTCGCTCCGAGCTACGGACGTCGCTTGTCTTCAATGCGCGCCTCGACTTCCCGGACGAAGGTGCGGGCGGAGTCGTGCCCCTGCAGCTTCAGGACGTGGTTGCGGGCCGCGATCTCGACCAGGATGGCGATGTTGCGGCCCGTGGCCACGGGCATCCGAATGTAGGGGACCGAGGTCTCGAGGATCGTGTAGCAGGTCTCGTCGAGCCCGAGACGATCGTAGGCCTGGCCCTTCTGCCACGGCTCGAGCTCGATCACCAGGTCGATGGGTGCGCGCTCGCGCACGGCGGCCAGGCCGAAGAGGTCCTTGACGTTGACGATGCCGAGGCCCCGGAGCTCCATGTGGTGCTTGGCCGGCTCGTCGCAAAAGCCCATGAGCTGGCCGCTCGGGTAGCGGCGCACCGTGACCCGGTCGTCGGCGACCAGGCTGTGGCCGCGGGTGATCAGGTCGAGCGCCGACTCGCTCTTGCCCACCCCGCTGCGACCGATGAGGAGCAGCCCGAGACCCCAGACGTCGAGAAGGACTCCATGGATGTAGGTCGCCGGCACCAGATGGTCTTCCAGGAAGTGGCTGACCCGTTTGATGATCACTGAGGTCATGGCCGGCGAGGCCAGGATCGGGATCCCCTGCCGCCGGCAGAGCGCCAGGAAAGTGGGGAACGGCGCCAGCCCCTTGGCGAGAATGAAGACCGGAACCGGCAGCGCGGCAATCGCGGCGAAGCGCTGCTGGCGCGCCTCCTGCTCTACGGTCTCCAGGTAGGCGATCTCGCTTTCGCCGACGATCTGGACGCGGCCTTCCTTGATGTAGCGGTAGTAGCCGGCGAATGCCAGGCCGGGTTTCTGGACGCGCGGATGGGTAATGCGGCGCTCGAGATGGTCCTCGGCGCAGAGGACGCGCAGGTCCAGCTCTGCCAGCTCTCGCCCGAGGAGCTCCCCGACCTCCACGAAGGCCGACGTCCCGCGGCCTTCCGAGGGGGCGGCCGCGGCCTTCTCGCGGGCGGTGGAGATCGTCTTCGCCAAGGGCTCAGGCCTCCTCGCGGAGCCGGTCGTAGATGGCTTGTGCGTCGTCGAGGTCGAGCAGGGCCGGTACGTGGCCCTGGTGCCGGACCCATTTCGAGATCGCTGCGAGACACTGCAGGTGGGCCGCGGGGGCGTTGCTGGGAGACACCACCAGGAAGAAGAGGCGCACCGGCTGGCCGTCGACGGCGGCGAAATCGATGCCCTTCTCCAGCAGGCCGATCGCCAGGAGGACCCGGTCGAGGCCGCTCATCTTGCAGTGCGGAATGGCGACGGAGCCGCCCACTCCGGTCGAGGCGACCTCTTCGCGCTCGAGGAGCCGATCGAAGAGCTCCTGGGCGTCGCGGACGTGGCCCTGCGCGGCGACCTTGTGAGCCAGGGTCCGTAGCACGCTCGTCCGGTCGGCGCCTTCGAGCCGCGGGAAGATCAGCTCCGGCGAGGTGAGGGACGCGAGCTCCATCGGCGATCAGAACTCCGGAGCGATCAGCCCGTAATGCCCGTCGCGGCGGCGGTAGAGCACGCTGACCTTGTCGGTCACCGAGTCGCGGAAGACGAAGAAATCGTTCTTCGAGGAGGCGAGGCCGAGCGCCGCCTCGTCCAGGGTCATGGGCTTGATCGGCAGGCGGCCGGTCTTGATGATCTTCGGACCCTCCGGCGCGTTGACGCTGGCGCTGTCGACCACCTCGAGCGGCCAGTCCTCATGGTTCACCCGTTGGGCGCGGCGCCGCCTTTGCTGGTGCTTCTTGCGCGAGCGGCGAGCCTGTTTCTCGACCTTGTCGACCACCGCCTGGATCGCGTCGAGCATCTGCTCGGCCTCCTCGGTCGCCTGCAACGCCCCGTGGCGGTGCGTGGCGTGGAGCTCGGCGACCTGCCGGTGCTTCTCCACCTCCAGGGTGAGGTGGATCTCGATCGGCTCTTCGAGGAACCGGGTCATTTTCGACAGCTTGCCGTCGGCGAAGGTCTTGACCCTGTCGTCGACCTGAAAGTGTCTGCCCGTGTACTTGATCTCCATGGTCTCTCCTATTCTCGTGAATCGTCGCTCAGAAGATCTGCTTGCGCTCCGTGGACGAGGGGATGCCGAGCTCGTCGCGGTACTTGGCCACCGTGCGGCGGGCGATCTGGATGCCCTCGCGGTTGAGGATTCGCATCAGCTCGCTGTCGGAGAGGGGCTTGCGGGAATTCTCGTCCTGCACGAGCTGCTTGATCTTGCGCTTGACGGTGAGCGAGGAGATGTCGCCGCCGTACTCGCGGTCGATTCCGCTGTGGAAGAAGAACTTCAGCGGGAACAGGCCGCGGGGCGTGTGGACGTACTTGTTCGAGACGACCCGGCTGACCGTGGACTCGTGCATGCCGATGTCTTCGGCGACGTCGCGCAGGACCATCGGCCGCAGGTGGTCGATGCCGTAGTCGAGGAAGGCGCGCTGCTGGCGGACGATCGACGTCGCCACCTTGTAGATGGTGCGTTGCCGCTGGTCCAGGCTCTTGATCAGCCAGATGGCGGAACGCATCTTGTCCTTGATGTACTGCTGCGCCTCGTCCTGCCTGCCCTCGCTGCGCAGGACCTGCAGCAGCTTGCGGTAGGCGCGGCTGACCCGCAGCCGGGGCAGTCCGTCGTCATTGAGCTGGATGACGTACTTCTCGCCGACCTTGACGACGTGGACGTCGGGCTCGACGTATTGGGTCTTGCCGCTGTCGTACTGGCGTCCCGGCCGCGTGTCGAGGGAGCGGACGATCTCGACGACCGCCTCGAGCTCGGCGAGAGGCACTTCGAGCTGCCTGGCGACGGCCTCGAACTTGCGGTGCATGAACAGCTCCCACGCCTCGTCGACCACCCGGTAGGCGAGCTCGTCGTCGGCCACGCCTTTCGCTGCGAGCTGGCGCAACAGGCTCTCGCGCAACGTCGCGTAGCCGACTCCCGGTGGATCGAGGCCGCGGACGACCTCGAGAGCCTCCTCCACCGCCTCGCGTCGATAGCCGTTCACGACCGGCGGCGACTCGCGGGTTTCGGGCCCGCCGGGCTCGGCGGGCATCTCGGAGCGGTCGGACAGGTCCGACAGGTCCGACAGGTCCGACTCGTCCGACTCGTCCGACTCGTCCGACTCTTCGGTCTCTTGCTCCGGCAACGCCGGCCTTTCACCTTCCGGCTCCTCCCCAGCGGGCGCGCCCATGGCCTGGATCTCCTCGATCGTCGCCGCCAAGAACCCCTCGGGGTTGAGATTGCCGACGATGAGCTCGGCGATCTCGCGGTTCTCGGGCTCGAGCTCCATCATCCTGAGCTGCCACAGCAGGTGGTCGTAGAGGTCGGGCTCGCGGGTCAGCGTGTTCTCGAGCGGCGCTCCCTCGCGCGGCTCGTAGAGGGACGACTTGCCGGCGCTCTCCCAGCTCTCGGCCTCGTTGAAAAAGGCCTCGACGTCGATCTCCTCGATGCTTTCAGGGGTCTCGTCGGCCGTCTCGCTTTCGGCGCGGTCGTCCTCCTCGCTCGGCGGGGCTTCGGCGCCCTCCTCGAGCACCGGGTTCTCGACCAGCTCCTGGGTCAGCGCGCCTTCGAGCTCCAGCCGGGTCATCTGCAGCAGCTTGATCGCCTGCTGCAGTGACGGCGTCATCACCAGCTTCTGGGCGAGCTTGAGGGAGAGTTTCTGTTCGAGTGCCATCCCGCCGACCTGACTTACAGACTGAATTCGTCACCGAGGTAGATCTTGCGCACCTGAGGATCGGCCGACAGCTCGGGGGGCGAGCCGCTTCTGAGGATTTCACCGTTGTTGATGATATAGGCGCGGTCGGTTATTTTCAATGTTTCCCGCACGTTATGGTCGGTGATGAGGACCCCGATGCCCATCTCCTTGAGGCGCCGGACGATGTTCTGGATGTCGACGACGGCGATCGGGTCGATGCCGGCGAAGGGCTCGTCGAGGAGGATGAACAGCGGGTCGATGGTCAGCGCCCGGGCGATCTCCACGCGCCGCCGCTCGCCGCCCGAGAGCGCGTAGCCCGGAGATTTGCGGACCGCGGTGAGCCCGAACTCCTCGAGCAGCATGCCGGTGCGGCGGACCTGCTCAGCGCGCGGCAGGTCCAGCGTCTCAAAGATGGCCCGCAGATTGCCCTCGACCGTCATCTTGCGGAACACTGAGGCTTCCTGCGGCAGGTAGCTGATCCCCTGCTGCGCCCGCATGTACATGGGCAGCGCCGTGATGTCGACGTTGCCCAGGCTCACCGAGCCGCGGTCCGGGGGCGTCAGACCCACCACCATGTAGAAGGTCGTGGTCTTGCCGGCGCCGTTGGGTCCCAGGAGCCCGACGATCTCGCTGCGTCCGACTTCGATCGAGACGTCGTTGACCACCGTCCGGCCCCGGTAGATCTTGCGCAGCTTGTGCGTCGCCAGGCTCACGGCGAGGTCGCCCCCACGCCCTCCGCCGGGCGGCTGCTGATGCTGACGGTGCCGGCGCGCAGGTCGCAGCGCACGTAGCGGCCGCGCAGGCGGTTGTCGCCGTCGAAGAGCTCGACCTCGTCGCCGAAGATCTCCACCAGCTCATCGGCAAGAGTATAGACCGCCCGCTCCCCGCCCTGGACCCGGTTGCCGTTCTCCGGGTCGGCCATGCGCACGTCGTCCTGGCAGACCATGCGCTCGGCGCTGCCGCCCGCGCTCAGCTCGATCGCGAGCTGGCGGCAGTTGAGGGTCCGCTGGCCCTGGCGCATCTCGACCTTCTCGTCGTAGATCAGCAGCGAGCCCTCCTCGTGGTAGCTGACGCGCTCGGCGCTGACCTCGATGGGCTCCCGCGACGGCGTGCCCGCCGCCGGCACCCACACCGTGCGCACGCCGCCGGCCGCCGCCAGCGTCTGCTCGCGCTCGTCGCCGCGAAGCTGATCGGCCAGCAGAAGGCTCTCGCCCCGCCACGCCCGCACGTGACCCTCGAACGTGAACGAGGGCGGCGTGGTCGTCCAATAGGCCTCGTCGGCCTCCACCTGGACAGGGCCTTCGCCCTGGGCCAGAGGCGTGCCGCGCAACGCCCGGACCGAACGCTCGGCGAGCACGGCCCGGACCCCCGAGCGAGCACGGATCACGTCGGTCTCCCGCGTCCAAACGAACTGCTCGGCGGTGACCTCGCCGCGTCGGCTGGAGAGCAGGACCTGCGGTCCCTGGATGCGGAACGTGCCGTCCTCGGCGTTGAGCGACGCGCTCTCGCCCCCAGCCAGCGAGACCCCCCGGTCGTTGAGCTCGACCCGGTTCTCGAGCTGGACCCGCGAGACGGCGCCGTCCGGCAGGAAGCGGGCGGTGATGCGCTCGGCGCAGAGCTGGCGCAGCGGGAACGGCTCCTTCAGGGCGAGGAGCTCGCGCAGCACCACCGGCTCGCCCACCCCTTCGATCTGCACCAGCCGATCGCCGCGGGCGTGGCCCACCAGGTAGAGGCCCGAGAACACGCGCCGCAGCCCCGTCAGGTCGGTCACCGCGAGCGTCACCGTCTCCCCTTCCCCGTCGAGCTTGACGCGGCGCGATCCCGGATCGGCGTCGTCGGGCTGGACGTCGAGGAACTGCCCGCGGTATTCGATCTCGGTGTCGCCGCCGAGGTCGTCGGCCACCGCCGCCTTGCCGACCACGTTCCAGCGGGCGCGCAACGCCTCGAGCGACCGGCCGTCCTCGGCGAGGAAGATCGTCACGTGGTGCGCCGCGAGCGAGTGCCGGTCGCTGGTGAGCGACACGTCGCCCACCGCTCTCAGGATGCCCCCGGCACGCTGGTAGACGAGGCGTTGGCAGTCGAGCCGCATCGGCCGTTCGGCGCCTTCCACCGAGTGCAGGTGGACGCCGCCCGAGAGCGTGATCATGTCGGTGCGGCGGTCGACCTGGAGCTGCGAAGCGCGGCCGACCAGGTCCGGCGGGTAGCGGAACTCGACGGCGCCGGAGCTGGTCAGCACCTGACCCTGGTGGCGCAGCTCCAGGGCCCGGGCCTCGAGCTCGAGCTGGTCCCACCCGGAGAGCACCACGTTGCCCTCGAGGCGGGCGTCGCGCGAGCCTTCGTGGAAGCGGGCGCTCTCGCTCGTGATCCGGTAGGTGCGGCCGTCCTCGCGGAAGACGTCGAGGTCGACGGTGGTCAGGTAGGAGGTCCCGTCGCGGTCCTGCTGGCTCTCGGCGGCGCGGATGCGGAAGACCGGGGTGCCGCCGCTGGTCTGCGTGAAGTCGAAGCCGTGGCCGGTCAGCACCCGCTCGCCGGGCGCGCCCACGCGCGTCTCGCCCCGCTCGTCGCCGGCGTCGGTACGCCCGAACCGGTAGGCGGCGAGCAGCAGCACCACGCCGCCGATCGCCAGCAGCCCGGCCGCCAGCAGCACCGGACGCAACCAGAAGTACGGGCTGCGCGCCCGCACGAGACGGACTTCCTCCGTCGACAGGCCGGTTTCCCGAAGCTCCTTGGTGGGTGTCGATCGTCGTGGCATCAGGGTCCGTGGGCGCTCGGCCGAGCGTCGACGAGCTGCAGACGGCAGCCGCCGCGGTAGCGATCGTATTCCAGAACGCCGAGCACTTCGAAGTCTCCTTGCAGCAACGTGCCGGCCCTCTCCTGCCAGCCCCAGCCCAACAAGCGTATCCTAACGCCGCCGGCGCCGACCGCCGCCGCCGCCAGGTGGCCGTGGCCGAAGACGTGGGGCGCCCGCGCCAGCCGTAGCGGCCCGCGGACGCGGACGAGGGGCCGCGGGTTGCCTTCGCCGAACGGCTCGAGCTGGCGCAGCTCCTTGAAGAAGTCCCAGGTCACCTCGCCGGCCGCGAGATCGAGCTCGTAGTCGTAACGCCGGACGGCGACCTCGTCCCCCCACGCGGCGGCGGCCGCCTCTTCCCAGCGCCGCCGCAGGTCTTCGAGCTGGTCGCGGCGCACGGTCAGGCCGATCGCCTGCGCATGACCGCCGAAGCGCGGCAGCTCCTCGCGCCAGCGCGACAGGAAGCGGAAGAGATGGACGGCCGGGACGCTGCGCCCCGAGCCGGTCGCCTCCTCGCCGGCGAGCGAGAGGAGAACGGTCGGACGGTTGAAGGCGCGGGCCAGGCGGCCGGCGGCGATGCCGACCACGCCGCGGTGCCAGCCCTCGCTCCAGGCCACCAGGATCGCCGGCGTCTCCCCCCGCGCCAGGCGTTCGAGCACCGCGGCGTGGGCCTCCTCGGCCACCCGCCGCTCCTCGTCCTGGCGCTCGCGGTTGCAGCGGTCGAGATCGAGCGCCAGCTCCTCGGCGCGCCGCCGGTCGCGGGCGAGCAGCAGCTCGAGCGCCTTTTCCGCCGAGTCGAGACGGCCGGGGGCGTTGAGCCGCGGACCGAGACGAAAGCCCACGTCGTCGGTCGAATAGGGCTGGCGCAGGCGCGCCACCCGGATCAACGCCCGGATGCCCGGCGAGCGCGTGCGCGCCAGCTCCTCGAGGCCAACGGCGGCGATCACCCGGTTCTCGCCGGTGAGCGGCACGAGGTCGGCGATCGTCCCCAGGCAGGCGACGCGCAGCAGCGCCCGCGGATCCACCTCGCGGCCGCAGTCGGCGGCGAAGGCGAGCGCCAGCTTGAGCGCCAGGCCGGCGCCGCAGAGGTCGGGGAAGGGATAGTCGCAGCCGTCCTGGCGCGGGTTGATCTGGACGACGCCCGCGGGCAGCGGCTCGCCCGGGATGTGGTGGTCGGTCACCACGACGTCGAGCCCGGCGGCGAGCGCCTCGCGGGCGGCGGCGATCGACGTGGTGCCGCAGTCGACGGTGACGATCACCCGGCAGCCGAGGCGGCGGGCCTCATCGACCTGCGCCGGCTGGAAGCCGTAGCCGTCGCGCAGGCGGTGCGGCAGGATCGGCCGCACGTCGACCTTGCAGGCGGCGAGCACGGCGGTGAGGATCGCCGTGCCGCACACCCCGTCCACGTCGTAGTCCCCCACCAGGGCCACCGGCTCGCGCTCGTCGCGGGCGCGCCGCAGCCGCGCGACCGCGGCGTCGACCCCGGCGAGGGCGCGAGGATCGTGGAGCTGCTCGAGCGCCGGGTGCAGGAAGGCCTCGGCGGCGGCCCGGCCGTCGACGCCGCGGCGCGCCAGCAGCGCCGCAAGCTGAGGCGCGTAGCCGGCCGCCGCCAGCGCCGCGGCACCCGCCGCCGGCACCGGCGCCGGACGCCACTCGACGCGGCGCACGAAGGCGGCGCTACTTTCGTTCGAGGACGCCGAAGGCACGGAACTTCCGGTAGCGGTCTTCCACCAGCTCCTCCGGGCTCATCCCGGAGAGCTCGTCCAGGGCGCCGGCGAGGCGCTCGCCCACGCGCGCGCAGGTCGTCGCCGGGTCGGTGTGGGCGCCCCCCGGGGGCTCGGGGATCACGCCGTCGATCACCCCCAGCTCGGCGAGGTCCGGCGCGGTGAGCCGCAGCGCCCTGGCGGCCTCGGCCTTGCGGCTCTGGTCCTTCCACAGGATGGCGGCGCAGCCCTCGGGCGAGATCACCGAGTAGATCGAGTACTCGAGCATGTAGACGCGGTTGCCCACGCCGAGCGCCAGGGCACCGCCGCTGCCGCCTTCGCCGGTCACCACCACCACGATCGGCACCTCGAGGTCGGCCATCTCGATCAGGTTGCGGGCGATCGCCTCGGCCTGGCCGCGCTCCTCGGCGCCGATGCCCGGGTACGCTCCCGGCGTGTCGACCAGGGTCACCACCGGCAGGCCGAACTTCTCCGCCAGACGCATCACGCGCAGGGCCTTGCGGTAGCCCTCGGGCCGCGGCTGCCCGAAGTTGCGGTGGATGCGCTCCTTGGTGCCGCGGCCCTTCTGGTGGCCGATCACCGCCAGCGAGCGGCCGCGGAAAGTGGCCAGGCCGGCGACGATCGCCGGGTCGTCGGCGAAGGCGCGGTCGCCGTGGATCTCGACCCAATCCGTCATGAGCTGCTCGACGTAGTCGAGCGTGTAGGGACGGTCGAAGTGCCGCGCCACCAGTGTCTTCTGCCACGGCGTGAGCTTGGCGAAGACCTCCCTGGTGGTCTTCCGGAGCGCCGCCCGGAGACGCTCGAGCTCGGCCTCGTGGCCGCTCCCCTCGGGATAGCCTTCGAGCTCCTCGATGCGTTGGCGCAGCTCGACGAGCGGCTCTTCGAAGTGGCTCTCTCCCGTCTGCATAGAGGGGGCAAGCTAGCAAAGGGCGGAGACGCCGTCAATCGACGGCGGCAAGACGCCCGGTCGGACGAGTCGGACAAGTCCGACAGGTCCGACGACCTCGCCCCCCCGACCTCTGACATACTGGCCTGTAACTCCCAACCCGCGACGAGCCGATCTACAGGGGAGCCCGCCGCGGGCGGGAATCCACCAACCGCGAACGAGGAGCCCCTCGATGAGGACGTTTCTACTAAGCTGTCTACTGGCCGCCTCCGGCTCCTGGAGCTGCCTGGCGGCCGAACCGCAACCGGCCGACGCCGCGACGGAGACCAAGATGGTGCATGCCAAGCCGAGCGACCAGGAGCTGCGTGAGAAGCTCACCCCGCTGCAATACCAGGTCACCCAGGAGGACGCCACCGAACGCCCCTTCCAGAACGAGTACTGGGACAACAAGAAACCCGGCATCTACGTCGACGTGGTGAGCGGCGAGCCGCTCTTCAGCTCCCTCGAGAAGTACGACTCCGGCACCGGCTGGCCGTCGTTCTGGGCGCCGCTCGAGGAGGAGAACGTCGTCGAGCACGAGGACCGCAAGCTCTTCATGCGGCGCACCGAGGTGCGCTCGAAGCACGGCGACTCCCACCTCGGCCACGTCTTCCCCGACGGGCCCCGGCCCACCGGCCTGCGCTACTGCATGAACTCGGCCTCGCTGCGCTTCATCCCGGTCGAGAAGCTCGAGGAAGAGGGCTACGGCGAGTACCTGAAGCTCTTCAAGGAGAAGAAGCCGTAAGCCGGCTGATCGCGGCGACGACCTCGGGCCACAGCTCCCGCGGGATGTCGTGCCCCATGCCCGGGAACGTCAGGAGGCGGACGCCGGGGATGACGCGCGCCGTCTCGCGGCGGCCAGCAGCTCGCAGAAGCCCTCGTGCCAGACGATCATCTGCTGGCCGAGGCCCATGATCAGCAGCAGCGGCCGTCCCCGCGGGTCGCCGAAGGTCTCGTACTCGATGCGAATGCCGTTGGCCTGGACTTGGGGCATGGGGCGCGAGTCTACAACTCGTCCAGCACGTCGCGAGGACGCTGGGAGCCCGCTCCGGAGACGCCTGCGCTCCCAGCCCATTGCGGTACGTCGCGGAAGTGATAGGATGAGGATGGTCGTCATCTCGATACGTTTGAATTGGGAGGATTCCTATGTCCC
The DNA here is from genome assembly GCA_036397835.1 of Thermoanaerobaculia bacterium. Lineage (GTDB taxonomy): Bacteria > Acidobacteriota > Thermoanaerobaculia > Multivoradales > J023 > DASWIG01. The sequence goes on from DASWIG010000128.1 coordinate 40,203, forward strand.
TTTCGGTTGACCAGGCCCTGCCGCGACGCTTCCGCCTCCGCGGAACCGATCTCGCTCACACCCTCGAGCCCGGCACGATTCCGGTCGGCAGCGCGCCGACGAATCGGCTGGTGCTGCCTGCTGAGGGCGTCTCCCGTCACCACGCCCTGCTCCAGGTCGGCACGGACCGCGTGGTGGTGATCGACAACCGGAGCAAGAACGGCACCTTCGTCAACGGCCGCCCGATCGGACGCGCCGAGATCGACGTCGGCGACGTGGTGGCCTTCGGCCCTATGGAGCTGCGGCTCGAGGGCCTGGCGCCCGAGGACGTCGAGCTGGCGCTGACGATCTCGCCTCCGCACCCGCCCACGCCGCTCCACGACCGGACCACGAAGCCGGTCCATCGTTCGCGCCGCGACAAGGCGGACCGTTGGCTGCGCTTCATCCGCTCCTTCATGGCCGATCTCGCCGCGACGCCGGGCTGTTGCGCGCTGGCGCTCACACGGCTCGCGCGTGAGCTCGGCGGGACGGGAACCTGTCTGCTGACCCTCGACGACACGGGACGCCACGAGACGGTAGTCGCAAGCGCCGGCGACGCGGATCCGGAGACGCTTCGTGAATGGCTCAACCAGTTGCCCCTCGGGGACGCCGAGAACCGATCCTCGCCCGGCGATGGTCTCTTGATCTCCGGGCCCCAGGCGACCGGATTCCTCGCGCCCGCGAGTGGCGGCTTCGCGGCTCTCGTCGTCCTCGGAGACTTCGGCGGCCGTGACGAGACCGGGCCCCTGTTCTCGACGCTCGTCGACCTGATCCGCAAGCTGATGCCGATCCCACGCTTCGAGTCGGGCTCCCCCACTCAGCGGGAACGGCCGAAGCTGCGCTTCCCCGAGGGCTACGTCCGCGGCGTCTCGCCGGCCATGGAACAGCTCTACCGCGTCCTCGAGGGCCTTGTCCAGGGTGATCTGCCGGTGCTGATCCGCGGCGAGACCGGAGCCGGCAAGGAGCTCGTGGCGCAGATCCTCCACCTCTCGTCCTCCCGCGGCGAGGGTCCCTTCGTCGCGATCAACTGCGCCGCGATCCCGGCCGACCTGCTCGAAGCCGAGCTCTTCGGCATCGGCGGTCGGGTGGCGACCGGCGTCGCCGCCCGGCGCGGGCAATTCCTGGAGGCCAGGGGCGGGACCCTTTTCCTCGACGAGATCAGCGAGATGCCGGTCGGTTTGCAGGCCAAGCTGTTGCGGGTCCTGCAGGAGAGAAAGCTGCGTCCCCTGGGCGGCGCACCGGTGGACGTCGACGTCCGGCTCCTCACCGCCACCAACGCCGACCTCGAAGCGCGCATCGAGGAAGGGTCCTTCCGCCGCGATCTGTATTTCCGGATCGCCGGCGTCGTGGTGCGCGTACCATCGCTCGCGGAGCGGCGGGAGGACATCCCGGTGCTGATCGAGAGCCTGCTCGGGAGGACGGCGCGGGACGTCGGCAAGGCGGTGCGCGGGCTGACCGTCGGCGCGCTCGACCGACTCGTGCGCCGGGCGTGGCCCGGCAACGTGCGCGAGCTCGAGCACGAGATCCGGCGTCTCGTTTACCTCTGTCCGCCGGGCGGCGTGATCGAGTCGTCGATGATTTCGGGCTACGAGGCCGGCGGCGCCGCGACCGTCAGGCCCGCTCCGCTTGTGGCGGCTGGCGGCGCGGCGCCGACCGGGGACCCGGCGCCATCTCTGCCGGTCCTCGACCTGGGCGAGCTGGAACGTCTGGCGATCGCCGAGGCCCTGCGGCAGACGAACGACAATCAGGTCCGCGCGGCGAAGCTCCTCGGCGTCTCGCGCCACGTCTTGCGGCGCCGGCTTGAGCGTTTCGAGGAGCGTTGAAGACTCACGTGGCTGCGCTCCAGCGCGCAGACGAGCGTTGGGACACTCGACGCGGGAAGCTCAGAGTACCGCTGCCGCTCAGGAGCAGGCGAGACGCCTGCGCTCCCAGTCCCGTCGTTGTCCACGTCGAGATCCAGGTCAGCCGCGAGTCAGGCTTCCCGCAGCCCATGCCTCAGCGCTTCTTCGCTCGAAGACATCTTTGCATCCTGACGGGCGGCGTGATCGAGTCGGGACTGCGCTACTCTCCGTGATGCTCCATCGTCGCGGTGGCCGGCGGCGAGGTCGCCGTCGGCCGCGACCTTCACGGCAACGTGGCCTGCATCGACGGTGGGGACACAAGGAGTAGACCGAGCAAGACTCCATACCCCGAAGGGGTTTAATCCCAAAGCCCAGGGTAAGCGCGAAGCGCGCCACCCTGGGTACGGGGGGCTCCCATTCCGAACCCCAAATGGGTTCTATAACGACGCGTGGCACGTCTCGGGACGCCAGCGCGGTCGACGCGGTCGGCGATAAAACCCTTTGGAGTTTGGATTTACGGATTCCGCATACCCAGGGTGGCGCGCTTCGCGTTTACCCTGGGCTGCGGGATACAACCCTTTTGGGTTGGGATCGGAGTCGAGTCTAGGGCTAGCCGATCCCAATGATCTGTAACCGCGCTCCGGCCTTGACGTTGGTCTGGGTCTTCATAGTCCTCACCTCCCTTCCGTCAGTGAAACTGCTTGTCGCTGGTGGGCGATCCGAACGAGCAAGGGGTGTGCCAGGCCACCTCAAGCCCACCAGTACGCTCTGGCCGATGCGAAGTGCGCGCCGGCGAGCACGTGGCCGCGCGCCAGCGCGCAGATGAGCGTTGGCGAGCACACTCGACGCGGGAAGCGCGGCGCCCCGCTTAGGTGCAGGCGAGACGCCTGCCGCCGGGCGGCGTGATCGAGTCGTCGATGATTTCGGGCTACGAGGCCGGCGGCGCCGCGACCGCCAGGCCCGCTCCGCTTGTGGCGGCTGGCGGCGCGGCGCCGACCGGGGACCCGGCGCCATCTCTGCCGGTCCTCGACCTCGCCGAGCTGGAACGTCTGGCGATCGGCGAGGCCCTGCGGCGGACGAACGACAACCAGGTGCGCGCGGCGAAGCTCCTCGGCGTCTCTCGCCACGTCCTACGGCGACGGCTCGAGCGTTTCGAGGAGCGTTGAGATCTGGTTCCCGAAGGCTATCCCAAGGGATCGATGACTGGCTCCATTCCAGCCTTGACGCTGGTCTGAGTCTTCATGGTCTCACCTCCGATCTGTGGTTGCAGAAGCGGGAATTCCTTACCACATGTCCAACCACAGCGGCGGCACCGCCTCTCGGCCGGCGACGTCGAAGCGCTTCTTCTGCACGCGCGGAGCGCTCCAGGCGTCTTCACCGAGCCAGCGCAGGGTGACGTAGCCGGCGCTCGACTCGACCGCGGTCGGCTGCATCACCTCGCCTTCCGCGCCCTCGATTCGCACCTCGCGGCCCAGCGGACGGGCCGCCGCGTCGAAGCGCCGGTAGGCGACCGCCGGTGCTTCGCCGTCGCCGCCGCGCGTGGACCAGGCGACGACGAATGTGCCCGATGGGTCGAAGCCGGCAAGCGGCCTCTCCTGGTGACCCGCGACGATTTCGTTGACCACGAGCTCGTCGCCCTGCGGCCAGCCGTGGCGGTCGAAGCGCCGGCCGACGATCGTACCGCGGTCGCCGTCCTGCCCGAAGCTCCACCAGACGACCACGGCGTTGCCGAGAGCGTCGGTGGCGACGACGGCGTCGCGCTGGTCGCCCTCGCTCTCTTCGTTGACCTGGAAGCGGTCGCCGAGCGGCCTGCCGGCGGCATCGAAGCGCTGGCCGAAGACGCCCAGCAGACTGCCGTCGAGACTCTCGGCGTGCCAGACGATGAGGTAGCCGTCCATCAGACGCGCAACCTGCGGCAACCCCTGGAAGGCCTCGCCGGCGGGGCTGACGACGAACGGTTCGCCGCCTGCTTGCCTGCCCATGCTCGCCGAGGTGCCGTCATCGGCCGATAGATCGGTCCACACGGCGAGGGTCGCCTGCGGCGCCGCGGTCGCCATGGCGGTCAGGGTCGAGATGTTCGAGTTGTAGAGCTCCAGCACCCAGTCGCAGTTGCCGTTGCCGCAGGTCGGCGGCCGGTTGAGCGTGATCCGGTTTGTGCCCTGAATGCAACTGATCGCCTGCGTGTTGAGGACGTTGTTTGGCGGATTGTACCAATTCTTCGTCCACAGAGCGTTGGTGCATGTGAGACCGGGGAAGCTCGCCGTGTTGATGGTGATGGCCGTCGCCTCGCTCGGCAGGTAGGCGACGATCGTCGAGAAGTTGTCCGACGCCAGCACCATCTTCTTCTCGTGGTCGGCAGCCTGATTGAGGATCAGATCGTGGCGAGGTTGCAGCGTCGGCCGGTCGTGTAGTTGCGGGCGGCGGTGATCGTCGTCTCCCAGCGTCGCCATTGGTTGATCGGGCTCTGGGCAGAGGTCGCAGTGGCGACGAAGAGACTGGCGACAACTGTGGAAACGAAGGCTATTGTCAGAGCATGAGTCCGACATCGAATATGGCTCAGTGGGAGCAAGCCCCATGCCAGCCAGGCATGGGGCCGTGTAACTTTCATCGCAGGCGGGGCTATCCGATGTCAATGATGAATCCCCGCGCTCCGGCCTTGACGTTGGTCTGGGTCTTCACAGTCTCACCTCCCTTCCGTCGTTGAAGACTTTCATCGCTGGTGGGGCGATCCGAGCAAGGTGTGTGCCAGATCACCGCAGCCCAGTAAGCACGCCGGGGCGACTCTGGCCGATCCGAAGTGCGCGCCGGCGAACCCGTGGCTGCGCGTCAGCGCACAGATAAGCGCGGGCGTGCACGCTTGACGCTGGATAGGGGAGGAAGGACCGGGTTATCCCGGTCCCCCCCTCCGAACCGTACGTGCGGATCTCCCGCATACGGCTCTCCGGTCGGTGGTTGACCTGCGAGAGGACTGACGGGCCAGTCCATGGGCTTCTGGAGAGAGCCCCTGTTCCCGCCAGCATGCGGTCTGTCCGGGCGGCTGGTTTATTTCTGTCCGTCGGGCGGTGTGATCGAGTCGACGATGGTCTCGGGCTACAAGGACACCGGCGCCACGGCCGCCCAGTCTGCTCCGGTCGTGGCGGAGGCGGCGGCAACGCGAGCCCTGGCGCCCTCTCTGCCTGTCCTCGATCTCGCCGAGTTGGAAAGATTGGCGATCGCCGAGGCCCTGCGGCGGACGAACGACAACCAGGTCCGCGCGGCGGAGCTTCTCGGCGTCCCGCGTCACGTTTTGCGGCGTCGGCTCGG
>DASWIG010000129.1:0-8670 GCA_036397835.1 Thermoanaerobaculia bacterium
CACGAAGAGCACGGGATGAGAGCGCAGCAGCACGTCGAGCTGCTTCTCGAGGAAGGGATAGCGCGCGCCGAAGGTGGCGTAGGCCTGGCCCGAGAGCACGACGCGGCGCCAGTCGTCGCGCGAGCCGTGGAGCTTCAGCAGCCGGACGTCGGCGTCCGGGTCGACGACGACGGCGTTGTCCTCCAGGGTCTGGAAGACGAAACGCGCCTCGGCCTCGGGCAAGGCACGTTCGAGGAGGTCGTCGTAGTTGGTGGTCACGATCGCCGCGAAGGCGCCGTCGGCGGCCTGGCGGGCGAGCGCGCGGTGCAGCTCGGTGATCGGACGCGAGCCGCCGAGCAGACGCTGCAGCAGATCGCCGAGGGCGCCCGCACCCATCGACGCGACATAGGCGTCGGCCACCTGCTCGAAGGGCAGGGCGGGATCGATGGGACGTTCGGCGTCGGCGACGAGGGCGTCGACCAGGACGCGGGTGCTCGGATGCCCCGCGGCGATCGAGGCGCCGGCGCCGACCCACAGCACGGGGCGTCTCTTGAGGGTCTTGGCGAGGGCCTCGGGCGTCGCCGGAATGGGATCGAGGGACATGCAAGCCTCCCCAGGACGCGTCAACGGAACGAAGCTCGACGTCGGCGTCCTATCTTATGACGGCGCGGGGTCTTGCGTAGGGGGCTGCGGTGATCCCCGGGCCACCACCCGTGTCGTGGTATGCTCCGTGCCGGAGGCTTTTGATGGACCCTTCGAGCGACCAGCAGACCGAGCTCCTTCGCCTCATCTGGCAGGAGATGAAGGCCGTCAAGGCCTCGGTGGACACGAAGATAGACGCCCTTCGGGACGACCTCCGGACCGAGATGGCGGACCTTCAGGAGGGCCTCCGTACTGAAATCGCGGAGCTTCGCGGCGAAGTGCGGGAGCTTCGCGGCGAGTTCCATGATCTCAAGGAATGGTTCGGCGAGGTCAGGAAGTACATCGCCGAGTCCAAGATGCGGATGGCGACCCCATCCCGAGGCTCCGAGCTTGACCCAGCCGGCCCGCGGACGCTTTCACCGTCTCCCGGGCAGTGCGATTACCTGCGATAAGGCTCGACGGCCTGGCCGTCGACGAGCCGGTCGTGGCCGACGACGATCACCTCGTCGCCCTCCGCCAACCCGTCCTCCACCTGCACCTCGCGGTCGAGCCGCTGGCCGAGGGCGACCTCGAGGCGCCGGGCGACGCCGTCGCGAGCCACGAAGACCACGCCGCGGCCGTCCTGCTCCTCGACGATCGCGTCGGCGGGCACCACCAATCCTCGGCCGCGGTCGAGGACGATGCGCAGGGTCACGATCAGGCCGGGACGCAGGCGCAGCTCCGGGTTGGCGAACCGCGCCTCGACCTCGAAGCTGCGCGTCACCGGATCGGCCGCCGAGCCCAGCCGGACCACCTCGCCGCGGAACGTCTCGCCGGGGAAGGCGCCGGCGGTGGCTTCCACCGTCTGGCCTTCGCGGACCCTGACGAAGTCGCGGTCCGCCAGCTCCAACCGCACCAGGACCTCGTCCGCGTTCTCCAGGTTCACCAACGGGGCGCCGGGGCCCACGAATTCCCCCTCGGCGACGAAGACCTGCGCCGCCACCCCCGACATGGGAGCGGTCACCCGGGTCTTGGCGAGCTGCTCCTCGAGCTGGGAGATCGTCGCCTGGGTCGAGCGGAAGGTCGAGTCCAGGGTCAGGTACTGGTTCTTGGCCTGCTCGAAGACCGAGCGCACCACCGCTCCCTCGTTGAACAGGCGTTCTTTGCGCCGGTAGTCCTCGCGCGCCATGGACACCTGCTCGGCGCTGATCGAGGCGCGGGCGGCCTCGATCTGGTGGCGGACGTCGCGGTCGTTGAGGCGCACGAGGAGCGCTCCCGCCGCCACCCGGTCCCCCTGCCCGACCGCCAGCTCCGTCACCCGCGACGGCACCTCGGCGCTCACCGTCACGCTATGCTGGGCCTTGACGGTGCCGGAGCCGGAGAGGTCGAAGACCTGCTCCCGGCTCGCCACCGGCTCCACCTGGACGAGCTTGGGCGCCGACGCGTCCGTCCCCTCGGGGCGCGCGGGCTGCGGGCCGGCGGGCGACGACCCCAGGCGGCTCCCGAGGTAGAGCCCGGCCGCCGCCGCCAGCGCCGCGACGACGAGGGCCGCGAGCGCGAGGAAGCGGCGCCGAGGAAAGCCGGCGGGAGGGCGTCCGTCGACCGTCGGCGCCTCGTCGCCCCTGGGCAGGTTGAGCACGCCGAGGTTGGTGCGCTCGAGCAGGTTGGCGCGGTCGATCAGGTCGTCGATCTGGTCCGTCACCCGGATGGAGGTCTGGCCGATGACGATTTCGTCGCCGGGCACGATCGCCACCTCGCGGCGGACCCGTTCGCCGTTGACGAAGGTGCCGTTCGAGCTCCGGAGGTCGACGATGTGAAAGCGATCTCCCCGCGCGTACACGCTGGCGTGCCGTTTCGAGCTCTCGCTGTCGGCGAGGACGAGGTCGGCGCTGGGCGAGCGGCCGAGCACGTACTCGGCGCCGGGGACCATCTTGAGCACGCGCTCGCCCTCGCCGCTGCCGAAGGCCAGGTAGAGGGCCGGCGCCGCGGCGGCCAGCGGCGCCGGCGCCGGCGCCGCGGGCGGCAGCTTGCCCAGCACCATGCGGACGGTGGCGTCGCTGGCCTTCTCCTCGGGCAGCGCGAAGGTCAGGCGGTGCTCGCCGATGGTGACGGCGACGCCGTCGGCGAGCCGCACTTCCCGGACGACCTGGGCGCCGAAGAGCACTCCGTTGGTGCTTCCCAGGTCGACGAGCTTGTAGCCGCCGGCCTCGCGGACGATCTCGGCGTGATGGCGCGAGCATCCCTTCGAGTCGAGGACGACGTCGTTGTCCTCGCCGCGCCCGATGGCCACGCGCGGGCCGTCGAATCGCTGCAGCCGAGGCTCCTGGCCCTCGGCGGCCACCGTGATCTCGATCATCTGCCAGGAACCTCCCGGCCCCCCTACGACTCCGGATCCTACCTCAACCCGGTCAGGGCTCGGGCCCGCCGACGCTGCGGTCGAGCTCCGCCTCAGCCAGCCGTGCGTGGTGCTGGGCGGCGAGGAACCGCAGCTCGGCCTCGGCGAGCGCGGCGTGCTCGCTCATCAGGTCGCCGGCGGTCACGAGCTGCTCGCGGAACGCGCTCGCCGTCACCCGGTGCTTCTCCCGCTGGTAGTCGAGGGCCCCGCGGGCGACGTCGGCGGCGCCGTAGGCCTCCTGCGCCCGGCGCACGGCCTGGCGGGCAAGGAGCTCGAGCGCGGAGCCCGCCTCGGCGAGGGCGCTGCGCTCGAGCTCCCGCGCCGCCGCCGCCTGCGCCCGGGCGCCGCCGCCGGCGGCCACGTCGCGGAAGAAAGGGATGGAGACTTTGACGTCGAAGCCGTAGGTGGTGCCCTCGAAGAAAGTCTCGCTGTCGATCCAGGCGTGATAGCCCTCGAGCTCGAGCTTGGGCCTGAAGTGGGCGCGGGCGCCGGCCGCGTGCTCCTCGGCGAGGGCCACGCGCAGCTCGCCGCGCGCCAGCGCCGGGTGACGGTCGCGGGCGAGGCGCACCGCCTGTTCCTCGTCGAGCTGGCGCGGCGGCCGCTCGAGCGCCTCGGTCAGGCGCGGCTGCGCCGCCGCCGGCGCGCCGGCCAGCAGGCGGCGCAGCTCCAGGCGGGCGAAGCGGGCGTCGTTCTCGGCCGCCAGCAGGCGGTGGCGGTCGGCGGCGAGGTGGCTCTCGGCGCCCAGCTCCTCGACTGCCAGGGCCTCCTCCGCGGCCCGCCGGCGCCGTACCGCGTCGAGCGTCTCCTGCGAGCGGCTGACGCTCTGGCGCGCCACCTCCACGGCCTGCTCGGCGAGCAGCACGTCGTAGTAGGCCCTGGTGACGTCGTAGTCGAGGTCGAGCCGCTGCTGGCGCTGGTCTTCCTCGGCGATCCGCCGCTCCACCTGGCCGGCCCGCACGCGCGAGCGCAGGGCGCCGCCGGCGTAGAGCGTCTGGGTGAGCTTGAGCACGGCGGCGCTGGTGGCGGAGAAGTCGCCGACGTCGGTGGGCTCGGCGTCCGGGTTGGGCTCGCCCGGCGCCGCCGGATTGACGAAGCGGGCGTAGAACACGTCGCCGTCGTAGTCCACCCGGGTCGCCACCACGCCGAGCGCCGGCAGCATCTCGGCCCGCGCCGTGCGCACGCCCGCGGCCGCCGCCGCCACCGCCTGACCGGCCGCCTTCAGCCGGTGGCTCTCGTCGTGGGCGAGGCGCAGGGCGTCGTCCAGGGACAGCTCTTGCTGCGCCGCCGCTACGGCCGGCAGGACGGCCGCGAGCACCAGGATCGTCCGGATTGGCGCCAACGTCTTCATCGTTCGTCTCCTTCGGTTCGTTTCCCGCATGCTATCTTCCGGGGGCATGGTCGCCGGCATCATCCAGTACTACCGGGTGTCGATCCTGGCGGTGGGCGGACTGCTGATCGGCGGCGTCTGGGCCTTCCTCTCCCTGCCCCGCACCGAGGACCCCGAGTTCGACCCCCACGACGTCGAGGTGGTCACCCTGTGGCCCGGAGTGGACGCCGGCAAGGTCGAGGAGCTGGTCACCCGCCCCCTCGAGGACGCGATCGACGAGCTGGACGACATCGACCTCGTGCGCTCGCACACGGCCGCCGGCGTCGCCATGATCGCCGTCCGCATCGCCGCCGACGCCGAGCCCGCGGACGTCACCGAGAGGCTCGAGGAGCGGCTCGACGACGCGCGCGGGGAGCTGCCGGCGGGCACCCGCGGTCCCGAGCTGAAGAGCTACAACCCGGCCGGCATTCCGGTCGTCCTGGTCTCGCTCTTCAGGACGTCCTCCGAGGGGACGCCGCGCACGAGCGAGGACGACCGCCGCCTGCGCGCCTGGGCGCAGACGCTGGAGCGCGAGCTGGAAACCGTCGACGCGGTGTCGCGGGTGGTGATCGAGGGGGCGCAGGAGCGGCAGATCCGGGTGCTGGTGGACGACGAGCGCCTGGCCCAGTACCGCATCCCGCTGACCCGCATCCGCGACGTGCTGCGCCTGGAGAACGCCGGGGTGCCCGGCGGCGAGCTCGACGTGGGGCGGCGGCGCTACCTGGTCACCAACCCCGACGAGCTGCGCAGCCTGGAGGAGATCGGCGGCGCGGTGATCGGCAGCGTCGGCGACTCGGTGGTCGTGCTGCGCGACGTCGCCCGGGTGGAGGACGGCTTCGCCGACCCCCGCTACCTGGTGCGCACCAACCGCCGGCCGGCCGTGCTGCTGGCCGCCGGCAAGAAGGCGGGCACCAACACGGCGGCGGTGGCCGCAGCGGTGCGCGAGCGCCTGGCGGAGCTGCGCGGGGCCCTGCCCGCGGACCTCGAGCTCGCCGTGATCAACGACCGCGGCGCCAGCGTCGGCGCGTTGCTCGGCAACCTGGGCTGGAACGCCGTGGCCGGCGGCGTGATCGTGATGCTGATGGTCACCCTCTTCCTCGGCCTGCGCCAGGCGGTGGTGGTCTCGATCTCCATCCCGCTCTCGGTGCTCATCGCCTTCCTGCTGATGCGCCTGACGTCGATCGACCTCCACCAGGTCTCGATCTTCGGCCTGGTGCTGGCCCTGGGCATGCTCGTCGATTCGGCGCTGGTGGTGGTGGAGGCCGTCGCCCTCCGCCTCGAGCGCGGCGAGGCCCTCTTCGACGCGGTCATCTCCGGGGCGTCCGAGGTGAGGACGCCGGTGGTCTCGTCGGTCCTGACCACGGTAGCGGCCTTCGTGCCCCTGCTCTTCCTGGGCGGCATCGTCGGTGACTTCGTCTATTCGCTGCCGATGGCGCTGATCTTCTCGATGGCCGGCTCGCTGCTCGTCGCCCTGACGGTGGTGCCGCTCCTGTGCTACGCCCTGTGGCGCAGCTTCCCGCCGCCGAAGGTCCACGCGGCGGCGCGCCCGCGGGTCCTCGACCTCTACCTCGAGACCGCCAAGCGCGCCTTGCGCCACCGCGCGCTCACCCTGGGCCTGGCGCTGGCGGCTTTCGCGCTCGCGGTGACGGCGATTCCCCGCCTCGGCCTGCAGTTCTTCCCCAAGGCCGAGAAGGGCGCCTTCCTGATCAACGTCCGCCTGCCCCGCGACGCCAACCTCGCGGCGACCGACCTGATCGCGTCGCAGGTCGAGGAGATGCTCGCCCAAGAGGCGGCGGTGCGCGACTTCACCGTCAACCTCGGCAAGGGGAGCCCGCGGGTCTACTACAACGAGGTGCGCGAGAACGAGACGGCGAGCTACGCCCAGGTGCTGGTCAACCTGCGCGACGACTTCGACGGCCCGGTTGAAATCTACGTCGAGGAGCTCAAGGGACGCCTGCGGCGGATCTCCGGCGCCACGGTCGAGCCGAAGGTCCTGGAGCAGGGGCCGAGCACCGGCGTCGCCATCGAGGTCCGGGTGCGCGGCGAGGACCTGGAGACGCTGGCGTCGCTGGCCGCGCAGGTCCGTCGGCGCGTCGAGACGGTCCCCGGCGTCACCGACCTGCGCGACTCTCTGGGGCAGAAGACGCCACGGCTGGCGCTGCGGCTCGACAAGCGCAAGGCGGCGCTGCTCGGCGTCGACAGCTTCTCCTTCGCCAGCACCGTGCACCTGGCGCTCCACGGCGAGACCGCCACCCAATACCGCCAGGGCGACGGCGACGTCCCCGTCCTCGTGCGGCTGGACCCGCGCGCGCTGCGCGAGGTCTCGGACCTCGGGCGTCTCTACCTGCCCTCGCGCTACGACCGCACGGTGCCTTTCGGCGAGCTGGCCACGGTGGTCGAAGAGGGGGGCTTCGACGGCATCAGCCGCCGCGGCGGCCGCCGCCTGGTGAGCGTCGAGTGCGCGGTGAGCGGCCGGCTGGTGGCGGACGCCGCCGCGGACGTGCGCGAGCGGCTCGCCGACCTGACGCTGCCGCCGGGTTACGAGCTGGAGCTGGGCGGCGAGAGCGAGCAGCGCGAGGAGGCCTTCGCCGGCCTCGGCCAGGCCATGGCGTTGGCGCTCATGGGCATCTACGTGATCCTGGCGATCCAGTTCAATTCCTTCGTCCAGCCCTTCGTGATCCTGCTGACGGTGCCCTTCGGCATCATCGGCGCGGTCGCCGGCCTGGCGATCACCGGGCACCCGTTCGGCTTCATGGCCTTCATCGGCATCGTCAGCCTCACGGGCATCCTGATCAACGATTCGATCGTCCTCACGGATTTCGCCAACTACCTGCAGCGGGTCGAAGGCAAGCGGATGTTCGAGTCGCTGCTGGAGGCGGGGGAACGGCGGTTCCGTCCGGTGATCCTCACCAGCGTCACCACCATCGCCGGCATGACGCCGCTGGCGATCTGGGGCGGCAGCCTGTGGTCGCCGCTGGCCAACGCGCTGATCTTCGGCCTCGCCGGCGCCACGGTGCTGATCCTGATCGTGCTGCCGGTGATTTACTCGCTGCTGGTGGGCCAGAAGGAAAAGGAGCGCGCGTTCGCCCTGTGGCGTCGGCTGCGGCAACGGCTCTTGAGCCGCGACACGGTCGCGCGGTAGCGGACCGGGCCGCAACCTCTACGTGGCCCTGTGCCCCGAGCTGGACGTGGCCAGCCAGGGAAAGACCGTGGAAGAGGCGCGGGAGAACCTTCGCGAGGCGGTCGAGCTTTTCCTCGAGTGCGCCGACCCGTCGGAGATCGAGCTGGCGCCGGGCCACGCCCGTGCCGCGGTCGGCGACGGTAAGGACGACGCCGGGCTCGCCCCGTCTCGCGCCGACCTCGATCGTCTTCTCTGAGCCGGCACGAGAGTACGTCGACCAGGTAAAGACGACCTGGAGGAGGCAGTCGCGGTCGAAGCGGCAGGGCGGCAGGCCGAGGCGTAGCGACGATCGGTGTAGGGGCGCACGGCGTGCGCCCTCGACTGGCGAGGTCAGCGGGGGTCAACGTCTCTCGGGAAGCGCAAGGCGAGACCGCCCGAAGCACCTTACGAGCTGCTACTATCTCGGCGAGATGGCCGAGCAGAACCCCAACATCCTCATCATCGACCGCAAGATCGACGCGGCGCAGCTCAAGCGGCTTGCCGAAGCCTCCTTCGTCGACATGGTGAAGTACGTCGTAGACGTACGTCGGAGAGTCCTTGGCGTCGGAGGCGGGCTCCATGCCGACGCCGAGCAACTCCTTCTGGAGAGCGGGAGTCGGCAGGCCGATCTCTGGGGCGCGAACTACTACCCTGGCCGAGGTCCGGAAGGGTGCATCGAGTACACGGCTTTGATCAACATTCGGCCCTCGCATGGAACCCGGGCATGGAGATTGCCGACGCGGAGATTCGCGAGAAGATCCGCGAAATCACTTTCGAGCTGATCGGGAAAGGCGAGGGGATCTAACGATGGCCACACAGCACGCCGACCTCACCGAAGACCGCTGGTCGATGTTCACCCTCGATCAACAGATCCTGATGATCGGCAACGAATTGAACCGGGCACGCAAGCTGTTCGCGCCCTCTGACCGGGCGAGTCTCAGGAACTGCTACGAACGCGCCCTTCGACTTGCCGACCTGACGATCGCAGTCCATGAGACTCGAGGGCTTCGCCGTGAGCTGCTGCGATGGCGGGACTTGATTGCGGAGCTTTACATTGCGGAAAGTCCTGACCTCAGTGAACACGACGCCGTATTTCGTTGCCTGCTTCGGTTCACACCCATTGCTTCGCAGCAGATCCCGTTGTTGTTC